>JAQXIW010000030.1 GCA_029007985.1 Oscillospiraceae bacterium | reverse complement strand
ATCGACATGAGCGGTACGGACACCGCTCTCTATACATTGATATACACCGCCCAGGCGTACAGGGATTTTTACATAGACGAGGGGCTGTCGAGACTGGGCATCAACGGCGGCTTGCAGATGGGCAAATACGAGACCAGCGTGGTGACCGGCAATTTCACAGACGGAGCCTCCGACGGCTACTGCGCCACCTACCTTTTTTACGACGAGGCTCACAATCTGCATCTTGTGACTGTCGAGGGGGAAAAAGAAAAGGTGAAAGAGATTGAAAAGTTCACCGACACCTATACTTTTGACATTTCAAACGCCGGCGGGGGCGATACCCAAAGCGGCGATTCAAGCTACGACGGCGATTTTTCACCGTATGATTAAGGAGATACAATGAGCGAAAAACACAATAAAAATTTGGCCCGGTCACTGGGCATAGACGCGTTGACGGGCGCGCAGAAAATTGCCGGAGCTGTTTTGTGCGTTGCCGTTGTGGCGTTTTGCGGCATCACCGCCATGGGCTTTGCCAAACCGGGCACGGAAACACGGCCGGGCGAAGTCGCCGTACGGGCGGAAAAGCCGGCGTACATAGGCAATTTGGATTTTTCCGACCGCCTCATTGATTTGGGCGTAAAGAAAGCCGAGGCGGACAGGCTGGCGCGCACTGTCACGGTTGCGCTGAAAGCCGGCTCTGCCGAAGAGGACTTGGAAGTTCAGATAGTGGATGAAAAGACCGGCAAACTCATTGAGGGCGTGGAATTTTCCGTCAATGTAAAGGCGAAAAAAGGCTCTTACAACAAGGACTGGAAAGTCGACGACGGCTATTTGCACCTGACTAAAATCGACAGCGGCGAATACGAGGTCTCCATAGCCGAAAAAGAATACTATATAATGCCGGAGCCTATCACCGTCAAAGTACAGAAAAAAGTCGAAAAGGTCGTCATCGACGTAAAGGATTTGATTAAGGACGAATCCGAAATCGACGCTTCAAAGGAAGACGCCTCATTCGGCAACGCCTCCCAGACTCCTTCACAGCCGCCTAAGGTCACCGACACCGTCGAGTATGCGGCGTCCTCCAGCAAGGAGGTCACAAAGACCGTCGATGTCAAAAAGTATACCTTTACCCCTTACGGAACAGAGAACGGCAGACTCAAAGACAAAAACGGCAATTTGACAAAATACTATGCCGAAACTGATTCAAACGGCAACATCACCGGCATTTACCGGTACAGCAATACACGGCCGGCGTCCGCAGCCCTGTCGGTCGACTCTATGGGCATTTTGAGAGGCAATAAAAACATCTTTGCGAGAACGCTTGTGCTGACAAACATTGACACAGGCTATGAAATAATGCTTTTGGAGGGCGAAAGCGAAGGCACGGACAGCACACCGGAGAGTTCCTCACAGGGAACCCCGCCGGAAACACCGACGCCGCCGTCATCCGAGCCGACGCCGCCGTCATCAGAGGTGACACCGCCGAGCTCATCACAGACGCCTGAAAGCTCATCGACGGAAACATCGTCGGACTCACAAAGCAGCTCGGAAAGTTCTTCAAGCACGCCGGACAGCTCATCGGACGCTCCGTCCTCTTCCGACTCTTCATCGGCAGGCTCCTCCGACAGCACCCAAAGCGGCTCGTCGTCACAGACGCCTTCATCGTCGGGCAGCTCATCCGAAAGCTCGTCACAGGGCTCTTCCTCCGGTTCAACCTCGTCCGACAGCGCTTCATCGTCGGATAAGGGCGAAAAAGTCACCGTCAAATTCACAAACGAAGACGGCTCTCTCAATTCTCGGTACGCGGACATAGTTAAAGTAACCGAGACGACGGTAAAAGAGGATGTCAAGGTCACCGTCTATTACGGCTGGCAGACTTTGGACGGCGCAAGATACTATTTTGACAAAGACGGCAACGCCGTAAAGGGCACACAGGTTATACAGGGCGTATCCTATTTCTTTGACTCCCGGGGCAAATTGAGCACCGGCGTCACCCAGGCAATAGATGTTTCAAAATGGAACGGCAACATCAACTGGAACAAGGTCAAGGAATCCGGCGTCACACAGGTAATCATTCGCGTGGGCTACCGCGGCTACGGCACGGGCGCGCTGGTCGTCGACCCTACATTTGCACAGAATATCCGAGGCGCAAAGGCTCGGGGGCTCAAGGTCGGTCTGTACTTCTTCTCACAGGCGATTTCCGCCGCCGAAGCGGTTGAGGAGGCATCTCTGTGTGTAAAGGCGCTGAGGGACACCGGCTACGGTCTGGAATTGCCTATCTATTTCGATTCGGAATACTCCACATCCGCCAAAAACGGCAGGGCGGACGGCCTGTCACAGACCTTGCGCACAGAGGTTGCAAAGGCTTTCTGTCAGACAATTCAGAGCGCGGGATACAGAGCCGGTATCTATCGGTCAAAGACCTGGTTCTACTACCAGCTGAATTTCTCACGGATTTCACAGTATTCAATCTGGGTCGCCCACTACACATCACAGACGGATTTCAAATATCACTATGATATTTGGCAGTACACAGGCTCCGGCTCCTGCCCGGGCGTAAACACTGCCGTCGACAAAAACTATGTGTACCGGTCGTTTTAAGGCTTATATGTAACAACAATACAAGACATAAATAAAAGGCTCTCACCGAGAGCCTTTTTTGTTTTGTTATATTCAATTAAAACGGCGCGTAGCCGGCTATCCATTCGTCCGGTACGATTTTCAGAATAAATCCCGCCCTTGCCACATAGATGTATGCTGAAATAGGCGCGGTCACCAGAGACCCGACAATTGTGCCGAATGTGCCGAAAAATACTGTCAGCACGCCGCCGATAAGACCGGCGATAATGCAAGGTATAATGTTTACATAAATTGCAAATGCAAGGTAGTCGATAAAGTTTTCACCCATATATTTGACCGACGCTTTGAGATACCGACCGGCAGAATATTCCGTGTTCAGCACAAACAAATCGTAGATAATGCTCATAAACATTGAGATGAAAGCACAGACTAACATTATGACGATGTTCAGGACCGGTATAGCCGCAACCAATCCCATGATAATCGAAAGTATGCAGGACACAATCCAATACACAAACATCAGATTAAACAGCTTTGACTGCACATCTCTGTATGTGAAAAGCTCGTATGTGTCGGTTGCGTCGGCGCGGCCTTTGTTGTAAGTCCTAAGATAGAAACACCGAGAGCTGGCGGAAACCACCGCGCTCACAAGCCCCCGCAGAATGCTGCCCCGAAAGCCCGTCAGCAAATTGGACACCGCAGAATTTATGGCGGTATAAATTATCGCCACAAGGGAAATTGTTTTCAAATTATCTTTAATAATCGCCTTTGCCCTTTGTTTTATATCTCTGTTGGTCATTTTAACCCTCCGAAAATACTGTTTTATTTGATTTTATAACACAGAAAATCAAATGTCAAACAACGGGCGTCAATTATCATTTATTGTTCACATTTTGCGGCGGAGAATTTATAACAGAATGTTTACAATTTGTACACTCATTCTAAAAGAAAAAAGTATTAGTTGTTGATAAAATACGGTAAAAATAGTAAAATATGACATGGATGTTATTTTATCGGAGGCTTTGATGAAGGATTATAAACTGTCGGGCAGTATTGTGGTCTACAATAAAGCCGAAGACGCAATAAAAACGGTACAGTCGGTCGTCGACAACACGGGGGACAATTTCTCTCTGTATGTCATCGACAACAACAGCCGTGAAAAAATAAACGAACAGCTAAAAAAGAAATTCGCCGTCAACTACATCGACCTTGGGGAAAATGTGGGCTTTGGGCGAGGTCACAATCGGGTGCTGGACAAAATAGATTCAAAATATCACTTTGTCATAAACCCGGATATCCTCATAAACGGCGACACGATAGACAACCTGTGCGATTTTATGGACAGCCACCCGGATTGTGTGATAGCCTGCCCAAAGGTAGAAAACCCGGACGGCACTGTGCAGTACATAGCAAAAAAACGCCCGAGGCTTTTATCTCTTATCGCCAGGCGAATCCGTCTGCCGTTTTTGAAAAAGTATGAAGACGACTATTTAATGCGCGCGGCAAATCAGGACGAGAGTTTTGAAATAGACTTTTGCACCGGCTGTTTTTTCGTGATACGCACGGATGTTTTTAAGGAGATAGGCGGCTTTGACAGCGATTACTTTTTGTATTTCGAGGACGCCGACATTACAATGCGCGCAAAACAAAAGGGCAAAGCCTACTATGCGCCGTGCGCCTCTGTCACTCACTTTTGGCACAGAGAGACGGCAACGAGCAAAAGGCGGTTTTTCACCCAGCTCAAATCAATGTTTATCTATTTTTCCAAATGGGGATTCAAATTATAAAGGAGCAACCAAATGAAAGGTATTATTCTCGCCGGAGGCTCCGGCACAAGACTTTATCCGCTGACAATGGTCACATCAAAACAGCTTTTGCCTGTATACGACAAGCCGATGGTGTACTATCCGCTGTCTACTCTTATGCTTGCCGGCATAAAGGATATTCTCATAATATCCACGCCCCGGGACACCCCTCGATTTGAGACGCTCTTGGGCGACGGCTCGCATTTCGGCGTAAACCTCACCTACAAGGTACAGCCGTCACCGGACGGTCTGGCACAGGCATTTTTGCTGGGCGAGGAATTTTTGGGCGGAGAAGCCGGCGCAATGATTTTGGGCGACAATATTTTCTACGGCGCAGGCTTTTCAAAAATACTCAAAGCCGCCGCGGAAAATGCCGAGACAAACGGCAGAGCCACGGTTTTCGGCTACTATGTGCAGGACCCGGAAAGATTCGGCGTTGTCGGTTTTGACCGGGACGGCAGAGTGACTTCCATAGAGGAAAAACCGACACAGCCTAAATCAAACTACGCGGTCACGGGGCTTTATTTCTACCCGGCGGGCGTATCCGAAAAGGCAAAACAGGTCAAGCCGTCGCGGAGGGGCGAGCTGGAAATCACCACCCTCAACGAAATGTATTTGGCGGACGGCATTTTAGATGTTCAGCTTTTGGGCAGAGGCTTTGCCTGGCTCGACACCGGCACGATGGATTCTCTCGTCGAGGCGGCGGACTTCGTTCAGATGGTGGAAAAAAGACAGGGTATCAAAATTTCCGCTCCGGAGGAAATAGGCTATAAAAATGGCTGGATCACAAAGGAACAGCTGTTGGAAAGCGCAAAAAAATACGGCAAGAGCCCGTACGGCCAACACCTGTACAGAGTGGCGGACGATATGCTCAAATACTGATAACGGGGGATATATGAAATTTTTTGTAACCGGAGTTAACGGTCAGCTCGGCCACGATGTGATGAACGAGCTGGCAAAAAGAGGACATGAAGGCGTGGGCTCCGACCTTTTGCCGTGTTACAGCGGCGTTGCGGACGGCTCAGCCGTGACAAATATGCCTTATGTTTCGCTGGATATTACGGACAGGGAAGCCGTAAACCGAGTGATAAAAGAGATAAAGCCGGACGCAGTTGTTCACTGCGCCGCATGGACTGCCGTGGATATGGCGGAGGACGACGACAAGGTTGACGAAGTCAGAAAGGTAAACGCCGGCGGCACAAAAAACATTGCCGATGTCTGCAAAGAGCTGGACTGCAAAATGCTCTATCTGTCCACCGACTATGTCTTTGACGGTCAGGGCACAGAGCCGTGGAAACCGGACTGCAAGGACTACAAGCCGCTGAATGTCTACGGACAGACCAAATTAGAGGGCGAAATCGCCGTGGCGGAAACTCTTAAAAAATACTTTATAGTCAGAATTGCATGGGTTTTCGGCTTAAACGGCAAAAACTTCATAAAGACGATGATAAATGTGGGCAAAACCCACGACGAAGTCCGAGTCGTCAACGACCAAATCGGCACGCCGACATACTGTTACGACTTGGCAAGGCTGCTTGTGGATATGTGCGAAACCGACAAATACGGCTACTACCACGCCACCAACGAGGGCGGATACATATCCTGGTATGATTTCTGCGTTGAATTTTACAGACAGTACGGGCTCAAAACAAAGGTCATCCCGGTCACCACCGAGGAATACGGCCTGTCAAAAGCGGCGAGACCTTTTAATTCACGACTTGACAAATCAAAACTTGTTGAAAACGGCTTCGAGCCATTGCCGACTTGGCAGGACGCCGTAAGCAGATACTTAAAAGAAGCAAAAATATAAGGAGATTATATGAAAAAATATCTTGTTACCGGCGGCGCCGGCTTCATCGGCTCAAATTTCGTCATGTATATGCTTAAAAAGCACGACGACATTCTCATTGTCAACCTGGATAAACTCACCTACGCCGGCAATTTGGAGAACTTGAAGAGCATTGAAAACGACAAAAGACACATATTCGTACAGGGAGATATATGCGACAAGAACCTTGTGCGCAAGCTGTTTGCCGAATACGGTTTTGACTATGTGATTAACTTTGCCGCCGAAAGCCATGTGGACAGAAGCATTACAAACCCGGAAATTTTCGTAACCACCAATGTTTTGGGCACGGTCAACCTTTTGCAGTGCGCAAAAGAGGCTTGGTACGACGGCGAAAAATGGGCGGAGGGCAAAAAGTATCTCCAGGTATCGACCGACGAGGTCTACGGTGCGCTGGGAGAGACGGGCTTTTTCACCGAGACAACGCCGCTCAACCCACATTCGCCTTATTCCGCGTCAAAGGCTTCCGCCGATATGTATGTACAGGCGTTCAGAGACACATATAAAATGCCGGTGAACATTACCAGATGCTCAAACAACTACGGCCCGTATCAGTTCCCTGAAAAGCTGATTCCGCTGATGATTAACAACGCCAAACAGTTAAAGTCTTTGCCTGTTTACGGCGACGGTATGCAGATTCGCGACTGGCTCTATGTCGAGGACCACTGCAAAGCCATTGATATGGTTTGCTCAGGCGGCAAACTCGGCGAGGTCTACAATGTGGGCGGCCACAACGAGAGACCTAACATTTTCATCGTCAAAAAGATTATCGAGATTTTGAGCGACAAGGTCAGCCCGGAGATCAACGAAAGCCTTATCAAGCATGTTGAGGACAGAAAAGGCCACGACAGAAGATACGGCATCGACCCGGAAAAAATCAAAAACGACTTGGGCTGGTACCCGGAGACGCCTTTTGAAAAGGGCATAGTGCTGACGATAAATTGGTATCTCGAAAACGAGGAGTGGATGAACAGAGTTACCTCCGGCGCATATCGGGATTACTACAAAGAGATGTACAAAAACAGAATGTGATACTTTTCACACAAAGATATTTTAACAAAACCTATATACAAGCCCCGCACCTTTAATGCGGGGCGTTTTTATGTTTTTCCCGTTTTGTACTTTCTTTTTACATATTTGTACCCGACTTAACACAATTTGTACCCGGCTTATTATATTAAAATTCTAAATATTGTTATTTCTTTGATTTTGATTATATTTATGTTTTGATTATAGTTTATATTATTATTTTAATTTATATTATATTTGGGTTTTTTGGGTTTTTTGAAAAACCGCTCGCTTTTTTCGGGTTTTACAAACCTAAGATGTGGTTTTTTCATTCTTTACGGCTGAAAGGCAAAACAAAACCCGTGATTTCTCACGGGTGGGTTTGTTATTTGTCGAACTGTACAAAGCCGATTTTTTTGTATACTTTTCTCACTGTGCGCATGGCGTAGGCATAGCTCTTTTCCGCGCCTTCTGTCAGCACTTTCTGCAAGTAGGCCTTGTCGCTTATTATGTCGTTGTACTTTGTCTGGAACGGGCGCAGACCTTCGACAACCGATGTGCCGACAGCCTCCTTGAATGCGCCGTAGCCGAGACCGTCAAATTCTTTTTCGATTTCCTCAAAGGATTTGCCGGTAAAGACATTGTAAATACCCATAAGGTTTGAGATGCCCGGCTTGTTCTCAACGTCGTATCTGACGCAGTTTTCAGAGTCGGTAACCGCGCTCTTAAATTTTTTCATAATCTTTGTCTCGTCGTCCAGCAAAAGTATTGTGGCTTTTTCGTTGGTGTCCGACTTTGACATTTTCTTTGTAGGCTCCTGCAAAGACATAATCTTTGCGCCGACCTTCGGGTTCAGGTTTTCCGGCAGAACAAAGGTCTCGCCGTACAGGTTGTTAAATCTGGTGGCGATGTCGCGGGCAAGCTCAACATGTTGTTTTTGGTCGGCACCGACCGGGACTTTGTGGGCGTTGTAGATGAGAATATCCGCCGCCATCAAAACCGGATATGTGAACAGGCCGGCGTTTATGTTATCGGCGTGTTTTGCGCTCTTGTCCTTGTACTGAGTCATTCTCGACAGCTCGCCGAACATTGTGTAACAGGACAGAGCCCACGACAGCTGTGAGTGGGCCGGGTTTTGAGACTGAATGAAAACCAGGCTCTTGTCCGGGTCGATACCCGACGCCAAAAGCATTGCGCCGGCCTCGAGCGTCCTTTGTCTCAAAAGCTTCGGCTCCTGCTTTACGGTTATTGAGTGCTGGTCGGCAATCATGTATACACAGTCGTATTCATTCTGCAAAAGCGGCCAGTTACGGACAGCCCCCAAATAATTTCCAAGTGTGAATGTACCTGTCGGCTGAATACCGGACAGCACTCTCTGACGAGCATTATCTTTTTCCATACTGATACCTCCTTGCATGTATTTATGCGACGCGTAAATGATGTAAAATTCCGCCTGTGGCGGACACTCGCATATTGTTAAAGATAATCTGAATTTATAATACCACACTTTATACGGTTTTTCAATTGACAAAAACAGTCTTATAATATAAGATGTTATATATATCAATAATATTTTATCGGAGGATATGACATGGCACTTGACAGAATCAGAACAAGATTTGCCCCGTCGCCAACGGGCTATATGCACGTGGGTAACCTGCGCACAGCTTTGTTCGCTTATCTTACAGCCAAGAAAAATCACGGCGACTTTTTGCTGAGAATAGAGGACACAGACCAGACTCGTCAGGTGGAAGGCGCAACTGAAATCATATACAACACACTTAAAGAAACACATCTTTTCTGGGACGAAGGCCCGGACATCGGCGGCCCGTACGGCCCTTATGTTCAGTCAGAGAGAAAGGCTATCTATAAAAAGTACGCCGAAGAACTCGTCGAGAGAGGACACGGCTACTATTGCTTCTGCACTCCTGAAAGACTTGAGGAAGTCAACAGAATCAAAAAACTCTCCGGTCAGCCGACAGGCTATGACGGACATTGCCGCAACCTCTCAAAAGAGGAGGTTCGGGCAAAACTTGCCGCGGGCGAGCCTTATGTAATCAGACAGAAGATTCCCCAGACGGGCGAGACATATTTTGACGACCTTGTATACGGCAGAATCACCGTAGAAAACTCCACATTGGACGACCAGGTTTGTCTTAAAGCAGACGGTATGCCGACATACAATTTTGCCAATGTTATCGACGACCATCTCATGCTCATCAACCCGGTTATCAGAGGCCAGGAATACCTTTCATCCGCCCCTAAGTACAATCTTCTCTATCAGGCGTTCGGCTGGGAAATCCCGGATTATGTACACTGCCCGCCTGTTATGAGAGACGCCACCCACAAGCTCTCAAAGAGACACGGCGACGCCTCTTATGAGGACTTGGTCGAAATGGGTTTCTTGAAAGAGGCTATTCTCAACTATATCGCTCTGCTCGGTTGGTCACCTAAGAGCGATAAGGAAAAATACACTCTCAGCGAGCTGGAGGAAATCTTTGACCCGGCTAACATCTCAAAGAGCCCGGCTATTTTCGATATGGCCAAGCTCAAATCACTCAACGGCGAATACATCCGCGAGCTGTCTCACGACGAATTCAGAGATATGGTTATCCCGTACATCAGAAAGACGGTCAAGAGTGATGTGGATATGGATATTCTCGCCACACTCCTGCAGCCGAGATGCGAAATGCTCTCCGACGTATCTGAACAGGTCGACTTCATCGACGAAATGCCTGAATACTCCACAGACCTTTATGTAAACAAGAAAATGAAGACAACCGTGGAAAATTCAAGAGAGGTTTTGAAAGAGCTCTTGCCGGTACTCGAGGGTATAGAGGATTGGACAGAGGACAACATCAAGACAGCCGTTGTAGCTCTCATTGAAAAGCTCGGCGTCAAGAACGGCGTTGTATACTATCCGTTCCGTGTTGCCGTTTCCGGCAAACAGTTCACACCGGGCGGCGGCGTAGAGCTGGGCGCGGCTATGGGCAAGGAAAAGACTGTTGCCAGAGTAAAAGCAGCCATTGAGAAGCTTTCACAGTAAAAATTTCAGCCGTATTGTAAAATACGGCTATTTTTTTATTGAATTATAATAGTTCATATTATATAATTATAAAGTATGTATTTAATAATTTAACTAAGGAGAGAACATGGAAAAATCAAAAAAACTCCACTATGCATGGCTTGTTATGATTGCGCTTATCGCAATGCAAGGCGGCTTTGTAGGTATCCACATCAACTGCAACGGTATCCTTTTTTCCGCTATTATAAAAGATATGGGCTACCGAGCCGGCGATATGTCGCTTTACTATACAATCAGAGCTTTTTCACAGGCTTTTGCCGTAGGATTCACATCCAAGCTCTTTTTCAGCGGCAAAATCAAACCGAAGATGTTTGTCGCCACTATGGCGGCGTTTGGATCCGCCCCATACCTTTTGATGCCGATGTTCAACCGGCTGTGGCAATTCTACATTGTCGCCGTACTCGCCGGTATCGGTTTCAGCTCGGTGCTTGTAATTATCCCGGTTATTATTTCAAACTGGTTTAAGAAATCCGCCGGCACGGCTATGGGCCTTTCAATGGCTGCGTCGGGCGTTGCGGGCGCGGTTTTCGGCCCGGTTGTTTCCGGTTTTGTAAACGCAAACGGCTGGCGTTTTGCCGCGTTTATGATAGGTGCGGTCTCTTTGGTGCTCATCGTTGTACCTGTAATGCTTTTCCTGTATGTTTCACCGGAGGAAAAGGGTATGGTTCCTTACGGCTATGAGGAGACAGCAGAAACGGCACGGACAGGCTCTGAGCCGGCCGCAAAGGATTATCAAATGCCGCCGTCAATTTTTGCACTTGCCATTGTCGCCATAATCTGCGGTCTTATTATGTCACAGTTTATGAACCAGATACCGACATTTGCCACATCAATCGGCTACACACTCACGGTCGGCGCTACAATTTCTTCTATCTCAATGATAGGCAATGTGGGCGGCAAGCTCCTTATGGGCTCGCTCGCCGACAAGCTGGGCATTTTCAAGGCCTGCTCGATGGGTCTTGTCGTAATCTGCACATCAATGGTGCTTTTCATCGTCGGTGCAAAGAACATCGCAATTATTTATTGCGCCTCTTTGCTTTTCGGCCTTGTATACTCATTCGGTACAACCGTACCGCCGCTGGTTCTTTTAGAGGTTTACGGCCCGGACAAGTACAAAAATTTCCTGTCTAAATTCCAGGCTATAAACGGTATAGTTATGGCGTTTGCATCGTCTATTTTCGGCTATATCTATGATTTCACCGGCGCATATACGCTCGACTTTGTATTCGGTATAGTTGTGCTCGCAATTTCTTTTGTGACATACAATATGCTCAACAAAATCACAAAGAGAATCAAAGCCGAACAGGACGCAATTTAATACGGTTTAACAAAAAAACGGACAGCCGAGAGGTTGTCCGTTTTGCTGTTTTGATGTTATTATGCCGATATATTTTTTACCGCTTTATTTCAAAAGCGAAAAGACTTTATGCGTTTTGCCGCTTTTCGATTTCTCCCGGGTGGTTTTTTCTCCAGGCGAGATAGTTTTCCAAAATGACTGTCCGCGCCACTGCGTCCAGCACTTCCTTGCGCTTTTTGCCGTATGTACCGCTGTCCGACAGCATATTCAGAGCCGTTACCGTGGTGGCTCTCTCGTCCCACAAAATTGTTTTTAGACCTGTTTTTTTCTCGATTTCAGACGCCACAAATTCGCATTTTTCCGCCCTTTCGCCTCGTGTGCCATTCATATTGTACGGGTGACCGACAACTATCAGCTCGGCTTTGAGTTCCGCCGCCTTTTCACATACTTTATCTATCGCTTTCAGCGTGTTTTTTTCTTTTATTATGCCCACAGGGCTCGCCATAAATTCGGTCGGGTCGCACACGGATATGCCCGTGCGGCTCTCGCCGTAATCGACAGCCATTATTCTCATTCGCCTTACCTCCGTTTTTGTCGATTATATCATATTTTCTTGCATTTTTGAATACAAGGCTCTAAAATAATACAGAGGTAAAGAAAATGACTTTTGACGGACTTAAAAACTACAAAAAAATCAAGATAATAGGCCACAATCTGCGGGATTTTGACAGCATGATGTCGGGCGTTTTGCTGGAATTCGTACTGAAAAAACTGGGCGTGAATGCACAGTACCGGCTGATTGAGGACTTCAAAGACGAATTTTTCACAAAGGTGCGGGGAAAACTGGGTTTTGATGCCGATTTTCCAATTGGAATCGAAAAGGACGATGTGCTGTTTTTAGTCGACCACACCTGTGACTACGACAACAAAATCGTCGGCTGTTTTGACCATCACCCAAAGGTGTCGAGAAATTGGGACAACTATTTGAACATTCCCCGGTCTGCCTGCGCCAAGGTTATATACGATTATGCGGTGGGGTTGGGAATCGACATTCCTAAAAACTATTTAATCGGCGTCATTTTGGCGTGCTATTGCGATACGATGTCCTTCATCACCACAAAGGCTTTGCCGGCCGACAAAAAATGGTGTGAAGAAACCCTTGCAAAATTGGGCTTAGACAGCCGTGAGTTTGAAAATCGGGGCTACGGCGTTACGGATAAGAGCCTGCCGTTTTCCGATTACATACGCTCAAACGCGAAAATATACAACACCGCAAAGGGCGTAATGAAAACATCCTACATTGTGACGGACGGCTGCGATTTTGACGCCGACCGCTGTGTTAAGGAGATTAAAAATTCTCTCGGCGGCGAAGCTCGGCTGTGGTGCTTTATTGCGGCAGATGTGGTAAAAAAACATACCCGGGTATATCTCATCACGCCGGATTATCACATTTTTGGCGGAGCTGAGGGCATTTTATCCAGAGGCAAAGACATTATACCTTTCGTGCTGAATTTTCTCGCCTCAGAAAACGACGGCGAATTGACAGGCTTGCTCATTGACGGGGGTATGACTTTTTCTTCAATGGAATCCTGTACTTCGGGCGCGGTTATTTCGGCTGTCACGGATTACGAGGGCTCGTCGGCTGCCGTCAAGGGAGGTTTTGTCACATATTCAAACGAGACAAAGATAAAAGCCGGGGTGAGAGCCGAGACGATAGAAAACAACGGCGTATACTCGGCTCGGACCGCCTGTGAGATGGCAAAGGTCAGCCGAGAATATTATGATACGGACATATCCGTCGGCGTGACCGGCACTTTTGGGAACACAGACGAAAATAACCCGGACAGCGTGGCAGGGGAGATATATTTTGCCGTTGACAGCGACAAATATCCGAAATGTGCCGCAAAACTCGTTTGGCACAATGTCGCCGTTTCCCGAAAAGAAATAAAACGGCGCACGGTTGATGTGATAATAAAAACTCTGTGTGCGGTTGTGAAATTTAACCTGTAATAGGTTGATTTTCCGTAAATAATTTCATCCCCCGATGCCAATGCAATCCGTTGTATGAGCATCGGGGTTTATTTGAAAATTTTTTGTAAACTGTCAAGTTTTCACCGAGGGAAATTGACGCTGAATACGAATTATATATAGTAGAGGGTTCTATTACGCCGGAAGAAATTATGCGGAATATCGGCGAATCGTCCGTGTTGAGCATATTATTCGCTCTATATGTAATTTTAAATCAGGTGAACAGACCGACAGAATACAATGTTTTTTATCAGTTGAAAGGAAATTTATATATGAATATTTCAAATACGGGCCCGGCATTGTTTTTCTTTGCGAACGGAGAACTTTTGTTTCACGGATGCTCTTTGGAAAACGCAGAAAACTACGGTGATTTTCTCAATTATCCGTTCAGCCACTTTGAGATTTGGGAAAAGAATTATAGGCATAAATACTTTGTTGATTTTGATTTTTACCCAAGAGGCAGAGTTGTATATCGTAAGACAGACGACACTTATTTGATTTACTATGATAAGTGTATGGAGCCGTTTATCAATGAAGTAATTGCAAAGTATGCCGGTAAGAAAATCGAAATCGGTTATGACGAACATTACCAATGCCATTTATGCAATAAAGATTATGTGCTTTGAAAAATGAGTGTGGTGAACCGGCGAGGGTTTTTAGGCACAGAAAAAGACATCAACCTTTCGGTCGATGTCTTGTTTTATTCCCCGGCAATGCCGTGAATGAATTAAAGCACGTTGCTTTTCTTTATCCAACCTCGGTATCGGCCGGCCGTCATTTGTTATCCGCCCGATTTTTTGGATTTTTCCCATTTTTCTCGGGTGAGAATATTCATTTTTTCGGTTTCCTCCTTGCCGAAGGTCGTAATATAGGGACCTGTCGCCAAGTATTCGAAGCCGCATTTTTCCTGTACGCGCCGAGACTGTTTGTTCCACAGAAAATGACCGCACAATACAGCGTCGGCGTCGGTGTTTTCAAACAGATAATCAATTATCCGACTGACCGCCTCCGGCATTATACCCATGCCCCAATAGTCCTTGTTCAGCACATAGCCTAATTCGCGGCATTTTACATTGTCAAGCTGCGGAAACTGCGCCTCCTTGTACTTTTCCACACCGACCGAGCCGATCGCCTTGCCGTTGTACTCAATGGCAAAGGTTTTCTTTTCGTCTATGAAAAGCGACAGAATTTTGCGGCTCTCATCAAGGTCTTTGTGCGGCGACCAGCCCGCCATCTGACCTACGCCGTCCACCTTTGCGTACTCGTAAAAGTCGGCTAAATCGCTCTCTCGCCACCGGCGCAGAGTCAGCCTGTCTGTTTTCAGCACAACATTGCTTATGTCGATAGGAATGTTCATAATTTATACCCCTTAAAACAAAAAGCCCTGTTTTACAACAGGGCACAAAGGTTACTTTTTCATAAATTTGCCGAGCAGATTTACCACATCGCCGGCTGTGATACCGCTGTTTGCGACGCCCGACATAACGGCCTGCAACAGAGCGGACGAGCCGTCCGAATGTTTTGCTTTCTGCTGGCCGAGAATAGACATCATCAAAGGAGCGGCAAGCGACATGACCTGTGCTACGTCCTTTTCCGAAACGCCTGTTGATTTTGATACTGTTTTTGATACTGCCCGGGTGTTGCCGCCCAAAAGGTGACTTACGATTTTTGCGCCGTCGGCAACATCGACATTTGAAAGGAACTTTGTCAAGTCCTTTGTATCCCGTGTGCCGTGGTCGGCTATGGCTTTTGCAAAGCTTTCTGCCGTGGATTTGCCTGTTGCCTGTGCGGACGCGCCGCCCAGCAGAGCCGGCATGACCTGGGCCAAAACCTTTGTTACATCGTCCGACGATGCTTTTGTCTGTTTGCTGATTGCCGTTGCGGACGCCCGCGAAGTTGCAATTTTCATAAGTGTTGAAATATCCATACATTTTCCTCCGCTTTTATTTTTTTCATTATAGCAAATTGAGAATTTATTGTAAATGTGAAATTCAAAAGAAAAGCGGGGAATTGCATTGATTTTAGCAAAAACCAAAGTTTTACATTACGCTCGCAAATAAATCACAGCGCAGTGCCTTTTTTAGGGACATAGAGTTTTGACATATCCGCTTTTTCAATATTCAAAAGCCGTATTTTTTTATCTATTCCGCCGGCGTACCCGGTCAGGCTGCCGTCGGTGCCCACTACTCTGTGACAGGGTACTATTACCGAGATGAAATTATGCCCGACTGCGCCGCCTACCGCCTGGGCGGACATTGTTTTCTTGCCGCATTTTTCTGCGGCAATCTTTGCTATCTCGCCGTAGGTCATCGTTTCGCCGTAGGGAATGGTTTTCAGTATTTCCCACACAATGTGTCTGAAAGGCGTCGAAACCATCTTAGTAGGCGGCATAAAATCCGGCTCTGCGCCGTCATAATAAATGTCCAGCCATCTTATTGTCGTTTCAAATACAGGCAGAAGTTTTCCCTCTCGCTCGCCCTTAATATTTACCGCAAAGTGTTTTTGGTCGTCAAACCAAAGCCCCGTCAAATTTTCGCCGTCGGACGACATTGTCATATCGCCGAGAGGGGATTTGTACTTGTAAGTGTAGGTCATTTTTTGCTCGCTTTCTTTTTCGTGTTTTTCGGGGCGTAGTCCTTCATTTCGGGTATTGCGCCGCCGGCGACTGCCCAAAAATACAGGCTGGCGACGCTGCAATACGGGGATAGCCTTCTGCGGTACTTTTCAAACAGTTTTTTGTCAATTTTTCTGTGGTGGTATACCATTCTCATACCGCGCTGAATTGCCAAATCGCCGTAACTGAGGACATTCGGCCTCTGCATACAGAACAACAGCAGCATTTCGGCTGTCCAGACGCCGACGCCTTTCAGGGCGGAAAGCCGCCGAATTACCTCCTCGTCGGTTTTGTGATAGAGAGATTCTATGTCAAATTCGCGGCTGTGCACCTTTTTTGCAAAATCCGTGATGTAGTCGGCTTTTCTGAATGAGATGCCGTAAGACTGCAATTTCTCCGCGCCGGCACCGAGCAATGTTTCGGCGTTTATTTCGCCCAAATCGGCTTTCATTCTGTTCCATATCGTCACATGAGCCTTTGTGGAAATCTGCTGGCCGACAATGTTGTTGACAACCGACGAAAACAAATCGTCGCTCACCGCCCTGTCGATTTTGCCGACTTTGTCTATGACTTCGCCCAGCCGCCTGTCCTTTGATTTGAGATATTCAATTTCTTTTTCACCGTATTCAAAATACATAGCCGCCCCCATACAAAATATATGAATATTATATCATAAGTATAAGTAAAAGAGAATAAAAGAAGATGAGCGCATAAAAGAAACATGGCATATACGGAATATGAAAACAGGACACAAAAAGAACTCGGCCGAAAAGGCCGGGGCTTTCTTGCATCAAGTCCAAATTAACAGAAAATTTTCAATTATTATTTATCAGCACCCATATACATACGGGTACTGATAACAACACAAATAAAAAATACTAAATTTGAAGGAAACGATTTTAGCCAATGCGGATAAGTATTTAGGTGGAGAGCAACAAGCTGTATTAAATCAAGTTAAAAGTAGTTCTCATGAATGTATTTATGATGATCGCTTAAAAGATGCTTTTAATGATATGTCGGTTTTTAGAACAGCAGGAAATAAGCTGGATACGGCAAGGCAAATAAACGAAGAAAAATTGTCAGAGGGCGGTGGCGAAAAAGCTAAATCGCTCAATGAGGCTATCATATCATTAGCTGAAAAATCAGTACATTGAAATCACAGCTTGATTCTGTAGAATCTACAGATAATAATAATCCGTTACTTAACGAAACAACAATATACATAAGTTCGTTTTGTTTTGAATATATTCATAACGTTTTTAATATTTTCAAATCTGCAGGACAAAACTGATATTTTTGAGCGTCCGATTTAGTTATCCAAGCAAAATCATTGTGTTCTATTTTTTCAGGAATGCCATTGATAATTTCACAGTTGTAAAATGTTATGCGTACCGAAAAGCCCGGATATGCATGCACTGCTTCGCCGACGGCGTCATTTACGAAAATAATGGTGTTCAGTTCTTCCTGAATTTCACGCACAATAGCCTGTTCTTTAGTTTCACCCTGTTCAACCTTTCCTCCGGGGAATTCCCATTGCAGTGGGTTTTGTTTTTTATGAGCAGGTCTTTGGCATATTAAAAATTTATCGTCCTGCCATATGATTGCTGCTACAACTTCTATCATAAATACTCCTTTAGCCAACCACTAACTTGTTGGTTTTCTTCAAATATTTTGCAGGAATTGGATTATCCAACTTGCACACAACATTCATTGGTTTAGAACCTGTATGGCTTACATAAGTTGCCGTTCCAAGATAAGTATATGGTGCAGCGCTATTTGAGATCTTATCAGCTTTAAATTCACGAACAAATAGTAAAATCTTGCTACCCTGTTTTACATGGTTTATATATCTTTGCCCGGTTACAGAAGTATCCGCTGTTGTACTCTGACTCTGCCAATGGAATAAAACATCATTGATAGAGTAGTCGTTATACATTGTGGTTGGCGAATAATCTTTATCCGATTTGTTCAGAGTAATAAAGAATATGTCTGTTTTCTTTTCAGGTAGCCATTTAACACCTTCGCGAACGGTTGCAGGCTTTAGGAAGTCCATAGCGACCATAATCTGGTCACGAGAATATGTACAATGTAAATCCAGAGGACAATCAAAGCCCACATCTACAGGTTTATCAACGAAGTCGATTTTACTGTAATTGTATTGTAACAGTTCCACCAGCTCTTTGCACATAACAGGACTGTTTTTAACAATAGCAATGCCATCCATAAGGCTATTAAAACCGCATTCTTCAAAAGGTTTCTGCCATATAGTGAATTGGAACATCTGCAGCATTCGCATTTCGCCTGGTTCAGTTGGTTTATATTCAGAAGTAAGACATTTGATTATAAACTTAATCCATCTACGAGAATCCACACTTGCAAAGCGCAACAATGCTTTTGTCATTGTTTCTTCCAGTTCTTCTTCATATTCAGATATTACATCTGCTCGTGCACAAAGGCGAGAGAAAGAAGCAAATTTGTAAATTGATTTTACATCAAGATGATAATAATTCAGGAAGTTTGCAAGAGTTGTTTCTAATCCGGTATCTTCTGTGAAAGATGCAATCTTTGTAACAAGACCGGCCGTATTACCATAAGAGGCTCTAATATTATCAAGAATATATTTTGCCGCTCTCTTTTCCAGCTGGATATAACAGCCTTTTGGTGCAGAAATAAAACCATCCTTAATTTCTCTTTGCACGCTTCTTGTTGTATTTGAAAGAAGGGCGGCAAACTTATCTTCGAAATTATATTTTCTGTTTGCCCGGCCAATAAAGTCTAATACGGTCAGGCATTCTTTGTTTTCGGCAAGACGCAGACCGCGACCTAACTGCTGCAAAAAGATGGTAAGAGATTCTGTAGGACGCAGGAAAAGAACAGTGTTAACTTCCGGTATATCAACACCTTCATTATAGATATCAACTACAAATATGAATCTGATTTTTCCACTTACAAGTAAATCTTTGGCAGATTTTCTTTCTTCATCAGAAGAACCACCTACCAGATACATTGCAGGGATACCTTTATCGTTGAAATACTCTGACATAAATCTGGCGTGCTCAATAGAGACGCAGAAACCAAGTCCTTTTACATCATCAATGTCTGTAACATATTTAAATA
>JAQXIW010000029.1 GCA_029007985.1 Oscillospiraceae bacterium | reverse complement strand
GCCGCTGGCAGCCATGGCTATGCCGACCAAAGTGCCGTTATATTTTCTGAACCAGTTGTTTATCGTGATACCCATGATAAGCATAATACAACTTGAGCCTATTCCGTTAAAAATCGCCGCGACATACCATTGCCACAGGCTTGAGAATGTGCCCATCAAAAATGTGGTGCCGCAAACCATACCTTCAAGTATCAGCAAAACCGCTTTTGAATTTTTCTCGGCGTAGAGTTTTGATGTAATCCCCACAGAAAATGACGCCGTCAGCGAACAAATGGTATAATAGACGGACAAATCGCCCGAGCGAAAGCCCAAATCGGCAATGATAGCCGAAAAAACAACGCCTCGGATGTTCATCATCAGACCCATGCCGAAGGCGACAACGATGACCGTACCGAAAAAAACTATCCACGCCTGGTGGATACCCTCTTTGCTTTTCATATATTTCTCTCCCATTCCTAATTACTTTTACGCAACTTTTTACATTATAATACTACTATATATTGAAATTCAAGGCAAAATTTGATTTATTATTTCAAATCAGAGAAAGTTATGATAAAATATAGAAAAATAATCGGGAGAGCGCAATGAAAAAATTTTCTTCACTTGTATTTTTGATATTCACAGTAATGATTTTTACAGGCTGCCGGTCAAAGCCGTTTTATTCAAACCGGAGCGAAGTCACATTAGAGAAAATCAACGATAAAACCGTACCTACTGTCATGGCGTCATACAAAGGGGCGGCTCAGATAGACAGGACGGTAACGGCGAGGGACTCTGAAATAAAATTTTCTTTCAGATATGTAAAAGATAAAGATATTTACAAATTCTGTCAAACATCCGCAGTCGGCGACGAAATCAGCACAACATACCTTTCCACCGATGCCGACGACCGCTTTATTTATACACTTGCCGCCGGCGAATATTATTCCGTGCGGTTGGATGACGAAGTGCTGAAAATGGTTTTTGACACTTCTTTCACGGATTACGGCGAATATTCTGCTCTTGTCGATGTCACCGAAGAAAACGGCGTGCTCACAGCAGTGGTCGATACGCAGACAAGCGGCACCGTACAGAGAGACACTGTGACAATAGACAAGCAAAGTGGGTTTGTGTTGTCAATTTCCTCCGTAATCGAATTGGGCGAATACTCGGTTTACGATGAATTTAGCTATTCCGCCGACAAGACCATTGATGAAAGCGCAAAGGGCGGCGAATACGCAGACGCTCCTCTTTCCTTCACAACGGAGACCGTCAGCGGCGAAACAGTCACGGCGGACGCCCTTTTTGAAGGCAAAAAGTTGATAATGGTGAATTTCTGGGAGCCTTGGTGCCGCCCGTGCGTCAACGAAATGCCACGGTTACAGGAACTTTACGACAACTATAAGGACAAGGGTTTACAGATTATCGGCGTTTATTCCACCACCGACGGCGCCCGGGACATCGTGACAAAAAACAGCATCACCTACCCGATAATCGCAATGTGCCCTGAATTTTCAAAATACACATCGGAATATGTGCCGACTACCGTATTTTTTGACGAAAACGGCGAATATATAGCCAATTCACAGGTCATAGGCGCAAAATCCTATTCCGACTGGGAAGATTTGGTCTACAAATATCTCTCATCCGAGGACTTGACTCAATGAAAAAAGACAAAATTATAACTCTTTCGCTTATTTTGTGCGGAATTGCCCTCACGGCTGTCGGCATAATTAGGGGCGAGCCTGCCTCCGTCATGGCTAAGGCGGTAAAAATATGTTTGGAGTGTGTGGGAATTGGATAAGAAAAAAAGATTTGCCGTGCAGTCGGCGGCTGCTCTGATTCAAAACGCAAATTTCAAAGGCTTTTTCACAGGAAAAATCTATGCCGGGGCGGCAAAATCCGTCTGCGTACCGGGTCTGAATTGCTATTCCTGTCCCGGTGCGGTCGGCGCATGCCCGATTGGCAGCCTGCAAAACTCGCTGTCAGCTTACAATTTCAAATTCCCGTACTATGTTGTGGGGTTGATTGTGTTTTTCGGGGCGGTCCTTGGGCGAATTGTATGCGGCTTTCTCTGTCCATTCGGCTTTTTACAGGATTTGATTGACAAATTGCCTTTTCCAAAGAAAATAGGGACATTCAAATACGACAAAACTCTGCGTAAAATCAAATATGCGGTTTTGATTATTTTTGTTATCGTAATGCCGCTTGCGGTCAAACTAACGCCGTTTTTCTGCAAATACATCTGCCCCTCCGGCACGCTTTCCGGCATATTGCTGGCTCTGGGCGACAAAGCCCTGTTTTCGCTTTTCGGCTCGCAATTTATGTGGAAGCTCTGTATTCTCTGCTCGGTTTTGCTGTTAAGCGCGGTGATTTTCCGCCCGTTTTGTAAATATATATGCCCTCTCGGCGCATTTTACGGCCTTTTTAACAAATACGCGGCTGTAAAAATGTCGGTTGATTCAGACAAATGTATCTCTTGCGGCAAATGCGCCCGCGCCTGCAAAATGAATTGCGACCCCTCGGCAGAGCCGAATTCCGCCGAATGTATCAGATGCGGCGATTGTATCGGCGCCTGCCCGGAAAAAGCGATTGAGTATACAGCCTTTGATTTGAAAAAAACAAAGGAAAACCCATAAATTCAATAGAAATATTTGCGAAGCCTCCCCTTTTAGATAAATGGGCCTTTCTCAAAAAATTTATATATTTAAGACGCCTGTCGGCTTGGTTGGTGTTTTTGAATTTCAACATATGAGCAAGCATGCCTCTCTCTGACGAGAGAGGTGGCACGGCGTAGCCGTGACGGAGAGAGAGATAAAAGCATATATAAGACTTTTAACAGAGAGAAAAAAATTGATGCGGTAAATCAAAATGATATTTTCATCTTTACCACCATCTCCAAAAAAATGTTTTCTGCTTTCCAAAAGGGCTTTTTGCCCTTTTTATTTTGCTGATTTGCACAAATGATTTCAACATATTTCTACACGAAATGTGACATTTTTTGTTTAATAAAATAAAAATGTAAAGTATAATTATATTATATGAACAATTAGG
>JAQXIW010000028.1 GCA_029007985.1 Oscillospiraceae bacterium | reverse complement strand
ATTGCGACAAGACTTAAATATTTCATATTCACATTCGGGGTGTGCTTTTTTGCCCATGTGATATAGGCAATCGCCGACATATAAAGCAAAGCGCCGATGACGCGGCTGGTCCAAATCGCCGTGTTGCCCAAAAAAGCGTTTGTAATTGCGGACACCGCATTGCCCGTCCAGCCGTTTCCGAAACCGCCCGCCAAGCCGAATACCGTGGCCGTGCCCATAAAGCCGCCGATTAAAGCCGCATTGTAATGAACTCTCGCATCGTAATCGGACTGCGGAGTAACCCTTGAATCTGTCATATTTCTCACCTCACGGTATTAAATTGTACTCTTATTTTCGGGAATAGTAAACATTTTTTGAGAAAATCGGGCAAAATATTAAACCCGACGGGTGTCGGGCCAGTCCCCCCCCTCGATAAATCGAAAGAAAGGTTGTTATAGAATGTTTACTTTTTCAAAAACTACCCCTCAGTCACCTTCGGTGCCGGGTCTCGCCTGTCGGCTCGGTCGGTGCTTTTGCTGCGCAAAGGTGTCCCCCGGACACCCGCACCCCCTGACAAGGTGAGCCTTGCTTAATAATCCTATCTGAAAAGATATCTATCACATCGGACGGTGGTTTTGAATTTCAATAAATGAGCAATTGAGCCTCCATCTGACGAGGGAGGTGGCAAAAGGCGAAGACTTTTGACGGAGGGAGAGAAACAGGAACAGACTGAGCGTTGCTATAATTATATTTTCAATACTACCCCTCAGTCAACTTCGGTTCCGGGTCTCTCCTGTCAGTTCGGTCGGTGCTTTTATTTCAAAAAGGCGTACAACTGCACCCACATCTAATAGTCTATAATACGAATTGCGCAATGCAAAATGTTTCTGTTGATTATGGGCGACTCCCATACCGGTCGAGATTTGCAAAATATTAAACCCGACGGGTGTCGGGTTTAATATGTGTTTGTATTATTCTATGCCCAATCTCTGACGCATTGCTTTTAAGTTTTCTTTTCTGATTTTATTCTCTGTGTAAGCAATAGCATAAATATCCAGAGCGAACGGAACAGATAATGCAATTACTCCTAAAATGTCTGTCATAATAATGCCCCTTTCTTACTGTGAATTTGTAAAAATTTTCCCGGGCGGTCGAATAAGGTTCACCCGATTTGAGCCGCGGGGGATTCGGATGTGTGAAAGCCGGCGGTATAAATCATATTTGCCGTGCCGCCCAAACGCCATAGCGCCCACGGCGGCTGTGCTCTCACGCCTTTTGTGTTTGACACAGAATTTTGACAATTTGTTAAATATTTATCAATCTCTCTGTTCACCCGCATTGTAGCACCGGTACCTCGCTTTGTCAAACAAAATTGCGATTTTCTCGGTTATATACATATTTCACGAAAGAAAAGGATATTTTTTGTGCATTATTACGATAAAACCAAAAACTTTTTCACAAATAAAGCATATAATTATGTGTTGTAATTTTGAAATTACAGACAGTCAAAAACAGTATTATTATTTGATTTTTACTTATATTTCACAAAAAATTGACGGAATATATAATTTACATAACATAGATTATTGTTGTATATATAGGTTGTAATTGATGATTTGAAAATAGGCTGTTTTTTGAGACAATAACAAAATTTGTCATCAAACCGAGCCGCCCTTATTCGCCCGGTTTTGCCTCTTTCAGCATTTTAATCAGCTTTGCGGCAAGCGGCGGCAGGTCCGCGGTTTTGTCCTCCACGACATACAGATTCCAATACATTTCCTCTGCAAAAGGTATCTTAATCAAACCCTTTTCGGTTTCGAGGTGAGACAGACCCACGCCCACGGCGGCGGTATCCTCTATCGCGTTTACAAAACCGGGATAGTTGGTGGAATTGCGTAAAATATTCAGCTCTGCGCCGTTTCTCTTTGCGGCCTCGGTAAAAGTGATGTAGGATTTGAAAAGCTTGTTTTTTGCCCGCACCGGATAGCCTTTCAAATCCTCAAAAGAAATCCGTTCCTTTTCGGCAAGCGGGTGCGTGTACTTTACCACGGCGCAAAGCTTTGAGACGGCTATCGGGGTGCTGCGGTATCGGGAGACATCCGGAGGCTCGGTGGAAAGGCCGAAATGCACACGGTGGCCGGTTATGTATTCATCGCATATCACATCCGGCAAATCAAGTATCTCCACGGCGGCGCCGGTCTCTTTTTCAAAAATCTCCACCGGGTTTGGATTCAGGGCTTTCAGCCGCCTCTCCGGGCATACCAGCGTCAGAGAATTGTTTTCCCGCCGCACTATCCCCTTTATGCGCTCTACGGAGTCATCGTAGCCGTCCAGCAAAATTTCAGCCTCGTGATAGACCGCCCTGCCCGTCGGTGTGAGCTCATATCTCGCTCTTTTCCTCTCAAAGAGCGCCGCACCCAGCTCTTCCTCAAGGGAAATAATCTGTTTTGACAGGGCCTGAGGCGAAATAAACACGGCCTTTGCCGCCGCCGTCAAATTTTGCAGCTGCGCCGCCTTTACAAAATATCTGATTTGTTGAATGTTCATAAGGCACTCCTTTCAACTTTTTTATTCATTATACACTTGTTTTATATCATTTATCAACTAAAAGTTGATAATAATAGTATATATAAGTGA
>JAQXIW010000027.1 GCA_029007985.1 Oscillospiraceae bacterium | reverse complement strand
ATATAT
The DNA here is from genome assembly GCA_029007985.1 of Oscillospiraceae bacterium. Taxonomy (GTDB): domain Bacteria; phylum Bacillota; class Clostridia; order Oscillospirales; family Ruminococcaceae; genus RGIG3102. Next base: position 15,887 of record JAQXIW010000027.1, on the reverse strand, counting down.
CCTATCAAAATGAACGGCAAATTGATTATATACATCAGCAGCGGCATATTCTTGTAGTGGAGCAAAGCCGTGTTTTGCCCGGATTTGACCGCTTTGAATGTGTTGTACTTTCCGCCGGTGGTCGCGCTGCCTATGTGGTAGCAGACAGCCTTTGGATTAAATATGTTTTTATATCCGGCGTTGTTTGCCCTCCAGCCCAAATCAACATCCTCGCCGTAGGCAAAGAAGTTTTCGTCGAAATAGCCTATTTCGTCTAAAATGCTCCTTCTGTACAGGGCTGCGCCGCCGCAGGCGGAGAAAATTCTCTCCTGTTTTGTGTAGCGGCTCGCCGATAGGCCGTCGCCCCTTTTACAAGTCCAGCCGAAAATCGGCACATAGTCGCCGGCGTCGTCGCAGAGCTCGCGGTTTCTCGCCTGAATCATAAGCGAGCCGACGGAGAAAATATTTTCGTCGCTGTCGGCTACTCTGACAAGCTCCGCCAGCCAATCCGGCTCGGCAAAAGCGTCGTTGTTAAACATTACGGCGTATTCTGCGCGGCTCATTTTTATGCCCTGGTTTACGGCGTAAGAAAAGCCGGTGTTTTCGGTGTTCTGTATGAGATGCAAATTCTCAAAACGGGACGCACATTCCTTGATTATTTCAACAGAGGAATCCGTGCTGCCGTTGTCTATCACTATTATTTCGTATTCCTGCCGAAAATCCTGGTTGATACAGGTGTCTAAGCTCTGTTTCAGCCAGCCCTCGCCGTTTAGGTTTGGTATGATTATGCTTGCCTTCATTATTGCCTCTTTTCGATATTTATGAGTCAATTATAATTGAAATTGCATTTATAGTCAATAAAAAGGCACCCGAAGGTGCCCTTTTGAGTTATAATCAGTCTTTGTATGCGATTGTTTCAATCTCTACAAGGCCGCCCTTTGGCAGAGCCGCAACCTGAAACGCGCTTCTTGCCGGGTATGAGCCGGCCTCAAAGAATGTGCCGTATACCTCGTTCATTGCCGCAAAGTCGTTGATGTCTTTGAGCAAAACGGTGACTTTTACAACATCTTTCATCTCATAGCCTTCGGAAGCGAGAATGTTTTTGATGTTTGTGAGAGACTGTTTTGTCTGCTCTGCAATACCGCCCTCAGGGAACGCGCCTGTCTCCGGGATAACGCCGAGTTGACCTGAGACAAAAATTGTCTTGTCTGTTCTGATACCCTGTGAGTACGGGCCGATGGCGGCAGGGCCTTTTTCGCTGAATACTACTTTTTTCATAAGCTTGTTTCCTTTCATATTCTTTGCCTTTCGGCACATTTTATTTCATTTTAAGTATATCAAAGGGCAAAAGATAATTCAATGCACATAATACACTATATTTTGACGCCGTTTTATACAAATCAAAAAGCGTCCTGTGCGGACGCTTTTCGGGTGATTCTTTTTGCGTAAATGTTTACGGATTAAATTACATAAGTTCGTAAGAAGCTGTAACTTTAACTTTGCCTGACTTCTTCATGATGATAGCGTATGCAAGAGCAACAACCATCATAACAACGTTAGCGATGATAACCCATGTTGCCTGACCTACACAGTTCATGTAAGCCTGAACAAGCAAGAGGGCGATACCGCAGCCGAGACCGAGGTAAAGAACGCCGTTTGAAACGTGGAACGGGCTCTTTTCCCAAGCTTCAGGGAAGAGTTTAGGAAGTCTGAAGATACCGGCTACAAGGAAGAGACCTGTAACGTTACCGATGAAGAGAACGAGCTTACCAAGCATAGAAATATCCATACCTGAAAGGATAGCAAATACGTTTACAACACCGAAGATTGTGAGCCAGATGTAAGGTACTTTGTACTTGTTGAGTTTGCCGAGGAATGCAGGGAACCAGCCGTCAGCTGTAGCCTGGAGAAGCGGCTTTGTAACCCAACCGAGGGAAGCGTTAAGTGTTGTACCGAGAGCGAAACAAGCACCGCAAATGATAAAGAAGTAGTAGCAAGGTGTAGGCATGATCTGCTTAGCAATAACTGAGAGGTTGCCTGCTGCGATAACTTCTTCTGCAGGAAGAACGCCGCCGATAACACAAGCCATCAAAGCGTAGAGGACAGCAACAGCTACTGTTGAAACGATAACAACGAAAGGAATATCCTTTGTTGGGTTAACAGCTTCGGCTGAGTACTGAACGATAATTGTAGCACCGCCTGTTGCGTATGTAAGGAATGTTGAAGCTTCAAGAAGACCTGAGAAGCCGTTTGTCATAAGAGGAGCGCCAAAGAGCTCGTTGCCGAAGTAACCTGCCCAGTGAACTCTCGGAAGGCCGAAGACTGTGAACATGACAAGGGCAATGACAAGGAGGTAGAACATGAAGTTCTGAGCCTTTGCGATAACTTCCGTACCGAAGAAGTTAAGAATAGTGAATGCTACGAATACGATAACGGCAAAAATCGTCTGGTTGTTTGCAACTGCAGGGATGAGTGAGCCGAGGTATGATGCAAGACCTGTTGCATACATAGCCATTGACATATTCGAGAAGATGTAAGTAACCATGTAGAAACCTGCAAATGTGTCACCTACGAAGATAGCTGCCTGTGAGTATGTACCACCGAGAACACGGATAGTAGAACCCATAAAGATTGTCGGAAGAGCACCGAAACAAGTCATGATAGCAGCGAGTACGAATGCGATGTTAACCGAACGACCTGTCATACCGAGGGCGGCGATGGACATAACCATAACGCCTGAACCGATGATCTGGCCGACAGCCATCGACATAAGGTCACCGCGCTTAAGGGTGCGCTTTAAGTCTTTTGCTGATGCTGACATAAAAAAATCTCCTATATTTATTTGTTGTGAGGGTAAACCACCAAATTTCCCTCTTATGTATTGATAATTATACGGATTTGTTCATAATTTGTCAATAAATTATGTGATATTCATTATTATAGATAAAATTAAGCGGAAAATTTGTGTAATATTACAAAATAGTTTATTTTGTAAATATTTTTATTAAAACGATTATGTCGTAAAATAATTTACATTATATTACCATATTTGATTTTTACTTAAAATATATCAACCTATTATATCGTGAGAATAAACAGAAAGACGCCCCGCAGGGCGTCTTTTTGAAAAGCGGTAATTATTCGTTGTCTTCGTCTTCGTCGTCGTAGTCGATTTCAAACGGCGTGCCGCAGTTAGGACATGCGCAGTCCGGGCCGAAAAGGGTTTCCTCGTCAAAGCATACCGTTTCGCCGCACTTTGGGCATGTGATTTCGTAAAGCGGGTTTTCTTCGTCGTAGAGGTCTGTGATGTCCTCGTCGCCGTCTTCGAGCAAATCCCACTCGTCGTCGTCGTAATCCCAATCCTCGTCGTCTTCGTCGTCGTCATCTTCTGTGAGGGCGATTTCGATATCAGTGAGGTCGTCGTCGATTGCGTCGATTTCGTCGTATATCCGGTCGAGCTCGTCAAATACCTGCTCAATGTCGTTTTCATTGAGAGATACCTGTTCGGTAACATCGCCGAGCAAATCGACAACAGCCAGCAAAATTTTGCCTTCCTTTGTGGATTCGTCGAGAGCAAGACCTTCGCAAAGGCCCTTGATATATGCGAGTTTTTCTGTAATAGACATAATTTCTGCCTTTCTGTGCTTTAATGTATTATTAAATTAAGCACGCTCCATGTATTCGCCTGTTCTTGTGTCGATTCTGATGTCTTCGCCTTCGTCGATAAAGAGCGGAACTCTGATTTCCGCGCCTGTTTCAAGAACGGCCGGTTTGAGTGTGTTTGTAGCGGTGTTGCCTTTGAAGCCCGGGTCTGTCTGTGTGACTTTGAGAACTACAAAGTTAGGAGCTTCAATGCCGAATACCTTGCCTTTGTATGAGAGAACCTTGCAAATTTCGTTTTCTTTAACGAACTTGAAAGAGTCGGAAAGAGCTCTTGCGTTGATAGAGATCTGGTCGTATGTTTCCATATCCATAAAGACCTGAAGATCGCCGTCATCGTAGAGATACTGCATATCTTTTCTGTCTACAAAAGCTGTAGGGAACTTATCTGTCGGGTTGTATGTTCTTTCAACAACCGCGCCTGTGATAACGTTTCTGATTTTTGTTCTTACGAAAGCGGAGCCCTTGCCCGGCTTTACGTGCTGGAACTCAACGATCTGGAGAACCTGACCGTCCTGTTCAAATGTTACGCCGTTGCGGAAATCGCCAGCTGAAATCATAAATAATACCTCCAAAGTATATATACTAATTATTTTGCATAATATTCACAGTACAATTTTACCCTATTATTCGCCGTTTTTCAATAGTAAATAAACACTAATTACAGAATAATAAGATTTTTCGGGCTGTGGGTGAGATTTTCACAGCCGTTTTCGCACATTCTGATAGTGTCCTCTATTCTGACGCCGAATTTGCCCGGCAGATATATGCCCGGCTCAACGGTGATGAGCATACCCTCTTTGATGACGGAGGCATCGTTAGGCGAAAAATACGGCTTTTCGTGAATTTCTATGCCGTAGCTGTGGCCCAGAGAATGACCGAAATACCCCTCGTAGCCGGCGCCGTAGATGACATCTCTGGCGAGTTTGTCGATTTGCGCGCCGGTCATACCCGGCTTTGCGTTTTCGAGTGCCGCCGTCTGTGCTTTGAGTACGGTATCGTACACCCGTCTCATTTCGTCGGTGGCACAGGCTATTGCGACGGTGCGGGTCATATCGGTACAATAGCCGCCGTATGCCGCCCGGTAGTCCATGGTGACAAAATCGCCCTTTTCTATTGTTTTGTCGGACGGCACGCCGTGGGGCATGCTCGTCTTTGCGCCGGATATAAGAATGGTCGGGAAAGACAGCCCGTCCGCCCCGTTTTTTCGCATGAAGTATTCCAGCTCCAGCGCCATGTCGCTCTCTTTTTTGCCCGGTGCAAGTCGGGTACAGATAAAGTCAAAGCCCGCCTCGGTTATTTCCTGTGCGGTTTTGATGAGCGCCAATTCGGCGTCGTCCTTTACGGCTCTCATCTGCGCCAAAATGTCCGTCAGCGGAAAATCCGTCACGACTTTTGCGCCGATAGTTTTTTCAAGGGCGGAATATTCCCCCAATGTCAAGGAATTTTCAACCCGAACGGTCTTGACGCCGTGTTTTTTGAGTATTTCGTCTATTTGGCTGTAAAGCTTGCCCTGTAAAATGACCTTTGCGGTTTTTACGCTGTTTTCGACGACTTCGATATATCTCGAATCCACAATGAAATAGGCGCAGTCCTTTGTTATTACAGCCGTGCCTGCCTCAGGGGTGCGAATACCCGAAAGATAGTATTTGTTTGCTTCGCTTGTAATTATCGCCGCCTCAAATCCGTCTGTCCGGGCGGCAAGCTGTGTGAATTTTTCAAATCTTTCCATATTATTTCCAATCTTTTACCCGATTTACTATAAAATCTACCGCGTCGTCGATATCGCCGTTGTTGTCCACTATGACATCGGCGTATTTTAAGTACAAATCCTTTCTCTCACGGTAGAGATTCCAGATTTTGTCCGCGCCGTCTCTCAAAAGCGGTCTGCCGGAAATGTCGATGTCGGCTATAATGTTTTCAGGGGTACGGTTTAGTAAAAACGTCACGCCGTTTCTTTTTAAGTATTCGATGTTTTCAGCCCTTTTTACCGCTCCGCCGCCTGTGGCTAAAATATAGCCCTCCAGCGAGGATATTTCGTCGTATGTCCGGGTCTCAATATCCCTGAAATACTGCTCTGAAATATCGAACATTTCCTGTACGGTTTTGCCCTGTTTTGCCACGATGTACAAATCCGTGTCCATTATCGGCCAGCCGAGCTTTTCGCCCAGCTTGTGCAGTATTGTGGTTTTGCCGCTGCCCGGCATGCCTATGAGTACAATGTTTTTCATAATTCTCTTCCCTTATTCTATTCTCTCTCAGTTGTCCGGGTCGAAAGTACCTTCAACCCCCCTGGAAGCCCACTTTTGTGTCTTTTGTAAACTTCGGCAGTCCGGACGGCTGAGGTATGTCGTGCTCCGGCGAAAAATCCAATTCATAGTCGTTGGCTATTTCGTCGACGGCTTTGAAAAATCTGTTTTCATAGTTTGTCTCACCCCTAAGCTCAGACTCCGTGTCGGCAAAGGGTATGCCGTCTGATATTTTGCAGCCGGCTATTTTGCGGCTGACAGCCATTCTCTCTCTGAACAGCCGCAGCAGCTGCCGGTCTATTTCGTTTAATTTGTCGGTGCAGTTTTCAGGTATCATATATCCGCCCTCACAATATCGAGAATCGCCAAGGCAGCCGCCGCCTCAATCACCGGCAAAGCCCTGAACACTATGCAAGGGTCGTGTCTGCCCTTTATCTCGAGTGTTGTATTTTCCTTTTTTTCGATGTCTACCGTGTTTTGCTCTTTTGAAATTGACGGCGTAGGCTTTATCGCAACGGTGAATGTCAAAGGCATACCGTTTGTTATGCCGCCTAAAATGCCGCCGTTGTGATTTGTGTGCGCCTTGACAGCGTCGCCGTCGTAATAGTAGCAGTCGTTTGCCTCGCTGCCGCACATATCCGCCAAATCGAAGCCGTCGCCGAATTCCACGCCCTTTACAGCCGGCACGGAAAACAGAATCGACGACAAAACGCTTTCGCAGGAGCGAAAAAACGGCTCGCCGCAGCCGGCGTCTATGCCTAAAACGGCGCACTCTATTTTGCCGCCGACGGAATCGAGATTTTCTCTCGCCTTTTCAATCTCCGCCTGCATAAGCGGTAAAATATCCCCGTTCAAAACCGGGTACCGCATACCGAGTAAAGCGTTTACAGTTTCATTCGATATTTGCGGCCCGAAGCTTTCGTCGCACACGCCGTGGACGGACTTTATATGGGATATGACCCTAATGCCCTTTTGGGCGAGTATCTGTTTTGCCACCGCCCCGGCAAATACCAGAGGCGCTGTCAGTCGCCCGGAAAAATGGCCGCCGCCGCGCACATCGTTAAAGCCGCCGTATTTGACAAAAGCCGGATAGTCGGAATGACCCGGTCTCATGTGGGTTTTTAGGATTGAATAGTCCTTTGAATGCCGGTCGGAATTTTGGATAATCGCGCACAGCGGCGCGCCGGTGGTGACTCCGTCGAGAATGCCGGACAGTATGATCGGCTCGTCCGGTTCTTTTCGGGCGGTGGACATTCTGTCTTTGCCCGGGGCTCGCCTTGACATTTCCCGTTTTATTTTTTCGCTGTCCAGCTTTATACCTGCCGGCAGATTGCCGATGTTTATACCTACGGCCTTGCCGTGACTTTCACCGAATATTGACAGCTCGATGTTTTTGCCCCAATTAGCACTCAATGTATTCACCCCCGAGATTTACAAAATCGCGCCAGAAATTCGGGTAGGATTTTTTGACCGAATTCGGCTCGTTTATGATTACTTTTCCGCTTGCCCCGGTGGACGCTATCGCCGCCGTCATGGTTATGCGGTGGTCTGTCCAGTCGGCAACCTCGCCGCCGCAAAAGCCGTCAACGCCGTCGATTGACAGGCCGTCAGCCTTTTCGGTTATCTTTCCGCCCAGACCGTTCAGCTCTTTTCTTGTCGCTTCCAGTCTGTCACATTCTTTTATGCGCAGTCTTTCGGCGTTTGTTATCTCGGTATGACCTTTTGCCAGGGCGGCGCACACGCTCATTATCGGTATTATGTCCGGGCATTGACTGCCGTCTATGTCCGCCCGGCACAAGACCTTAGGTACGGCGGCGATTCCGCCGTCTCTCTGCACTATTTCACAGCCCATGTTTTCGAGCAGCGAAATAACCGCTTTGTCCGCCTGCAACGAGTTGAGATTCAGCCCCTTTACAGTTATGTCGTTGCCTATTGCGTCGGCGACCAGCCAAAATGCCGCCGAAGAAAAATCGGACTCCACATAATAGTCGCAGGCTTTGTATTTCTGATTGCCGCGCACCGTGAATTTTTTGTAGTCCTCGTTTATTATTTCAATGCCGAAAGTTTCGAGCATCTGCAAGGTCAAGTCCACATAAGCCTTTGATTCAAGGTCGGTGGTTATCTCTATCCGTGAATCGCCGTCGAGCAGAGGCAGAGAAAACAGCAGACCGGATATAAACTGCGAGGACACATCGCCCGGTATTTTGAATACGCCCGGGGCAAGACGGCCTTTAATCTTCAAATCGAGTATGTCTTTTTTATATGAATACTCTATGCCCTGTTCGTCGAATATTTTATAGTATATGTCCAGCGGCCTTTTGCCCAGTTTGCCCGAGCCGGTAAAAGAGGCGTCTATGCCCTTTACCAAGGACACCGGCACGGTAAATCGCAGAGTGGAGCCGGATTCACGGCAGTCTATGTGCCGCACTTTATTTGAAAATGTCGTTCTGCCGTCCACTATGACGCTGTCCTCAAATGTGTCTATTTTTGCGCCCAATTCTCTCATTGCGCCTATCGTCGCCAAAATGTCCTGTGAATAGTCCACATGCTCTATGCGGCTCACCCCGTCGGACAGGGCGGCGCAGATAATCGCCCTGTGCGCCATGGATTTTGACGGCGGTACCTCCACCGTACCTTTGAGTTTTTTAGGTGTTATTACAATTTTATTCATAGAGAAAGACTGCCTTTTGCGCTCAGCTTTTCATAGTATTTTTTCATTGCCCGGGCGTCCTCCGTCTGTGTACCCGCGCTCTCGCAAATGATGTAAGGCGAGAGGTTGTTTTCGTATACCACATCCAAAAGCGGCTCGAAATCCGGTCCCCACACATCGTCGGAGAAGGTCAGATGTCTTTTTTCGCCGCCCTTTGTGTACTCGATTTTTGAAAAGTGGGAATGAAAGCGGGTATATCTGTTGTCGCCCAGTTCCCTTTGAATTTTATCTATAATAAAAAGATAGTCGTCCTTGCCTTTTATCCGTCCGCCGCTGCGGGCGTTGAGATGGCCGAAATCTATACACGGCACCAGCCTTTTGTCCAGCTTGCACAGAGTGAGGACCTCGTCCAGCGAGCCCAGCTGATTTATTTTACCCATTGTCTCGGGGCACATCACCATATCGGCAAATCCGTTTTCGTCCATTGCCTCTATCATTTTTTCCATTGTGTCACAGGCCTTTTTCAGAGCCTCGTCTCTGGAAATTTTGCCGCAGGAGCCCCGATGAAACACTATTTCTCTGCCGCCCATGGCTTTGAGAGCCTTGGCAGACTCCAAAATATATCTGACGGAATTGAGCCTCTTTTCCTCGTCCGTCGAGGACATTGATATAAAGTACGGCGCGTGAAGAGATACGGCTATGCCCTTTTGCGCCAGAGAAGCGCCTATTTGCGCCGCCGTTTCGTCGGTGACTCTCACGCCCCTGCCGCATTGGTATTCAAAGCAGTCAAGCCCGAATTTTGACAGATAGTCTGCGGCCTGCAATGAGGACTTGTACCCCATTGTCTTAAAGCTGTCCGCCAGGCCGGCAGGCCCTATTTTTATCATTTTACATATCCCCCGTGTTTTTTGAGATACCGTTTGACAAACGGCTTTTCCAGAGGTCTCTTGATTTTGAAAGTCCACTTTGTCTCGAGCTCAATGGGTTTTACCATCAAAATCGGCAGCCCCAGCCGGTGCGCTCCAAGGACATCGGTGAAAATTTGGTCTCCCACTACGGCTGTGTTTTCCACATTCGCCCCCAGCTTTTTCATCGCCTCGTTAAAGCCTTTCGGCAGAGGCTTTGCTGCGTCGTGGGTGTAACTGAGCCCCAGCAAATCCGCAAAGGGCTTTACTCTTTCGTCGGAATTGTTTGAGACGATTATGAGATTCACCCCCGCCGCCTGCATTTTTTCAATCCACCGGGTTATGCCCTCCGCCGGGGCGGGATTGTCGTGAGTCGTCAGCGTGTTGTCCACATCCAAAAGCAAATTTTTTATGCCCTTTTCGGCAAGGAAGTCTTCACCGATGTTCACCGTCTTTGTAAACATATAGTCAGGTGTAAAAAATCCCATCACTTTACCTCAAAAGGCTCATAGCCTGCCCGGATTAGCTCATCGTTGAATATTTTTCTGACCCCTTTGAGAGCCTCCTCCATGCCGCCCTCAAAAACCGTAAATTCCGAAAACATCAAATTCAGCGGCATATCGAAATTTTCTATCGTGTATCCGTCCTTGTCGGTCACAATGCCGTCGGAATTTGTCTTTTTCACGCCCTTGAATCTCTCAATCATCGGGCGGGCGTCGTCGATAAAGGCAAAACATCTTTTGCCGTAGCCGTAAGCCAAGCCGCACTCGACAGCCGTGCCGGAATCCGGCTCGTCGCCCCTGTAATTGTTGAGATTTGCGATGATGATATCCGAGCGTTTAATGTGGTTTAAGTCGTGGGTGAACAGTGCCTTTTCCGTCTCGTGCAGAGAGTCGTCCGCCGCCGCATAGTCTTTGTATTCGTCGTCCGGCGCTTTGTCCGGCGGATAAAAACCGATAATCCCGTATTTTTCGCACAGCCGGTGATAGCGCTTTTGAGTTTCGTCGGTGTTCGGATAGAATATCTCCGTGCCGGCAAGATATGCTTTCGGCATTCTCACAACTCCGTTTTTGTCAATGAACATTTCAAACCTCCAAATCCTTTTCCGCTCTTTCCAAAGCCCGTTCAAAACCGCCCTCTACAATTACGGCGTGGCCGGAAACCATAAGATTCATACAGCCGCTCTCGAAAAATGCGCCCTGTTCGTCGCGCCAGAACGCTCCGTCCTGATAAATGCCGCCTATGTATTTTTCATAGCAAGGGCGGGTGTCGTCCATAAAGCCGTATATTTTTTTCCCCTGCGTATAGGCATAACCTATTTCAAAACAGGTGCCGCCGTCCGGCTCCCAGCCTCTGAAATTGTTGACATTCGCGATTACAATGTCGCATTTGTCTATGTACTCTATATTGCGTTTGAAAATTTGCACACCGGCGTTTTTTCTGCCGGCGGAAAAATCTATCGGCTCTTCGCCCTCAAGCCCCAGAGCCGGTGATATGGCGTCAAAGCCCTTTTCTCTGCACAGCTCCACGGCTTTTTTTGACATTTCCTTGCCGTCCGGCATAAAACATTCCGGGCCGGCTATGTAAATAACAGGTTTTTTCATTATTTCAACCCCTCCGTCGCCTCTTTTGTGAAGCGGTTAAACTGTTTTTCCGAGCTGTCGTAACCCACCGGCAATATCTGAACAGCCTCAAAGACATTGTCTCTTGTCCACATCCGCGTGTCAGTCTGTACAGTGAAGCCGCAGCCGTTGTCGGCACTCCATTGGTCAGGCGTTTTTTTCGGGTAGGCAAGCAGCGACATAAGCAAAATTATTACGCCGCCGTGGGTGACGCATGCCGCCTCGTGAATGCCCTTTGTCATCATATCGGTGAAAATTTCGTTTATGCCCAAAACCACTCTTTCCCGAAATTCTCTCGAGGACTCGCCGCCCTCCGGCTTAAATTTGCTCTCCGGCGAAAGCCAGGTCAAAAATTCCGGGTGAGCCCGCATAAGTTCCTGAAAGGATTTGCCGTCGAAAATGCCGAAATTGCACTCTTTCATTTTGTCGACAATATTCTGTTCAATACCCGGGTAAATGATTTCGGCCGTCTGTCTGCACCTGGTCATAGGCGAGACATAGAGTTTTTCCGGATAAGGATAGGCAAAGGCGTCTTTTAAGTATTCAAGTCGCTCAATGCCCGTTTCACACAGCGGCGAATCCGTGCCCGAGCCTATGTAAAGGCCTTTCAGGTTGCCCTCCGTAAGACCGTGTCTGATGAGATGAAGCTTGTAACTTTGCATTAAAATGTACCTCCTGTTATATTTCGTTACAAATGAGTTTATTTTGCTATTTACTTTATGTTTTTTTAGATTTATAATTTACAAAGAGTAATCTTTTGTGAAAGGAATCCGACATGAACAGTTTCAGCAGAATTATCACCTTGCTCAGAAAAGAGAAAGGAATAACACAGAAACAGGCCGCACGGGATTTGGGTGTGAGCCAGGCTTTGCTGTCTCACTATGAAAAAGGTCTGCGCGAATGCGGCTTGGATTTCCTTGTAAAACTGTGTGATTACTACGGCGTATCCAGCGATTATGTGCTGGGCAGAAGCCCGGAGAGAAACGGCTCCATTTTGAATGTGGAGTCCTTGGAGGGAGCCGAGACCGCAAAGGACACAAAGCTCAGCGGCTCTGTTTTGCCGGCGATGAACAAAAGGCTGATTTCCTCCTCGCTCAACATTCTCTTTGATATGCTCTCAAAGCGGGGCAGCAAAGAATTGACGACAAAAGTCAGCGAAAATTTGCAGATGAGCGTATACCGTGTTTTCCGCAAGCTGTATAAATCCGACCGGTCCAACGACAGCAATATGTTCACGGTGGCGGACAGCGTTTTTGACGGCTACACGGAGGCCCGGATACTCAAAAACAGCGCCGACATAGATATGATCCTGTCTTCAAAAGCCGTTTCAAAACAGGTGGGCGACGCGTTTTCCATGACCACCGAAAGTCTGCAAAACGAATATCCGAAACACGCAACGGCTTTGCTGAACACAATTAAAACCAGCGAAGAAATAATAAAATGATTTTCCGCACCCGAAAGGGTGCTTTTATTTTGCCTTCTTCCAAACACAATATATAATATATAATTATAGCAAATGCAGCGGTAAAAATCCATATATTGTATATTTTTGCTCCGATTTTGTGACAAAACATTAAAGGACGGCGCGTGCCGTCCTAAATTTGTGATTACATTTTTAATATTTGTTTTCAATCAGGTTGCCGTCAATATCCGTCAGCGACACGGTGTCCGCTCGGTCGGTGCTCAAAACGCCCACATAGGTTTTGCCGGTGTTTATCGAGAGCAATTCATCGTTTTCGTCTCTTAAAACAAGCGGGTCCTCCGGCTCTTTCTTTGACCACTTAATTTTCTGCATTTTGCCGCCGGTGAAATAGAAGCCGTCGCCTTCGTCCAAATAAAATTCCGGCAGAATTCCGTTTTCCTCCTCGACGCCCACTTCGCACATCAGCACAATCACATTGTCAAACGCCAGCTGTTCGCCGGTGTCCGCGTCGGAATGAGGCGTGCCGAAGGCAAATTTGAGATATTTGTCGGTCTCCGGATTGTAAGAGAAGGAAACATCCCGGTAGTTCGAATAGGAATAGGCTATGTTGTAGACCGTTTTATCACCGTCAATCACATATTTTTCCCCGTTTGCGTCCACGAAGTTGAACGCCGGGTAAAAGCCCGCCGAGACCGTGCCGATGTTGTTTGCCTCGATACCGGCTTTTATGAGGTCTGCGTCGGTGTACCAGCAGTGTTCGGAGGATTTGATTTTAGAAAGCTCCGAATCAAAGCTGAAGGACAAAAAGCCCAGATAAATGCCGTCTATATCCCGGTATTTATAAAAATTCAACATTCTCTTTGCCGTTGTGGATGTGCCGATATGCACATATACAGCGTTGAGCGGCAGCACAAATTCTATAAACTGGTCGCGTGCGCTTCTGACAGGGCCCACTCTGCCCTTGATGTCGGAAATATCGTTGTACACCGCCATAAGACGGGTTACCCCGGCCTCTGTCACCATTTCGTAAATGATGTCCGCGTCGGTCAGACCGGACTGCGGCATGGCAATTTTGGCGTTGTTTATCATAACCGCAACAGGTCTGGAATAAATAGCGGTCTTGTCGTCGGTTTTTTCGCCGGTGAGAGGGTTGTAATCCGGCGTGTTGTCTTTTGTCTCCGTCTGCGTTTGCCGAGGCGGATTATCCAAAATTGTGTCTTTTACTTCCTCCGCTTTTTTGCAGCCCGAAAAAGCCAGCAGCGATAAAGCAAGCAAAACCGTTAATATTTTTTTGATGGTAAACACCCCGCTTTTGTCCGATTTTATCTTTTCCATATTATATCACATTTGGGCGATAAGTTGTGACAAAAGAATTAACATTTAATTAAATCAGTTGTCGTCGGACTCCACGCCCTGCTCCGTGCCGATCTCCTCCGCGGTGGAATAGTCGCCGTAGGCGTCAACCAATTCGCCGTCGAGAGAAAATGTGCCGAAATAGTCCAGACTGACCACAGCAATGTAGGATTTGCCCGGGTTTATTTCTATTTCCGTCTCGGTGCCGTCGAGAGTGACTATTTTCAAAGGGTCGTTTGCGCCGCCCTTAATCCAGCGCACCTTTTCCATTCTGCCGCCGTTAAAATAGTAGCCCACTCCGCCGAAATTGAGAGAGACATTTGAGAGAATGCCGTCCGGGTAGCGTGAAATTTGAGTCCACAGCACAAAGACATTGTCAAATTCCACCGGAGCATTGTCCAGGTTGGCATCGACCAGCGGCTTTGAAAAGTCGGATGCTATGTTGATATGCTCTTTTGTGTACTTGCCCGCGGCTTTGTCATAGGTTATGCGAGCCCGGTAGCTCTTTGAAAAATTAAAGTAGATTTCGCTTATCTCTTTGCCTTTGAGCGCTCTTGTGCCGTTTTCCGCCCATTTGAAAGCGTTTGACGGCTCGGTGTAATATCCGCTCAGACCGTTAGATTCGTCGGCTATTGCATCGGATATGAGTTTGCCCGAGGTGTATTCTGTGTGCTCATAGGCCTTTAAGCCCCTGTTATAAAGGGTCAAGTCTCTGAAAGTAACGCCTTTATCCGGCGTCAAGTCCTTGTCTGCATAGGCAAATCTGTCCAAAAGCGCCTGTGCGTAGGTCGAACAGCCGTCGTGTACAAACAGGCTGCCGAAAGGTATCATCATCTGTACGAATTGGTCTCTGGCGCTTCTGACAGGGCCTGTGACAGGCATGTGCTCATAGTCTCTGAAAATCGCCATGTATCTGGTGATTCCGCCCTCGGTTTCCATTTCGTAAATGATGTCGGCCTCGGAAAGCCCCGACTGAGGCCAGGCGGACTGGTATTCGTCCCGGCTCATGATGTTGTTTACCATTACGGCGACAGGTCGCGCCCCGTATTTATAGTCTTCGCCCCGTTCAAGCCCCGTGAGAGGATTCACGGTTGCCGCAGGCGGTTCGGAATCGTCGCTTTGTGACGGCTCCGTGCGCTTTGTGCAGGCCGAAAAACATATTGAAATTAACATTGCGAATATCCGCAATGCAACCGTTTTTTTCATGTCTGTTCTCCGTTAAATATTTTTTATAATTTTCGTTATATTGATATTAACCAATCTATTATACGGCTTTATGCGTTTTTAATCAATTAAAAAAGCCCGAAAAAGCAAATTTTCCGTTAATTTTCACTTTTTCCGGTTTATTTTTTCATTTGTCTGTGCTAAAATTAGGCTTGTTATTTACAAGTGGGGTATATTATGAGCAAAATATTGAAAAATTATTTGTGGATATTTTTAATCTCGATGGTGCCTGTAATAGAATTGAGGGGCGCCGTTCCTGTCGGCGTGGGCTTGGGTCTGCCGTTTTGGAACGCATATCGGGTCTGCGTTTTGGGAAATATGATTCCGGTACCTTTTATACTTTTGCTCGTCAAGCCTGTTTTGCAGTTTATGCGGAAGCAGAAAATCGGCTTTATATCAAAAATCGGCAATTTCTTCCTTGAAAAAGGCCACAAGGCCGGGGCAAAATTCGGCGATGCCAAATATCTGGCTCTCTACGCCTTTGTCGCCATACCTATGCCGGGTACAGGCGCATGGACGGGCACTCTCGCCGCCTCGCTCTTGGATTTAGACAAGGGCAAAAGTATGCTGGCGGTCTTGCTGGGCGTCATGACAGCCGGCGTTATTATGGGCGCGGTTTCATTCGGAGTATTCGGGGCGATATCCGCGGTGGCATAATTAAACACACAGATGAGAAAAGACGGTGCACAAGTCCGTAAAAAACGGACATAGAAAATAAGAACCCTCCTGGTGTAGAATATAAACTACATCAGGAGGATTTTTTATGGCAAGAAGTTACAAAAACATAAGCAAGTATGAAAAAGAAATAATCGAATTAAAATC
>JAQXIW010000026.1 GCA_029007985.1 Oscillospiraceae bacterium | reverse complement strand
CGTAAGGCAGTCGTGGACTTTACCACCGGTGAGGAATTACGCCTCGCCCCGAAACAGACTAAAATCATTATATACTACGGAATAAGAAAATACAATACGATTGTGATAATAAGAATTTATAAATAATATGCCATTAACGCTATAATGGCAAATTACTTTACAGACTGAACATTTACTGTTTATCCGATTTTCGTTTACAATCCGGTATCACAACAGCTCTTTCATCACTTGCTCGCCCATTTTTTTCATTTCATCGTCGATTACGGCAATTGTTATTTTCATCTCGTAATCCGGGTTTGAGTAAATGAAATCCTGACAGGCCTGAATTGCCTTGCGCCAAGCCTTATCTTTCGGATAGCCGAAAATCCCCGCCGAAATAAGCGGAAAAGCTATTGAATGACAGCCGTATTCCTTAGCCAGCAACAGAGATTGCTTGTAACAGCTGTAAAGCAGCTTCGGCTCATTTTGATTGCCATCGTGCCATACAGGGCCTACGGTGTGAATAATGTATTTTGCCGGCAAATCAAAGCCCGGTGTGATTACCGCCTCGCCTGTCTTACAGCCGCCTATCGCCGCGCAGGCTTTTGTCAGTTTTGTATAGCCGGCGGCTTTGAAAATGGCGCCGCAGACGCCGCCGCCCCGAGCCAGCTGATTATTGGCGGCATTTACCACGGCGTCGGTTGAAATCGCCGTTATGCTGACCTTTTTGACTTCTATGCTGCTTTCCGTGCTTTCTTTGTTCACTATCTCTCTGTTGTACTTCTCCTTTATGAACATGCACAGGTGAGACAGATATTCCAAATACACCTGATATTTTACATCCGGACCCGGCATAAATTTCCATTCCGGTGAGGTTTTATTCGGTGAAAATACTATTTTTTCGAGCGCTTTGATTTCGCATATAAGCTCGTCTCTTTCCTTTATCAACGCCCGAAAATTATCATTTTTGTGCTGTTCAACATAGTAATCAGGGCTTATCATCATAATTGTTACCTCCGTTTTGTGAAACCGTTGTGTCAGGTTAAGCATAATTTACAAAAGCCGTCGCTTTAACAAATTTTTATGCTTTATAATTGTGGTTTTATTGTATCACATAAACAATTAAATTCGGTCGCCTTGGAGGTTACTTTTTTATTCAGTAGGCATATCCTCATATATAGCATCTATTGTGTCGCCGTACGGATTGTTTTTGTAAAAATCAGGGTCGCACAAATTGTAGGTCCTCAAGTTACTTCTTAACTTCATACAATTCGGCTTAAACATAACATAGGTCAATGTCCCCGAAATACCGCCGCCGATAATAGGCACGGTCGATGCAACAGTATCGGCAAATATCTGTTTTGTCATATGGATACCGACATCTGTTGAAACTTTTTTTATAATAGGATAAATTGTACCTTTCATCAAAGTTTTTTGTGCCAGCTTTTTTGATATATGTTTTGAAAGAATATTGGCAAATTTTTTCAAAGCGGTATTTGCACCATTTACGCTGAACATTACACCAATAAACAAAAGAACGGTATTCATTGTCTCAGCATCTATTTCGTCTTCATTTAAGTCAAATTGCTCAAAGCCATATAGATAAGCAAGTTCCTGTACTGTTCTTAAAATAAATACAAAATAAGAAGTTATATCCGCCGCAGCCGCGCCGAATCCGGCAATGCCGCCCGGCAAACTCGCAGCAACCGAAATGCCGGTAACTTTTGTAGTTTCATAGTTGATTACATCTTTTGAAATCTTGTCAATTAATTCCTTTGAAATTCCAGCATTTGCAGGGTTTGTGCTTATGGATTTTGCCACAACATCAAGCGAGTAATACTTTTTTAATTCTTTTTCCAAAAACTTTTTTCTGTCAATTCTCACGCCCGGTGTTTTCAATGCAGCATTCAGGACCTTTTCAAAAGTCAACTCTTCTTTAATCTTTTCAATAACATTATTGTCCATTTTTATTCTCCTTTTATTTGATTGTTTATATTATAGAGCAATATTTCGTATAATGGTAGCCCCATAGTTTACTTTTTCAAATGCATTTTCATATATCCGCAGGTTTGGCACAGAGGCTCCGTCGCTTTTCTTTGGGAAAAACCGTCGTAAATTCTCTTTGCCCTGTCTGAATTTATTATGTCGTCCAAATCTCTCTCAAAAATATTACCCAGATTTATCACGCCCTCGCTGTCAAGACAGCACGGCACAACCGTACCGTCTGCAAGTACGGCAACCTGATTTCTCAGCCCGTAGCAAAAGCCGTCGCAAAAACGGTCTGTTTTGTTTATGTCCGGCCAGTCAAAATGCTCCGCCATACCCAAAAAAATATTGTCTTTTATGCGAATGTTAAATTTTCTTTGATTTGATGAGCGCATGTCAATCAAGGTTTTCTCTACGCTGTCAAAAATCGGGTTTTCCGGCTGCAACCGGGCTTGCAGATAATCCAATATCTGTCGGTTCAGCATGTTTTTATCGTAAATACTGTCTAAATCAAAGTTCCACAGGCGCAATTCGACTACGGTTTTTCTGCCGAGAGCCTTTTTGCAAAAGCCGATAACCGTATCGAGATAATTCGCCATTGATTTTGTCAGCGTGTTGGCCTCAAAGCTGTGCAGAGACACCGAGACCGACCTGACGCCCGCGTCAATAAGCAAATCGCCGACTCTGTCGAGCAGCGTGCCGTTGGTGGTTATGTTCACCGTCATACCGTATTTGCGGCAAATTGAGAGTATTTGGTCTAAATGCGGATGCGCCGTCGGCTCGCCCATCACATGCAGATAATAATTCAGCGCCCTGCCCTGTACTTTTTCAGCGACTGTCTCAAATTCCGCCGCCGACATTGTTTTGGCGGCTCGGCTCGTCTGCGGACAAAATGAACAGCTCAAATTGCACCTGTTTGTAATTTCTATATAAAGCTTTCTGTATTTTTTCATTGTTTTACCCGAATATTATTTTATTGTAATAAAAATATTGACAACGGCGAAAAATAATTGTATAATTATTAGGCTTAAAACACGGAGAGATGTCTGAGTGGTTTAAGGTGCTCGCCTGGAACGCGGGTGTGCGGTAATACCGTACCGGGGGTTCAAATCCCCCTCTCTCCGCCAAAAGACTGATTTGCAAAATGCAAATCGGTCTTTTTTATTTGTCAAAATATAGCTTTTCCCGCTCTCTTGTTTTTTCAAGTACAATCTCAATAAAGTTCTGTATTTCTGTCGAAGGGCTGCCTTTATATGCCATACCTATGTCTATTGCCTGTGGAAAGTATAAAGGCTTTACAGTTAGGTGTATATCCTCGGGAATATATATTGTGTCTGCCATAATCGAGACCATCCTGCCCTTTGAGGAAACGATTCTGCTGAAGGTTTGCGTACCGTTCCTCTCGTAGACAATCTCGGTCTCCGGGTAATCGCTGTGCAGTTTAGCCAACAGATATTCGTAGTACGGGCCGGAATTTATCGACCTGTTGCCGTTTATGCTAGGCAGCACAACGGTTTTTTCGCGGATTTCATCAAATGTGACATAATTTTTATCGCCGAACTCATTGTCTTCAGACATTATACAGCAGTAGTGGGCTTTCCCCATTGACACAAAGGTTATATCGTCGTCGGGTTTATCGCCCAGCCAGGTTTTGCGCACGATGTATACATGCCCCGTCTCCATATCGTCTTTGACAAAGTATGCCTTTTTGTCTATCGGATTTTGCAATTCTATGTTGCTGTCCGGGTATCTGTATGAAAATTCCATCACGGCTTTATTTATTACCGAATTCATTTTTGAGCCGGAATAATGCACATACAGCCCGTTTGCCTCTTTTTTTATCAGGTGTTTGACCTCGTTAAAAGAAGTGACAATGCTGACGGCGTAGGAATAAAACAGCTTGCCGTAACGGGTCGGCTTCATTTCGTGGCTTGAACGGGCAAACAGCACACAGCCCAATTCCCTCTCTATGCTTTTGATTTGTTGGCTTATGGCGGACTGTGACAAATACATATTTTGCGCCGTCTTTACAAAGCTTCTGGTGGTGTACAAATCAATAAATGTTTCTATATGTTGAATTTGCATTTTTAACCGTCCTTAAATAAGATTTTCTTATAGTAATATTATACACAAAACCCGTCGGTATAACAATACATATTTGATTTAATATAAATATTTTTTGTTTTTGGTTTGATATACAGCCGTTTTTTCATTATTTATAATAATGTAATTGAGTCTGACGGCTTAACGGAAAACCCACCCCTTTCGGAGTGGGAAAATTATTTTTTTCGCTTTGCGCTTAATCGTATTTAAGCCCCGAGATGTATTTTAAGAATCTGACCGACGCTTTCATCATCTCATACCCTATCACATACAGCACCTTGCCGACCGCAACCGACAAAAGCAGACCGAACGCCGGCGGCATATAGATACCGCCCAAGTCGAATATGCTGACCGTCATGTTATAGCCGAATATATAGCCTATTAATTTGATAAGCGCGCCTATCGGACCGGCAATACCCAAAACCATAACAGTCATTGATACCGCCACAATAGCCGGCATAATAACGGAGGCGGTTATAAATACAACTAAATCCTTTTTGATTTTTCCTTGGCTTTTGACATTGTCCGATGTCATCTGCCGTCACCCATACCTTTCTATGAAAAAACAAAAATCAAAAATACCCATACATTAAACACATGGTAAAACGGCGGTAGCTTTCGGAGTTTTATCAATACAATGAGGCGTATTTTTGATTGGGGTTGTTATTTACATTTCCGGTATAAATTAACTGATAAAATAGAATGTATTATCCATTCTTCTTTCAATAATATTTTACCAATATTTCTATATACAGTCAACAATATCACAAATAAATCAACAAAATTTCATATTTTGTTTTCTGTCTTATGATAATCGGCAAATAAAAACACAGGTTGCAAGCCTGTGTTTTGTCTTTTATTAAACATATATAAGCCATACGAGGGCATAGCCGGTAATGACGGCGCACAGTGTGAACGGCACACCTATTTTCATAAATTCCGGGGCGGACACGGTATAGCCTTCCCTTTTGAGAATACCCGCTGCGGCTATATTTGCCGACGCGCCCACCGGGGTGATATTGCCGCCGAGAGTAGCACCCACCAGCAAGCCGAAATACAGAGGCAGAGGATTTACGCCCAGAGAGGCGGATATACCGCTGACGACCGGCAGCATTGTGGCGACATACGGTATGTTGTCGATAAAGGCGGACACCAGCACCGAGAACCAAACCAAAATAGTATAAACCACAAACAGATTGTCGCCGCTGATTGTGACAAACAGATTTGAAATATCGTCAATAAGCCCCACATTTATGACGGACCTGATGATGACAAAAAGGCCGCTGAGCAGCAAAAGCGTCTCAAAATCTATGTTGAGCAAAATATCGTTAATCTGAGCCACCTTTTCTTCTCTTGTCATTTCGTAGAGCAAAATGGCGATAAAGAACGAAATGCAGATTACGCCGTTTGTGACAGCCGGCTTGTTTTCAAAGAAGGACGCTATAATAAGCGAAAGCACCGTACCCAAAAGAGCGATTGTAGGCATCCAGTCTTTTACCTTTGTAACAGGTACGGATTCTATTCTGCCCTTTTCTTTTCTGAAAATGTAAAACAGAATCGGAACGGTCGCCAGCATACCCACCTGAACGATAAAGAACATACCGATTTTGCCATCCATTACAAAGAAGTCCATAAAATCCATACCGGCATAGCCAGCCAAAAGAATGGATGTTGTATCGCCCACCAGAGTTGCCGCACCCTGTAAATTAGAGGAAACAGCTACGGTCAAAACAGTGCTGATTGGCGAGACATTGAATCTTTTTGCTATTTCAAGGGCAATCGGCGCAACCATCAAAACCGTGGCAACATTGTCTATAAAAGCCGAAACCAGCCCCGAAAACAACGCCAGCGCAACAAATATCAGTTTTACGTCTTTGAGCTTGTTTACCAGCATATCCGCCACTCTCGCCGGCATTTTTGATTCGATACACAGGTAAACCGTACCCATTGTACCGCCCAGCATCATAATAACATTCCAATCTATTGCGTTTATTGCCTCGACCGGCGCCACCGCCCCGATTACCACCATTAAAACCGCAACGCCGGCAGCCATAAAATGACGGTATTTCGGGAATGAAAGCATTACAATATATGTCAAAGCAAACAGCCCGATAACTATTGTCTTCATAATAACACTCCTTTAATCATAAAAAAACAGGCACGACAATTACTGTGCAAACAGTAAAAGTCTTGCCATTTCAACGCATTGCGGGCAAAAAGCCGAGATGACGCAATACATACATTTTTATAAAAATGTAAGCTACTCCCTTTTATGAGCAAAAATAGTTTAACATTTACGCAAAAAATTGTCAATAACTTCTCAGGCGGCTTTTGAATTTTTCACCCTTTTCTCACCGACCCGGCGCAGCCGTCTGCGTTTTTGACTCTTTTGGCAGAGCATATTTTCTCTTTTGAAGCACTCTTTTGCGGCGAGAAAGAAAAAGCCCGAATGTGTTACCGTGTTTATCAGATAGGTTTCTCCAATGTTTTGCAGACTCAAGACAAAAAACAGGCCGAATAAAACAGCCAAAACCTGATAGAAGTACATTTTAATCTTTGTTTTCATAATACAGACCTCCGACAACATTTTGTTTTCTATGTCTGTATTATAAGGGATAATATGTCCGATAAACCGTACTTTGAAATAAATTTAAGCGAGAAATACTGCGAAATTTTACGGATTTACAAAACGAAAATCCCCGCCGACGGGGCAGGGATTTCGCATTTATAATTATCCTCTCTTTGTTACCTCTGTAATGTACTCTTTCAAAAATTCAAATACTCTCTTGAATGATGAAAGGCTCATTCTCTCGGTAACCGTGTGTGCGTCAAAGGCATCAACACCGATTGTAACTATCTGCATACCCGGCATTTTTTCGGAGAATACACCGAGCTCCAGACCGCCGTGAACATAGTTGACCTTGGCTTCTTTGCCGGTTTTGCTCTTGTACAGGTCAAGGTAAATGTCACGCATATATGATTTTGCGTCATAAGGCCATGCAGGCATCCAATAGCCCACATAACATTCTTCCGCTCCGGCGAGGGTGGCAACAGAGCAAATATTGTCCACATAGTCGTCATTGCATGTGCGTGAAGAAGAACGCAGCATTGTGTCAACCATAATTCTGCCGTCGACTTCTTTAACTATACCCATATTTGTGGATGTAACAGGCAGACCCGGGACTTCCACATTCATCATTCGCACGCCGTTCGGAACATTGTACATAATCTCGGTGACAGCTTTTGTAGCTCTTGCGCTCATCATCTTTTCAGGCGAGCAGTCGCTGATTTCCACCGTTATATCCGGGTCGGAAGCTCTGTATTCAGCTTTGATTTCGGCTACTACCCGATTGATTTTTTCGATTGCTTTTTCCTTGTTGCCGTCCGTGATTACTATTTCACAGCGGTTTTCACGAGGAATGGCGTTGAACATAAGACCGCCGACGATGTTTGCGATTCTGAAATCGCATACTTTCCGCACATTGTGCAGAATTCTGCCCATTACTTTATTGGAATTGGCTCTTTCAAATGTAATACAACCTGCGGAGTGACCGCCTATGAGGCCGCTGACAAAGATTGAAACGCCCTCTCCCTTTGCCGCCTCGTAGTCAGGTGTGACATACATTTTGACTTCCATGGCGCCTGCGGATGTGGCGCAGGTAACGCCCTCAGGGCCGCCGTCCATACCTATCATTCTTCTGGCGCGAATGTCGCTGCAATCCATCGGCATTGCGCCGACAAATCCGATTTCTTCGCCTGTAGTAAATATACATTCAAGCTCCGGGTGAACAAATGTTTTGCCCTCTTCATCCATGAGAGCAAGCATATACGCACAGCCGTAGCCGTCGTCACAGCCAAGCGTAGTGCCTCTGGCTTTGAGCCAGTCACCGTCGATGTACAAATCAAGACCGTCCTTAGTAAAGTCATGGGTCGAGTCGGCGTTCTTTTCGTTTACCATATCCAGATGAGCCTGCAAACAGATAGGCTCGACAGTTTCATAGCCCGGTGTGGCCGGAATCTTTACGACAACATTGTTGGATTCGTCGCGTCTTACATAGTAACCAAAGGATTTTGCCTTTTCTTCAACGAACTTTGCCGCGGCCTCCTCGTTTCTTGAGCCTCTCGGAATAGCCGCCAGGTCTTCAAAATACTGTAATGCGATTTTAGGCTCGTAGCCTTCTGTAACATATTTCATAATATATACCCCTCGATATTTTTAATTTGTCAGTCAACGATAACGATTATACGCAATCCAAACCGAAAAATCCAATAAAGGAAAGTTTATTTATAATATTATTTTTACTGACAAAATCAATTTTTAGTAGACAAAAATATGCGTTTTCGGCATAAATACATAATCAAAGTCTGAAATTTATATGAATATTCATTAAAAAGTCTATTTATAGTTGACTTATGCGCAGATACGGTATATATACTTTTTGGCAATAATTCTTTGTGTGAAATTTTTAGCGTAAAAAAATAATATATATTCAATTCATTTTTATTAAAAATATAATACTGTTTATGCCCGGGCTTGACTTGATTTTGTAATTATCTTATAATATATCCCGTTGCGCATTTTGCAACTAATATTTTTTGAGGAGTTTATATGAAAAAAATCATAAAATGGACAAATAAATATTCAAACGAATGCGGCTATGTGCGGAAGGTTTCCAACAAGGAAAAACACTTTGTTAACTGTACAGAAGCCGCAGGCGCAAGAAAATTCCGTTCCGAGAAAGAGGCGAACGGCATCATCGAAACACTTGTCTCATACGGTGAAGCAAACAACAATTATTTTTCCGTCATCGACCGGGAATAAAAAATTTGACTGTAAGGGTAGCCTTACAGTCTTTTTTGTTAATACAAACTTAATATATTTTGCCGTCGGGGATTGTGAAAAACTCTGTGTAGTCGTTGCAGTTTTCAAACATATTTACAAACCATCTTTCGTAGTTTGTACCCTTTGACACTTTTTCAAAAATTTTGTATCCTTCATGGTTTTGCAGCATCTCTTTATTAGAAAATACTTTGCCCTCGGAATAGCAAAGTCTCAAAAGCGAGTAAAATTCCTTGCAATCTTCTGTTTCTTTGCTGTTAAGGTTATGACCTTTACATAGTGCTTCAACCGTGTTTTTTGTCTGCTCCACTCTTTCAAGCTCGGCTTGGTGGTTTAGTTTTTTTGAAATACTGTCATTCGGGCGGTTTTCTGTCATCCAGCCCTGAACATTGACATATCGCGGATTGTACATTATGTCGTTATTTTCGTTCAGGGATATTTCGGCATATCCGAAAGGATAAACCGATGTCCGCTCGACTACCAATTCAGTCACACCGCCCTCAATATTTACATTTCTGTTGTGCATGTGGCCGGCGACATAGAGCTGTACACCGTATTTTTCAAAAAGCGCAAGCATTTTATCGCCGTTGTTTACTGCTATCCTGTTTTGAGTAATTAACGGGAAATGCCCGAACGCCAGCACCGTAAGGCCTTTATCCTTTGCTTCCGACAGCCGAGTTTCAGCAAACTGCATTGTTTCATCACTTATATTGCCGTTGCTGTAGTCGTTGTAGCCGTCGGTGTCCAACATTAAAAACATCACATTGTCATACATATATGTATAGCTTAGCGAGTTTTCATCTCGGCTGTGTGCCTCATCGTAGCCGAAATCCCGATAAATTCTTTCAAAATCTGCCGTCGTCGTGCCGCCTATATCGTGGTTGCCGGGTATTGTCAGAACGGTAACGCCGGCAGCCTCCATGGATTCCAGCTTTTCAGCCAGCCGTTCGTGTTCCGAAATTTTGCCATTGTTTGAATTGTCGCCGCATAAAACCACCACATTCAGCCCGCTTTTTACCTCGTCGGCAAAAGCAAAATAAATTTCATCTCTGTAATTTACACTTTCACCGTTTTGAGAGGCGGAATTATTGCCCCGATGAAAATCGGACGCCACTGCAATTTTCAGTCTGCTTTCAAAAGGGATATTGCACCGCTCTTTGCTGTGTATGGTTATGCTTTCACCGTCCGGTTCCTTGGCACAGCCGCTCATAAAGACAAGCAGCATTGACAGTATAATTATGCGGTAAAATTTTTTCACAGTATTTTCCATTTATAATCACCCGATAGATTTATATATATAATTATAATGTATATTATTTATAAAATCAATATATATCAGGACATAAAAACCCACCGCAAAAGCGGTGGGAATTTGTATATCGGGGATTATTCTTCCAAATTCTTGCCTGTTTCAGGGTCAAATACCAATGCGACCTGGCCGCCGAATGTGAAGGAGAGCTTTTCGCCCCGGGCAAAATGTCTGGATTCGCCTATTTCCATTGTAGGTACGATGACGATGGCGTCTTTGCCCTCGACATTGACATGGAGATGAACCTCCGAGCCCATCATTTCGGATACGTCTACCGTGCCGGTTACGGCGTTGTCCGGTGTATCGGAAAGCACAATGTGCTGTGGTCTGATACCCAGAATTACCGACTGCGGCTTTACCTCGTTCTTTGCGAGTTTCGCCTGTTTTTCTTCGGAAAATTCTATTGTAACGCCGCCGAATTTAACAACATACTTGCCGTCGACAATATCCAGCTCTGCGCCCTCAAACATATTCATTGACGGCATACCGATAAATGTGGCGACAAATGTGTTCTTCGGGTGGTTGAACAGCTCCTGCGGCGTACCTATCTGCTGTACGACGCCGTCTTTCATAATAACTATGCGGTCGCCCAATGTCATGGCTTCCGTCTGGTCGTGTGTAACATAGATAAATGTTGTGTTAATCTTTTGGCGGAGCTTTATAATCTCGGCACGCATCTGGTTTCTCAGCTTTGCGTCAAGGTTTGACAGAGGCTCGTCCATGAGCAGGACTTTCGGCTCGCGGACAATGGCTCTGCCGATGGCTACACGCTGTCTCTGACCGCCGGAAAGTGCCTTCGGCTTTCTGTCGAGATACTGTGTAATATCCAATGTCTCGGCGGCTCTTCTGACTCTTTCGTCGATTTCTTTTGGATCCATCTTTCTCATTTTGAGTGGGAAAGCCATATTGTCGTATACAGTCATATGCGGATAGAGAGCATAGCTCTGGAATACCATTGCAATATCTCTGTCCTTAGGCGGTACATCGTTCATAACCTTGCCGTCAATGATGAGCTCGCCGCCGGAAATTTCCTCCAGACCGGCTACCATTCTGAGGGTTGTGGACTTGCCGCAGCCGGAAGGGCCGACAAGAACGATAAATTCTTTATCTGCTATATCAATGTTGAAATCCTCAACGGCGATTACGCCCTCGTCCGTAATTTTGAGGTTGGTTTTCTTAACCTCAGGCTCACCCTTTTTCTTCTTCTTTTTTGCAGGCTCGGAATTAGGGTAAATTTTCTTTATATTACAAAGTTTTACTTCTGCCATTACTGTTATTTCCTTCCGTACATTTTTGTCATAAAGGCAATTTTGTCTGTGAGTTCATCGGTTATTGCGTCTTTTTTCATACGCCATGTCCAGTTGCCCGTGCTCTTGCCCGGCTGGTTGATACGGCTGCCCTTGCCGAGACCGAGATAATCCTGCATCTGCGCCACAAACATCTTTGCCACAGAGCTCATACCGCCTCTTATAAGACCCCAGTTGAGTCCTTCTTCCTCATTTATGCCCAAATACTTGTGACACATTTCCATATCGTCCGGGTCGGCCTCGTCTTTCCAAAGCATTACCGGTGAATTGTCGTGTGTGCCCACATAGCATACACAGTCTTCAATATATGTGTGAGGCAGATAATTAGAAGGCTCACGGGTGTCAAAGGCAAATTCCAAAACCTTCATGCCCGGGAATTCCGAATCCTCCAAGAGCTGTTTTACGCCCGGTGTGAGATAGCCCAAGTCCTCGGCGATAAAAGACACATCAGGGAACCAATTTTTAAGTACGCCGATTACATCCATACCCGGCCCGGTAATCCAGCGGCCGTTTTTGGCTGTTGTCTCGGTAGCAGGTACAGCCCAATAGGCTTCAAAACCTCTGAAATGGTCTATTCTGATGACGTCATAGAGCTTTGACGCGCCGGCGATTCTGCGAATCCACCAACCGTAGCCGTCTTTTTTCATATAGTCCCAGTCGTAGAGAGGGTTGCCCCAAAGCTGGCCGTCCCGCGTAAAAGCGTCAGGCGGCACGCCGGAAACATCGACAGGTCTGTTTTCCGAATCCAGCGCAAACTGTCTCGGGTTAGACCAAACATCACAGGAATCCATAGCTACATAAATCGGAATGTCGCCTATTATTTCAATTCCGTTTTTTTTTGCGTAGGCTTTGAGTTTGTCCCACTGTTTGAAGAAAAGGAACTGAATGTACTCATAGAATTTTACATCTTCGTCTAATTCCACAAGGTATTTTTCCACAGCCTCCGGCTTGTGCAGACGGATATCCTCGTCCTCCCAAGCCGTCCAGCTCTGTGAATTGAATTTTTTCTTTACCGACATATAGAGGGCATAGTCGACCAGCCATTCTTTGTTTGCCTCTACAAACCGGGCAAATTCGTCGGCGTCTCTTACCAAACCCGTTTCCCGGGCTTTTTTCAATACGGTAAATCTGTTGTTGTAAAGTGCGCCGTAGTCGACAGACTCTTCATTATCGCCCCAGTTTATGCCGTCGACATCGTCTTTTGTAAGCAGACCGTCCTCTATAAGCATATCCAAATCAATAAAGTACGGATTGCCTGCAAAGGTGGAAAAGCTCCGATAAGGCGAATCGCCGTAGCTCGTAGGGCCTACCGGCAAAAGCTGCCAGTATTTTTGATTTGATTTTACCAGAAAATCAATAAATTCGTATGCGGCTTTTCCCAATGTGCCTATGCCGTATGGCGACGGCAAAGACGAAATAGGCATGAGAATACCGCTGCTTCTTGTCAGTTTCTTCATAAGCTTAACCCTTTACCGCGCCGGCAGCAACACCTTTGATGATGTACTTCTGGCATGTGAGATAGAATACGATAACAGGGATAATAGCCATAACAACCAAAGCCATAATCGCGCCCAGGTCGACTGTGCCGTAAGAGCCCTGAAGATACTGAATGTGGATAGGAATTGTTCTGTACTTGTTGATATCAAGTACCAGGTAAGGCAGCAGATAGTCGTTCCAAACCCACATAATTTCCAAAATGGCTACGGAAATCATAGTCGGCACGAGCATCGGCAAAACAACCTTGAAATATGTCTTGATAGGGCCGCAGCCGTCAATAGCGGCGGCTTCTTCTATTTCAAGAGGTATGCTCTTTACAAAGCCGGTGAACATAAATACCGCAAGGCCCGCGCCGAAGCCGAGATAAATAATCGGAATTGTCCACGGCGTGTTGAGCTGCAGCTGGTCGGCTGTCTTTGAAAGAGTGTACATAACCATCTGGAAAGGTACGACCATAGAGAATACGAATACATAATAGCAAATTCTGCAGAATGTGGAATCTACTCTGGCGATGTACCACGCCGCCATGGATGTACAGATAAGGATAAGAGCAGTTGACAAAAGTGTGATTGTCAAGGAATAGAGTACCGATTTCATAAACGGATATGCGCCGAAGGTCATACCGTTTACATAGTTGTACCAGCCGACAAAGGTCTCTTCCGTCGGCCAGGCAAATGTCTGTGTCTTTACATAAGTATTTGCCTTAAATGAGTTCATCAACACTATAAAAACCGGAAGTACATAAACAACCGAGATTACGCCGAAAACAGCGGTGACCGCCGATTTCAGAGTCTTTTCTCTCTGTAAACTTTTTTCTTTCATCAGTTCTGTACCTCCTTGGATTTACTTACACTGAGCTGTGCGATGGACAGACCGGCGACAAGGATAGTGAACAGTACGGCTTTTGCCTGTGCCACGCCCTTGAGAGCGGCTGTGCCGCCGTACATGGTGTTGTAGATGTTGAGAGCCAGCATTTCCGTCGTCTTAACAACGCTGCCGTCAGGCATCCAGTTGAACGGCTGACCTGCCGTGAGAGCAAGGTTCTGGTCAAAGAGCTTAAAGCCGTTTGTCAGCGTTAAGAACATACAGATTGTAATTGAAGGCATAACATTCGGAATAGTGACATGGAACAGCGTCTGCATGCCTGTGGCGCCGTCGATTTTGGCGGCCTCCAGCATTTCTTCCGACACTGCCTGCAAGCCGGCGATGTAAATAATCATCATGTAGCCTATCTGTTGCCAGCACAAGAGAATTACAAGACCCCAGAAGCCGTATTTTGTCTCGAGGAGAATTGATGTTGAGTATTTTGAAAGTATGCCGTCGAAAATCATAGACCAAATATAGCCCAAAACGATACCGCCTATAAGGTTAGGCATAAAGAATACCGTACGGAAAAGGTTTGCGCCCTTGATTTTCTGTGTGAGTGCATAAGCTACCGTAAATGCGAAAAGGTTAATCAAAATAACCGTGACAATCGCAAAACCGGCAGTATATGTAAACGCGTGTCTGAACGACTTGTCGTTAAAAGCCGTGATATAGTTTTGTAAACCTACCCACTTGGCGTTACTCGTCGTCTGGAATGTACAGAACGACAGGTAGAAGCCTTTGAGGAAAGGATATATAAATCCGATAAAGAAAGCTGCAACGGTCGGCAACAAGAAAAGCGGGAAGCACTTCATTATAGGGCCTCTGATTAACTTGGAGTTGACAGTTGAGCCATCACCTCTGCGTTTCTTTTTCATAGATCTTCTCCCAATAAATCTTTTTCCGATTCAAATTTGAAAACCTTACATACAATTTGATATTGCCGAGGCGCCACCGACGCCCCGGCTTTTATCAAACTGTTATGGCTTTACTGACCGATTATGGATTAGCAGCTTTGTACTGGTTAGCCCAACCCTGTGTAACGGCTGTTACAACTTCTGCCCAGTTGGCGTCTGTTCTGTCAGCGTCATACTTGTTCATAGCGGAAACGATACCTGCTCTGAATGCGTCTGTGTTAGGTGTCCAAGTGGACATATCCCAGTCAACATTGTACTTGCCTTCTGCAAGGTACTTGTCTGCATACCGGAAGAATACGTTCGGTGATTCGGCTGCATTCTTATAAGGTACGCCGCCGAGTTCCTGTGCGAATATTTCTGTGCCTACATCGGAAGATACGCACCAATACATGAATTCAAGTGTTGCGTCGATGTCGGCCTGTTTTGCCTTTGAGTTAACAACCCAAATGTTACCTGTGCCTGAAGAAACGCCCGAGTTCTCTTCGCCGTCAACGCCGCAGTAGATAGGAATCATAGCGAGTTCATCGTTTGTGTACTTAGCGGAAAGTGCCGAGTATTCCCATGTGCCGTTCTGATAGAAGACTGCTTTGCCGTCGAGGAATTCTTTTTCTGCGTCATAACCGCCTGTTGCAAGTGTTGCAGGGTCATAGGCAGAATTGTCGAGGTAGAGGTCCCAAATCATCTTGAAGTTGTCAAGATATTCGCCTGTAAGTGTTGCAGGCTGGCTTGTGTAGCCCTGAGCTTCCTTTTCATAGTAGAGAGGGAGACCGAGGAGGTGGCCTGTGAATCTCCATGAAGAAGAAGCGTCCATACCTGAAGATGTGAATGCGTCAAAGCCGAGCTCTGCGCTTCTTGCGTGGATGTCTTCGCAAACAGCTTTGAGTGATGCGAAGTCATAAACGTCTTCAAGTGAGTAACCTGCTTCTGCAAGAAGGGTCTTGTTTACGATAAGGCCGTATGCTTCGTAGCAGTATGCGATACCGCCGAATTTGCCGTCTTCTGTGTAGAGCTTGAATGAGTCGTTTGTGAGGTCGGCGGCAATCTTTGAGCCTGTGAGGTCATAAGCGTAGTCAGCCCATGACTTCATTTCTTCCGAGCCTGTTACGACATAGAGCGTAGGAGGTGTTGATTTGTCCATTTCGGATGTAAGTGTCTGCTGGTATGTACCCGAAGCAGCAGTTACAACTGTTACCGGAACACCTGTCTCTTCTGTGTAAGCCTTAGCAAGCTTCTGGAAAGCCTCGTCAGCTTCCGGTTTGAAGTTCAGCCAATAAACCGAACCGGTGTCTGTTGATGTACCTGTATCTTTGTTGCTTGAACAGCCGGCGAAAACACCGAGGCAAACAACCAATGCAAGTACAAGTGCCAATACTTTTTTCATTTTTGGTTTTCTCCTTTGAAAATTATATATTCACGCCCTGTCGGGCATAAATTACAAAATATTTTTAACGCTGCCGCCCTCTCTGAGCCGGACTTCCGCAGTAATATGCCGATAGGAACATTCGCCCTTTATCAGCCTGTCCAGAATATCCACTGCGCCGACAGCCATTTTTTCGGCGGGCTGTACCATTGTAGTGAGAGTAGGTATACAGTACAGCGACGACTCTAAGCCGTCCACCCCGATGACGCTGCAATCGTCCGGCACGGCTATCCCCCTGTCAAACAGAGCTTTTATCGCCCCGATTGCCATTATGTCGGAACCTGTGAACACAGCGGTAAACTTTTCGCCGGAATCAATCAGCTTCAGGGTGGTCTCATAGGCGTTTTTCATACTGTAATCGCCGCAGTTCATGACCAGTTTATCATCTATCGGGATACTTCTCTCTCTCAGCGCTTTTTCATAACCTTTGTATCTCAATTCACTGATGGATTTATCCCGTGTATTCCGCAAAAGAGCCGCAATTCGTCTGTGGCCGTTGTCTATAAGATGATTTACCGCCTTAAAGCCTATGCCAATGTCGTCGGCGCATATCGACGAATACCGGCTTTCCCGAATTTCGCCGAAGCTGTTTGTAAATGTACAGCATACAAAGGGTGCGTTGATTCTTTCGGTCTCGGCTTTTGAAAAGTCGAATTTACCGCCTAAAAGAATGATGCCTTTCAGGTTTTTTTCCTTGACGAAAGCCGGAGCGCATATCATCTCGTCTTCTCTCTCGCCTATCTGTTTTACCGCCAAAGAGTAGCCTCGAGCCGCCGCCTCTCTTTCAAAACTCATCACCATACCTGTAAAGAAAGCGTTGCCGGCGCCTCTCATCAAAAGGCCGATTGCGTTTGTTTTTGGCTTTGCCAAGTTCGCCCGCCCTTCGTGCGGCACGAAATTGTGCTCTTTTATCACGGCTGAAACGCGCCGCCTGACCTCGTCGCTGACCGACGGATTATTGTTTAATACTCTCGACACCGTGCTGACGGAAACATTTGAAAGTCTGGCGACATCTTTAATTGTAATTGACATATTTTACGCCGCTCTCTTTTATGAAACCGTTTCCACAGAGTAACGCGAGCACCCCCGAATCATTATTTTATACAACAAATGTTTTATTTGAATTAAGTATAACACCATTTTTGCTCATATTCTATTGTGTTTTTATACAATATAAATAGAATTTTTTATACAGACTTACTATTTTTTATCGTATTTGCATAAATAAATATAATTTTAATAATAAACATCGAATCATTGGCGGTGCTTTTTATATATTTCATAATATCAATGAAGTCAGTGTAATAAATTTGTAATAATTTGTACACGGACACAATAACAGAAAAAAGGGCGATTGCTCGCCCTTTATACCCTTATTATTTCCCCGAATATCAGAGAGCAAAATCAAAGTTTGCTTCTCCAGAAATCCATTCTCTGTTTGTCGATAAGGTCTGTGATTTCGGAATTTTCACCGAGAGCCCAATCCCAAGCTTTTTGTGCCTGTGCGCAGGTAAAATCTGTCAGCAGTCTGACTGCGTATTCGTGATTTACCTTGTCGAGAGTATCGTATGTCTTGATTATCTCAGGCACGGTGACTTTCCATTCCGCTTCCAATTTAGCGATGTCGGCGTGTACCTTGTCCGCTACCGCCGGGTAGTTAAATTCCATTGTGTTCTGCAATGTGCGGAAAGCCCAGTACGCAAAGTCTTTGTTGTACTTAAATTCGTCGGCGTCCGGTGAGAGATGAGTTTT
Source organism: Oscillospiraceae bacterium (assembly GCA_029007985.1). Taxonomy (GTDB): domain Bacteria; phylum Bacillota; class Clostridia; order Oscillospirales; family Ruminococcaceae; genus RGIG3102. The sequence goes on along the minus strand of JAQXIW010000026.1, from coordinate 61,044 downwards.
TCTCGAGGCCTCGGTCGTGTTCCATTCATAGCCTGTCGGGTTTCTTTCAATGCCGATAAACCACGGTGTGTACGGCATGACGCACGGGCGCGGAGAAGCTCTCCAAACCACAGAAGTCTCAGGCTTATCGGAAAATTCGACTACGAGGGATTCCACCGTAGTGTCGCGGCAGATACCGTATCTATGCGGCGACATTGTCGGGTCGGCTTTCAAATCTTCTTCCCACTCCATATAGTGCGAGCGCAAAACTTTTTTGAGGTCGTCTATCGTGTAAATTTTCGGCGCTTTGACACAGGTTGTCTTGTACGGCAATTTTTCACCCACAAGCTGAGACCATGCCAAATCCGAACGGTCCATATTTGATTTGACCATTTCGCCCGGCGCCTGATATGCCCGTGCAAAGTCAAAGTCGGAATAATCGCCCTCGACGGCAGGCTTATACCAGCCGTGCGACATCGGATAAGACACCAGAGTGTCCGACCAATAGTAGTTTTTGTGCTCGGTGTCGGTAAAGTCAACCGAGTGAATTGTCAGCCAGTTCGGGATGTAGGCGATTTCGTCGTCGCCTATTCTCTTTGCCACATAGTTTGTGCCTGTAGTGACCTGGAAGAACCAGCCCTCGTCCTTGTCGACGATTGTGTACGAACGGGTGCTTATGTAGCCGTAAGTCTTTATCATTTCGGCGGCAATTTCAACGCCGTGGCGGGCGGAAGTGGCTCTTTCGGCGATAATCTGTCTCAAAGCATAGCCGATACCCTTTGGCTGAGGGTCGTTTTCGTCCTGGTTTGTGCCGATACAGCCGTTAGACACCACCACAACGCCGTTTTCGTTGGCAAATCCGTCGGCAAAAGACTCGCCGTTCGGAGATCTGAATTCCGACCAGGTGTATTTGAAGGTCTCTTTGACCTGAGGAATTACCGCCGGGCCGTCCTTGTAAATAATTGTCTCTCCGTCCGGGTGGGTTTTTCTCGGTACAACATGTGTCTGTACCAGGCAATTCATATCGTCCTCATTGTGTGCCATAAGCACTTTGCCGGTGGCAGACGCATTTTTGCCCACGATAATCGTGCTGCAGTTGTCAATCTGTTTGTAGTCCTGTAAAATCATAATCTGTCCTTTCGCAAAAAAATTATTCCTGGCTTTATGATAACATAATCAAATGTACTTTTCAATAAATTCTTTGATAATTATTGTAATTTTTTTGTATATATTTACTTATTTAAGTTTTTCGGCTCTTTTAATTATATCCGGCACGCTGTTGTAGGAATATTCCAGCAACTTTTCTTTCGGGGTGTCTATTCTGCCGGCGAGCCATTCGGTAAAAATGTGCATACCGCCGTAAACCCACACCCTGACATTGTATTTGTCCTGTTCCGATACGGCGTCCGGCCCTAAGATTTTTTCCAGGGTGGCTATGTTTTTTGAATAGGCGTACTCAACTATATACGGCAATATTTTATAGCTGTCGTCGTAAAAGGCGGAAAGATATAAATCCTTGTTTTCGGCGAGCTTATCGGCGTTTAACATCATTTCCGACGGGTTGAGAAAAACATCGTCGCCGCCCTGCTGTTTAATGTCGTCTCTGAACAAATCAAACACCACATCGTATTTGTCCAAATAATAGTTGTAAAAAGACTGTTTTGACACGCCGGCCGCCTCAAAGATTGATTTAACCGAAATATCGGCAAAGTCCTTTTGCCTGCTCAATTCGGCAAGCGCTTTTTTTATTCTGTCTTTTGCGTTTCTCATCTCTCACAGCGGCTCCCCGGAATCAAAGTCAAGAGGGATGTCCGTCTTTGTTTCTTGCCGCATATACTCCTCTAAAAAATCTAAAATATCCTCGACCGCGTCGCCCTCTTTTTTAATCATCAAAAACGGGCCGCCGTCCCCTGATTCGGAGTTTTCAAATATCCAGCCTATGCCCACATCTCTGGCGGCGTTCACCGAGCCGTCAATTTTCAAGGCTCTTTCCTTTGCTTTTTCATAATTTATCATATCAATACCCCTTTTAATACATTATATCATATTTATGAAAAATGGCAAAACAAAACCCCGATTGCTCGGGGTCAGTGTTATTATTTTTTGCCGACGATTGGAAGAGGATCCATAGGCATATCGAATGATGTCTGCATTGAATCCTGGAATGCGATGTATTCCTCCTTTGTGAATACCGGCTTGTAGTCCGCAATGTTTTCTTTTGCAGCCTTTGCGCCGTCCTTCATAAGTCTGTATGCCGTGAGAGCAAAAATCTTTGAAGTGACGACATAAGCGAGGTACTGGTCTTCAAAATGGAATGTCGGGTTGTGTACTGCGCCTGCCGCGCCGCCTGTCGAGAAGTGAACGAGAGGCATAAGGCAAGAGATGTCGCCGTAGTCGTCGGAGCCTGTTGAGTGACCTTCATCAATCTTTATTTCGGTGTACTTGCCCTCGGCGGCTATATCGTCGAGAACGGATTTGATGACTTCGATATGCGGGTTTGATACCTCTGACATATAGCCTGCCATCGACTCGATGTGGAGACCGCAGCCTGTTGCGACAGCGGCGGCTTTGAGCGAACGGTCGAGCTTGTCGGACGCGTCTTTGTATGCTTCAGGTGTCTTGCCTCTTGTGCACCACTGCATTACGACATGGTCGGCGATAACATTGACGGCTGTGCCGCCCTCCTGTACAAAGCCGTGTACTCTGACCGAGTCCTCATCTCTGTATGATTCCTGCTGGAATGCTGCGTTTACCATGGCGATTGTAGCGGCGTTGAGAGCGTCTACGCCCTCGTGAGGCATGCCTGCGGCGTGTGCGGAACGGCCTGTGAATGTGACTGTCTTGTTGATAAAGCCGTTAGATGTGCCGTTCATAATACCCATCTGTGATGTGCTTGTGTGGTGGCCGAGAGCGATGTCGATATCGTCCATTGCGCCGACGCGAATGAGCTCGCATTTGCCTCCGCCGTAGTGGAGCTTGCCCTCTTTCATAAGGTTTGACTTGTATGTGATGTCTACGAATTCTTCGGCAGGTACAGCCATAAAGCAGATGTTGCCGCCGAGAGCAGCCTTTACCTCAGGGTCTGTCAATGCCAGAGCCGCGCCTACAACGCCTGTAATCTGTGCGTTATGGCCGCAGCAGTGTGCGTTGCCCTGGTAGGAATCCGGGTTGTTCGGAATCGGCAAAGCGTCCATTTCGCCCATTACGGCGAGAGTCGGGCCCTCTGTTGTGCCCTTTGGGTTAAGATATGTCTTTGCGCCTGTGATAGCCCAGCCCTGTTCTGTCTCGAGGCCGAGTTTCTCCATCCACTCTGTATACTTGCCGACTGTGCGTACTTCTTTGTAGCCCAGCTCGGCGTGGTGCCAGATGTCGTCGCCGAACGCGATGATTTCATCCCGCTTTGAGTCGATGATGTCAATGATTTTTTGTTCTATCGGATCCCACATATTTAATAACCTCCTCATGTGTCGGCGTATTTAAGTTAAACAAAAAGCCCGCTGTGTCGGATTTTTCAATCACAAACAGCGGACTTGTTATTCACCTGTAAATCGCTCAGATTTTTTCGGTGTCTGCAAAGTCCGCATATGTAAAGTAAAAATAAAATGATGTTTGTGCGAACATACAGACGACCTCCGATTAGTTTTGTAAATTCATTGTACTACTCGGAATGACATTTGTCAACCGTCAAAACACAATTATCTGTTGTGTTTCCAATCTATGTATTCTTCAAATGTCATCGGCCGGTCGGTAATTGAGCCGTCGGCGTTTATTTCTATTATTCTGTTGGCAACGGACTGTATAAACTGGTGGTCGTGAGAGGCAAAAATCGCCGTGCCCTTAAAATCCGCAAGCCCATTGTTGACAGCGGTGATGGATTCCAAATCCAAATGGTTTGTCGGCTGGTCGAGCATTATGACATTGGCCTCTTTTAACATCATTCTCGCCAGCATACATCTGACTTTTTCGCCGCCGGACAGGACTTTGACCTTTTTGTAGACCTCGTCGCCGGAGAACAGCATTCTGCCCAAGAAACCGCGCAAAAAGCTCTCGGTCTGGTCTTTTGAATACTGCGCCAGCCATTCCACCATATTGTACGGCGAGTCGTTGAAAAATTCGCCGTTGTCCTTTGGAAAATAGCTTCTCGATGTGGAAACGCCCCATTTGAAGCTGCCGGAATCCGGCTCGGTTTCGCCGTTGAGTATTTTGAAAAGCGCCGTCTGACCTGCCTCGTTATCGCCCACGAGAGCGATTTTGTCAAGTCGCTTTACGATGAATGACACATTGTCCAAAACCTTTACGCCGTCGATGGTCTTTGTGAGATTGGACACCTCCAAAACATCTTTGCCGACCTCCCTGTCCTGAACAAACTGTACAAACGGGTATCTTCTCGATGACGCCGGCATTTCCTCCAGCTGAATGTTGTCGAGGATTTTCTTTCTCGAGGTCGCCTGTTTAGACTTGGACTTGTTGGCGGAAAATCTTCTGATGAATTCCTCCAGCTGTTTAATTTTTTCCTCTTTTTTCTTGTTTTGGTTTTTGATGAGCTGATTCATAAGTTGAGACGACTCATACCAAAAATCATAGTTGCCGGCGTACATTTTGATTTTGCCGTAATCTATGTCGACGGTGTAGGTACAGACCGTGTTCAGAAAATGTCTGTCGTGGGATACTACTAAAACCGTACCCGGAAAATCTATTATCCATTCCTCCAGCCATTCTATAGCGTCGATGTCCAAGTCGTTTGTAGGCTCGTCCAACAAAATGATTGACGGCTTGCCGAAAAGCGCTTTTGCCAACAGGACTTTAACCTTATCTCTGCCTTTGAGATTAGCCATCCCGCCGTAATGCAACTCCTTTGCCACGCCTAACCCGTTCAGCAGCCGTGACACTTCGTTTTCCGCCTCCCAGCCGTCCAACTCGGCAAATTCGCCCTCCAATTCGGCGGCTCTCTCGCCGTCTGCCTCGGAGAAATCCGGCTTCATGTACAATTCGTCCTTTTCTTTCATAACCCGGTAAAGACGCGGGTTGCCCATAATGACCGTCTCCATAACGGTATAGTTGTCGTATTTGAAATGGTCCTGTTCAAGAACGGACATTCTCTCGTTCTTGCCCATGGTTATTTCACCCTTTGTGGCTTCACGCCGACCGGATATAATTTTCAGCAATGTGGATTTACCTGCGCCGTTTGCGCCGATAATACCGTAGCAGTTGCCGTCGTTGAATACGAGATTCACATCTTTGAACAGCGTGCGGCCGTCAAATTCGTGTGTAAGTTCGTTAATTATCAGCATTTTTTACTCCTTTTATTTTATCTTATATATAATAACATATGTATACCGATGTAATCAACGGTTATAAATTTTTATAAAACATATTAAAATGCGTTTATTTTTTGAAAATTACAATAATTTTTTACAATTTGATGATATAATGAAAACAAATCTTATTATGTGAGGTAATGAAATGAAAAAATTTTGCGGAGCCCTTTTCGCTCTCGCCATGGCTGCGGGTTTGACCGCCTGTGCGGACGCGCCGACGCCGGAAAAAATCATCCGGGCGAACAGGGACATATTTTCCGAGGGCAAATATTCCGTTGCGGTAGAAGCGGATTTTCAAATCAATACGAAAGACGGTGACCAGGAATATACAAATGCGGCAATAAACTCTTTATCCGACATTGAGGCAAAAAACGGTATCTACCACATTGACAGCGATACCGAATTATCTTTGGGCGCGGATTTTGCTCAAACCGTAAAAGGCGAAATATTCGTTGACGCCCAAAACGGCAAGATTTACGCAAAGGACAAAAACGACAAGTGGCAGTGCTACGAGGCGGACGACCGGAAGGATGAGCTCAAACTGACAGTCGATTTGTCAAAATTCACCTTGGATTTGTTTGAAGAAATGAATATTTCCGCCGACGGCGACAACTATGTGGTGAACGCTACAATACCTGTCAAAAAAGCTATCGATACACTTTTTGACACGGATATTACGGCGGACGACGATGCGGCGGACAAAGTATTGGAAAACGCCAAATTCAACGCGGAGCTGACCTTTGATAGAAAGAGCCTGAAAATCAAGTCAATTCGGCTGACATTGCCGGATTCCATGATTGGCTTGGCGTCGGCAATGGGTGTAAATATAAACACCTTTACAGTCGTGATAAATGTCGAGCTGTACGAATGTGAAGATATTGCTCTGCCGCAGATTGAAAATACCGATAATAAAGACGACGATGACGAACTGTTATATACCGAAGTCTACGACGACAATCAGATGTACGATATAAATATGTTCCAATACGACATAGACGGCGAGCTTTTCGCTCTGCCGATGACGGCGTCGCTCATCTTCGACTATGACATTGCGGATTTTGATGACGACTTCAATTTGTCCGGCGGCGAAAAGAAAACCGTTCTGTCCGAGGACGGCTCGATGGCTCTGACCGTTTACAACCATAAATCAGCCGAGCGCGAAGCCGAGGACTGCAAGGTTATCGGCGCAACGCTCTATCTTGAAAAAGCCAATCACGGACTAAGCTTTTTCGGAGTGAGCGAAAAGTCGGGTTATCAAGACTTCACACGGATTTTCGGCTCTCCGGCATATTTGAGACAGTCGGGCACCGAAACCCACGCCGAGTGGAGATTCACCGGCGGCCGCTTCACAGCTGAATTTTCAAAAGACGGCGCTCTCACGCTCTTTGATGTGATTTACACGGCTGTATAAACCGAAAGAGCGATAACCGTTTAATTGTATACAAACTAAAAGCACCCCGGCGGGTGCTTTTTTATTCAGTATAAAGTAGGCAGTTTCCAGATGTGCTCCTCCGGGCTGAGCTCGTTGCGAATCATCTGCATTTTGTAATCGAGCCGGGCGATAGTTTCGGCACATTCCGACAATTCCTTTGACAGCCCCCGAAGAATATCCTCCGGTATATCCTTTTTGTATCTCAATTTGTGTTCAAGGCTCGCCCAGAAGTCCATGGCTATTGTCCTGAGCTGGACTTCGACCTTCATATTGCGCTTTTCGTTCCGCAGGAAAATCGGTATCTCCACTATCAAGTGCAGAGAACGGTATCCGCTCGGCTTCGGGTTTTTGATGTAGTCTTTGACTTCCAATATTTTTATATCGTCCTGTTTCGCAAGGCAGTCATACAAAAGATATATGTCCTCCGGGAAAGAGCAGACCACTCTCACGCCCGCAATGTCTGTTATCTGATTTTCGATGTCCTGTAAAGTCAGGTTGACATTTTTTACCTTGATTTTCTTTAACAGGCTGTCCATCGACTTAATTCGGGATTTTATGCTCTCAATCGGGTTTCTGTCGTATTGCAGAGAAAACTGCTCGTTGAGAACGCGGAATTTCGTCTCCATCTCCATAATGGCACAGCGATAGTACGCCAAAAGCTCCTGATAAGGCTCTCTCTGCTCTTCGATAAATTCCATAAATTTATCGTTCATCAATGTTTTGAGTACAATATCGTCACGCCTTGAATCTATCATGGAATTGTCTTCGTCCCGACGGAATTTTAATGTATCACTCATTTCGCCACACTCCTTTACGGATATTATACCACAGATTTATTGCTAAACTTTTAATATAAACAAAAAATTGTGAAAAATATTCAATTTATGACAATGAAAAACACACCCTGCCGTTTGACAGGGTGTGTATCGTTATGTATCGGTTTAGTCGCCCTCGATAATTCCCAAAGTCAAAATGCCGATGAGGACAAGAGCAATGAAGAAGTACTGCTTTTTCGTCAGCTTTTCTTTTAAGAATATTCTCGAAAGCAAAACGGAAAAAACACAGACCGACGAAATAATCGGCGCAGCTATGGCGCCGTTGCCGCTCATTGCGTAAACATAGAAATACTGGCCGCCTGTCTCGCACAAAGCAGCAATCACCTTGTCTCTCTGTTTCGGCAATTCGAACTTTACGCCCTTTATCATCATAAAAACAAGCAAAATAACCGCACAGATAAAGAAGGTCAGCTCGTATGAAGTATTGGCGATGTCCTCGATGTTTTCAGCCGTAACTCCCACAAGGTTTGTCATCTCGATATCCAGATAAACTATGTCAAGGAACGAGCCCAGCGCGTCGATAATCGCATAGAGAAACGGCATTGAAAAGGCGATTACCGCCATTTTTTTGCCCAACTTATCGCTTCTCTTTGTCTCACCGCTGTTTTCAAGATAGCCTATTCCCAAAATACCCACTAAAATGACGCCGATGGCGACAACAGAGCCCCGGGCGATTTCCTCGCCGAGCAGTACAACCGCCATAAGAGCGCAGATTGCGCCGGAGGTATTCTCGATAGGGTCGGAGATGGATTCCTCGATAAATCTCATTCCGAAAAAGGAAAAGGCCATGGACAGAATGTAACAGGCTGAAACAGGCAGATATTTTACAATGTTTACCGGATTATATCCGCCGCCGGTCACTATCGTGTACAGAGCGTGAGCGCCCATGACAAAGCCGACGCAGACGCAGATTTTAAGATGGGCGTATTTTTCGTCCTCCCTTGCGCCCTTTTTATAAAAGAGCTCGGCGAGCGACCAAAGAGCCGTCGTCAAAAGTGTGAATAAAAACCACATATTAACCCCCAAAAATTTATATCAAACGGTGACAATACTACCACATTTTACACCGTTTGTATACATTTTTGTTCAGGCTTAAAACCGATTCTGCCATATGAATAATAACCGAAACAAAAATAAATAACAATCTGTACAATTTCCCCTAAATATGATACTGCACGGTGCCGGCTGAAAAACCGCCCCAATCCGCCGTGGCTTTATATTATTCAGAATATATCGTATTCCGACCGGCCGCTGTGCAAATTCCCATCTACATAGGCGGTCAGAGTTTTTTGGAAAACATCCCAATTCTCGCGTCTGTCGTAATTTATTCTGCCGTTGTCGCTGTAAAATTCCTCCGCCAGATAACCAAAGGTCTGTATATAAGCCAGAGACATATATTGCGACACGCCGATTTGCGCGCCGTTGTCAATCAAAATATTGTCCAGCTGTACCATAATATCCAAAAGTCGCGGCACATTGTATTCAAATGTGTTGTCCTCTATGCCGTTTTCCCTCATTATGTCGTACAAATCAAAAACCGACAAGTCAAAACCGGTGTAGAAAGCCAGTTTTGCCACATCCTCCCGAGTAATTTCGTCACAGGAAATAATGTAGGCTATAAATAGCACGGTTTCCAAAGTCAGCGTATTTTCAATTTCTTCCTTTGAATACCCCATGCCGCATTCCCGTGTGCACACCGCCCGAGTCTGCCGAATACTCTCAAAAGCATTTCTCAAATTGTAGTCCATATATGCCCCCGATTTATAAAAACATCCGCACAAAACGCAGCTAAACGGAATAAGCTTATTTCGGTTTTAGCGTTTGAAATTACAGATATAAATATACATTCTTTATTATAATTTCCTTGTACGGCAAATTTAATATAGATAAAAAATCATATAAATAGCGGAATAATCGCCGCAAATCTGCCGTTTATTTGGCATAATTGTAATTTTACAACAGTTTATGCAATTATGCAATCACAATAATTGTAATAAATAATATATACTTTACCGGTCAAAAATGTTATACTTAATAAAAAATAATAAAAGGAGTTATATGATGAACACAGCCAAAATCGAACTTCACCTTCATCTTGACGGCTCTCTCGAATTGCCGTGGGCTTATGAAAAGAGCATTAAAGAGGGCGTAATTCCTCGGGAAACCACTTTTGAAGAGTACTACAACATGCTCTACAACACTAAATATGCCTCGAGAGAAGACGGCTTCCGCAAATTCGAGCTCACCTGCGCCGTTATGCAGACGAGAGAAAACCTGATAGAATCAATATACAATCTCATTAAACAGCTCAACGACGAGGGCCTTGTCTATGCCGAAATCAGATACGCCTCACAGCAGCACACCCTCAAAGGTCTGTCACAGGCGGACACGGTCGACGCTCTCTGCGAGGGCATAAGACTTGCCAAAAAGGATTTCCCGGACATTGAAATCGGCCTGCTCAACTGCTTTATGCACAAGGGACCGGACGCAAATTTCAATATGAAAGAGAATATGGAGGCCCTCGAGGCGTCTATGAAATATCTTGGCAAAGGTCTGGTGGGTATGGACTTGGCCGGCTACGAGAACAACGGCGATTACAGCCTTTACAAGCCGCTGTTTGACAAATGTAAAGAATACGGTATGCCGCTGACAGCCCACGCCGGCGAAATGGGCAACGGCGAAAATGTAATAAAAGCCATAAATATGGGCGCAAGCAGAATCGGCCACGGCGTACACTGCGTAGATAACGATGAATGGCTGCGGGAGGTCGTCAAAACACAGATTCCGCTGGAGGTCTGTGTGTCCTCCAATGTAAAGGCGGAAAGAAACTACGCCGCCCACCCGGTCAGAAAACTCATTGCAGCCGGCGCAAAGGTCACGCTCAATTCCGACAATATGATGTTTTCGAGAACCTGTCTCAAATATGAGCACTACATTCTTAACAGAATCGGTGTTACGGAACAGCAGCTTTGGCAGACAACTCTCAACGCGCTCGACGCCGCTTTCTGCTCGGAAGAGACAAAGGCAAAAATCAGAGCCAAGCTCGGAGTATAAAAAAATTATATAACTTAAACATATAAATGCAAAACGGGCGGTGAAATCCGTGTTTGATAGTCTGTATACTTTCAAGCGTTTCACCTTGCCCGTTTTTATTATTTAATTGATATGTATGTATTACAATTTTTATTATGATTTTTGTATATTGTACTTTTTTATTCGCCGTTTTCGTCATTTTTAACAGTTTTTTTTGCAAAAGTTCTACTCGATAAACATAACAGAATGTATACACTTATACACAAAAAGGAGTATAATGTAAACAGAAAATAATCGCGTTATGATTATTGATTAAAATTTCCGGCTCTGCCGGAACAAACAAAAAGGAGAAATTTTTATGAACAAGGATCTTAAGTACTATGATCTTTTCCAGCACGCTTCTTTCATCAATGAAAGACACGGCATGGACGCTATGGCTGTTGACAGAATCCCGATTCCTGACGCAGAAGTAGACGAAGAATGGAAAGACTACATCATCCCTACATGGGTTGCTGACCAGTCATTTAAGACATGCCCTGCTATTCAGGACGCTGTTATCGCCAGAGCAAAGCACCCTGCATTCGGTTACTATGCTCCAAGACCTGAATACTATGAAGGCATCATCAGATGGCAGAAGAATCAGTATGATTCAGATGTAAAGCAGGAAGACATCGTTTACGCTAACGGTCTTCTCGGCGGCGTTATCGCAGCTCTCAACGTATTCTGCGAAAAGGGCGCAAAGGTTCTCCTCCACGCTCCTACATACATCGGCTTCACAGGCTGTATCCACAACAACGGTTACGAAATCGTTCACTCCTGGCTGAAGAAAGATGAAAACGGCATTTGGAGAATGGACTTCGAAGACATGGAAAAAGTTATCGCTGAAAACAACATCCATGCTACAGTATTCTGCGCTCCGCACAACCCATGCGGCCGTGTATGGACAAAAGAAGAGCTCGACAAGGCTTATGCTATCTTCGAAAAGTATGATGTTAAGGTAGTTTGTGACCAGATCTGGGCTGACTGCATCCACGTTGGCTACAAGCAGCTCCCACCTGAAAACACAAACGCTTGGGCAAGAGAGAACACAATTTCCTTCTATGCTCCTTCTAAGACATTCAACCTTGCAGGTTTCGTAGGTTCTTACGGTATCATCAGAAACAAGTATTGGAGAGACAGATGGAACAAGGAAGCTTCCCTCTCACACTTCAACGACATGAACGTTCTCTGGATGCACGCTATGATCGGCGCATACTCCGGTGAAGACGGCTACGAATGGGTAAAATCATTCCAGGAAGCTATCACAGAAAACTCAGAAGAAATCTACAATGTTCTTACATCTATCCCTGGCATTGAAGTTTCTAAACCTGAAGGCACATTCATGATCTATGCTCAGTTCGACAAGTACCTCGAAGAAAAGGGCATGACAATTGAAGAACTCCAGAAGAAGGGTGTTAAGTACGGTGTTATCTGGCAGGACGGCCGTCCGTTCCACGCTCCGAACTCAATCCGTATGAACATGGCTATCCCTGTTGAAGCTTGCCACGAAATGGCTCGCAGACTCAAGGAATACATCCTGTAATTTGAGTTTTTGGTTATTCTCACGGACGAATAACATTATCCCTCTCCGATTTCGGAGAGGGATTTTTTTTTGCACCGATAACATAAAATTTTTACAAAACATTACACTATTGAACTATTTATAAACCAACTTGTTTTTGTATCATTTATACATACTTTTATCTAATTAAATTGTGGTTTTCGTTAATATCACTAAAAATCTTGTATGTTTTTCTATGTCTAAATTGTATGGTTTTGATAGACTTATCGCTAAAAATATATTATAATAGAAACTGTAAAAAGATGTGTAATGCGTGTCCTATCGCATTACAGACGATTAAAAAGGAGAAATTTTATGGACAAGAATCTCAAGTATTATGACCTTTTCCAGCACGCTTCTTTCATCAACGAAAGACACGGTATGGACGCAAGAGCTGTTGACGTTATTCCGATTCCGGGCGCTGAAGTAGACCCTGAATGGAAAGACTACATCATCCCAACATGGGTTGCCGACCAGTCATTCAAGACATGCCCTGCTATCACAGACGCTATCAAGAAGAGAGCCGATCACCCTGCATTCGGTTACTTCGCACCGAGAGATGAATACTTTGAAGGTATCATCAGATGGCAGAAGAACAACTACGGCGCAGATGTTAAGAAAGAAGACATCGTTTACGCTAACGGCCTCCTCGGCGGCGTTCTCTCAGCTATGAACATCTTCGGTGAAAAGGGCTGCAAAGTTCTTCTTCACGCTCCGACATACATCGGCTTCACAAACTGCCTCAAGAACCAGGGCTTCGAAATCGTTCACTCTTGGCTCAAGAAAGACGAGAACGGTACATGGAGAATGGACTATGAAGACATGGAAAAAGTTATCGCTGAAAACAACATCCATGTAACAGTATTCTGCACTCCTCACAACCCATGTGGCCGTGTATGGACAAAAGAAGAACTCGAAAAAGCTTATGCTATCTTCGAGAAATACGATGTTAAAGTTATCGCTGACCAGATTTGGGCTGACTGTATCCATGTTGGTTACAAACACCTCTCACCTGAGCTTACAAACGAATGGGCAAAACAGAACACAATTTCCTTCTATGCTCCTTCAAAGACATTCAACCTTGCAGGTTTCGTAGGTTCTTACGGTATCATCTACAACAAGTACTGGAGAGACAGATGGAACAAGGAAGCTTCATTGACACACTACAACTCAATGAACGTTCTCTGGATGCACGCTATGATCGGCGCATACTCCGGTGAAGACGGCTATGAATGGGTAAAATCATTCAAAGAAGCTATCACAGAAAACTCAGAAAAAGTTTACAACACACTCACATCTGTTCCTGGCATTGAAGTTGCTAAGCCGGAAGGCACATTCATGATTTATGCTCAGTTCGACAAGTACCTCGAAGAAAAGGGCATGACAATTGAAGAGCTCCAGAAGAAGGGTGTTAAGTACGGTGTTATCTGGCAGGACGGCCGTCCGTTCCACGCTCCGAACTCAATCCGTATGAACATGGCTATTCCTACAGAAGCTTGCGACGAAATGTGCCGCAGACTCAAGGAATACATCCTGTAATTTGGGTTTACAAATTGCTTAAAACAGCATAATATGTCCCCCACGGTTCTCCGTGGGGGCTTTTATTTATAATGGCGTTCTAAGACTATGCTTATTTTTTGTCTTGTATTATTTGACGGTATTCATCCGTATTTTAATTAACTGATATAAACATAAACGAGAGTTGTCAAAGATTCATATACTATCATTATGGTTTTCACGCTGATTTTACATCTCAACACATTTTGTGGGATTGTTATTTATTTATCAAAAATTAACTGTTTTATCCCGTTTTTTGTGGTATAATATATGCAAATAATTATATTGAGGACTGTATGAAAAGACTGACTTTTATTATATCGGCTCTTGTTTTGTGTGCCGCCGTTTTTGCAGGCTGTGCAAAAAAGAATGCGGACACCCCGGTGAACAGCGACTCACCGTCGTCCGTTGTTTCTTCCGAGCCGACGGAGGATGAAATCCGCAAACAGAAATACGACGAGGTTGTCAGCAAGGCTTCCGAGCTGTGTACTCTCAATCAGCCGCAGGTCACTGACCCGTCTACTTGGAACGAAAAGGGCGCCGAGATTATGCACGCGCTTTCCAATCAATTCGGCACATCAATAAAGGAACAGCCGGGCTGGAAATATTGGCTGTGTGTAAACAGAGCCGCCTCCACTGTCACGGTTTACACCCCGGACGAAAACGGCGAATACACCGTGCCGTATATGGCTTTTGTCTGCTCCGGCGGCACCGACACCCCGACCGGCTATTTTGAAACGCCTGTCAATTATGAGTGGCGTCTGCTCGCCGGCCCGTCATACGGTCAGTATTCCACCAGAATTTGGAGCGCCTATCTTTTCCATTCGGTGCCGTACTACTCACAGCATAAGGACGACATCGAATATGTGGAATACAACAAGCTGGGCTCTATCGCCTCTCTGGGCTGTATCAGGCTGCAGGTGGTCGATGTCAAGTGGATATACGACAACTGCCCTATCGGCACACCTGTGTTCATCTATGATGACGAAAATTGCCCGGGCCCTATGGGCAAACCGGGTACAATTTACATCGACCCGGACGATACGGAACTGCGCGGTTGGGACCCGACCGACCCGGATACTCAAAATCCTTGGGAAGACAAGTACCGCACGGGTACGGCAATTCGTTCGGACGCGGCCTGGGTAGAATACTATAACGCCGTCTCTCTCGGCACATGGGACGACAGCATTTCCCCGACCGACCTGCAGGGCTGGTCAACAGACTACAAGACCGAGGGCACAAGAGGATAAAACGCCGTATATAATATCATAGCCCGGCCTATTTGATTAGGTCGGGTTTTTGTTTATACTGTTTGTTTCGAAATTCCTGTTTTAGAATCTCTGCCGGTGAAAAAATTTGTACTTCTTCTATAAATAAGAGTATATATTTCCGCAAAATACAACCGCACGGTATCAATCCCATGCGGTTGTATTTCTATATGGTATGATATTTTTTGTATCTTTTTTACTTTTTATCTTTTTTCAAATCCCAAAAATTTACCGGGTCAAACTTTTCAATGCCGAAAAAGTCCAAAGCTCTCTGGATTTCCAAATCCCAGAATCTCCACTCGTGTGTGTAGCCCGGGGTCTCGTAAAACTCAGCTTTTATGCCGTTTTCGACAGCCCATTTCTTGAATTCACAGTAGCCTTCCCACAAAAAGTCGTCCTCGCCTATCGTGAACATCAGTCTCGGCAAAGTGCCGTCGTCTTTATGCCGCAGCAGAAGCTCTCTGGTGTTTTCGTATGAGTTTATAAAGTTTTCAAAACCGCCCACGGCGTTGTATCTGTCCAGTGTGCGCCGGTCGGCTTTTTCCGGCGGAATGGCGGCGTAATCTCTGGAATACATAGACAGCACAGCCGCGGCGGCAAATTTATCCGGGTGATTTACGGCATATTTCAGTGTGCCCTCGCCGCCCATGGACAGGCCGGCAATAAAGGTATCTTCCCTTTTGTCCGACACAGGCAGCCAGCCGTTGATAAGCGGCATAAGCTCTTTAATCAGGTAGTCCCGGACATTTATGCCCATCATTGTGGACCAGTTTGAATAATAGGAATTGCCCGCCGACGGCATGACAACCACCAAATTTCTCTCGGCGGCGTAGACCTCGATGTTACTTTTCCTTATCCAGTCGCTGTAATCGCCGTATGTACCGTGTAAAAGATACAGTACCTTGTATTTTTCGCCGCTGAGATAAAATTCCTCCGGCGTTATGTTTTTCGGTCTGTCCGGCATAATGATATTGACATCGGTGTTAAAATGCAGATATTCGCTTTCAAAATTGAGATGTAAAAGTGACATATATAAACTCCTTTATTTAATTTTACTTTATTTTCTCTCTGACTTTCATCAGTATAAACCCGAGCAAACTCTCGCCGCGCCATTTGCTCATATCCAGACGGTCGGGGTCGTTCATATCCATGCCGTTACCCCATATTAAATCGTTTTTGGCGCACTCACAGAGTACGGCGTCGCCCGTCGACAGCAAAAACTGTCTTGCGGCTTCATTTTGTGAAAATTTTGCCAACAGTCCCTCATAGAGAACTACCGCCCTGATACCGTTCCACACCTTGTCGTTGTAGTTTTTTACCATGCGACCGTACATTTTGATTTTCTGTGGGTTGTTTGTGGACAGCAGCACTTTTGCGGTGCCCAAATCGCCGAATGTCAACGCCTTTTGGTGCATAAAATACTGCTCTGCCGAGGAATATTTCAATCCGCCCAGCTCGAATGAAGAGGAATACCAGTTGCTCAGTATCCGATTCGGCTCGCTTATCAAATGAAAGCACACATAGCCCTGTGTTATTACAGGTTTTGCAAAATCGCTTTTGAGATTATTAAGACCTGATTTTGCTATTGTTTTTTCGGCCGCAGTCCGCTTCCGGTTGCCCTTTAATTCGGTTTTCGCCATCGGTTTGCCCTCCCCTGTGTTTACTATAAATATTTTACTATTATGCTTTTGCATATTCAAGGAAAACAGTTTTTTCACAAAATAGATTTTTTGCGCTCATTTTTATATAAAATGCATAAAAAATACGCCGGCGGAAAACACTTTCCCACGGCGCATTTATTGCTGTTGACTAATATTTGCGGTTTAATATGCCGCGTCCGGTTTTCTGTTCACAAGGGTGAAACCCACCGCCGCGCCGACGATACCGCCGATGATGTGGGCAAAATTTGCCACATTGTCCGCCACAAAAAGCCCCTGATAAATCTGTGCCCCGATATAGAATACAAATATCAGTATAAATGTCAGCGGAATTTCGCCGTCTTTTATACCGGTTATTGAGGACAGAATGATAAAGGCAAATACCACGCCGGACGCCCCGAGCAGAGCCGAGCCGGGAAAGAAAAGCATATTCGCCAAACCTGTCGTGACGGCGGTCAGGGCGATTATAACACAGATGATTTTGCCGCCGTATTTTTCCTCTAACATTGGCCCCAAAAGCAAAATGTAAGTAAGATTATTCATCAAATGCTCAATATTTGCATGGCCGAAAACATGGGTAAAAAGCCTTAAATATGTCATAGGGTTGTCCAAGCCCGAATTGTAGGTCATAAAAAAAGCCATATTTGAGGCGCCGCCGGTGATTGCGCTGACGGCCAACGAAACAATGCAAATTGCACAGAAGGTCAGTATCACAGGCGAATTAAAGGTAATCTTGAATTTCTTTTTCATGGTTCTTCCGTATATTCCGTATGAATTTTGTTTATTTTGAGAAATAGTATCTCTGTAATCGGCAATTTTATGGTGAAAGCAATTATTCAGCCTTATACCGCCTTTTATTTGCCGAAAAGCTTATCGAAATAGCCCTTTTTCTTTTCTTTCTTTATCCTTTCAATGCCGTCGTCAAAGTAGTTGTTTTCCAGCCTTGTGACAAAGTCGTCCACCCGGCCGTCTATCTCTCTGTTTGCCCGGGCGATTTTTTACTTTTAGGCGTGGACCAGCCGGGTTTCGATTTCGAGCAGTCTGATAAAATATTTTTTATCCTCTTCGGTTATCGACCAATCAGCAAGAGTGCCGTTTTTGAAGCCGTCGTATTTTTCCAATACAAGCTTTAAGTGCTCCTCTGTGCCGAATTCGTCCTTTATTTCGTCTATTTTCCGGTTCATCTCCGGCGACAGTCTTTTGTCGTAAATCATAATATCCTCTATTTAATTACCCACGCAAATGCCTTAGCAGTGCGTATATCCGTATCGACAAAGTGGTTGCCCGGGTTTATTTCAAAGGCGGTATTTTCCCCCAGCGCCCGTGTATATTCCCGATTCAGCGCCCTCAGCCTGTCGCCCACTCTCGCCATTGTTTGATTGCGGGTTTTTTCCTCTTTATTGCCCACCGAAAGATAGACTTTTTCGGCTTTAAGCCGGTGAGAGTCGGTGTATTTGTCAAAGCCCTCAAACCACACCGACGGCGATGCGGCGGCTATACCGTATACTTTTGTCTCATAACCTGCCCAAAGGGCAAACAGCCCGGCGAGAGAATAACCGCCCAATACGACTTTAATATCATCAGGTAATCCGTATTCGCTTTTCAAGGCCGGCAGAAGGCTGTCTGTAATATATTTGAGTGTATCTGACGCTCCGTCGCCGAATGCCTCGTCGCCGAAAACCGCCGGGGCGCACCAAGGCGACAAATCCCTGTTCCAACTGTCCACATTAAAAGCCGCAAAGATAAAGTTTTTCTTTTTCCGATACTCTTTTATTTTTTTCAGCTCGTTCTCAAGCCTTTCGGCGTCATGGCTGTCCACCGGCTGTATCAGGATATACCGCGGATTTTCTCCGCAGTAAATAAGCACTTTTTTATTGTCAATTACAGTTTCTTTCATATCTTTCACCGCAAAAATTTTATTTTCAATGAGATAATTATACAATGAATTCAGCCGTTATGCAAATAAAACGCCCTCTTTTGAGAGCGTTTTAATAAATCAATACCGTACATCGTAAATGCTGTTGAGAATTATACATTCTCCGCTTTTGAGAGACGGCTGTACATCAATAATGTTTTGGTTTGTAGAGCCCCTGAATGCGATTGTGACATCGCGGCGGGTCTTGTCATATTTGCCGTCAACCACTATGTCGACATACTGTAAAAGCGGCAAATCTTTGATTTCATCCCAATCATAGCCTGTCCACAGCCAAATTGTCTTGTTCGGGAAAACGGTTTTAATCTTGCGACAGATATTTTCCACTTCTTCTCTGTTTGCCGGGTAAAGCGGGTCGCCGCCGGACAATGTAATGCCGTCATAGACCGGTTTTGCCAGCTCCGACAGCATTTTGACAAATGTCAAATCGTCAAATTTCTTGCCGGCGTTTGGGTTCCAGCTCTCCGGGTTATGACATTCGTCACAGCCGTGGGAACAGCCGCTCACCCAAAGAACGAGCCTTACGCCCTCGCCGTTGGCTATATCTGATTTAGTAACATTCAAATAATTCATGGTTTAGAGCTTCTTTCTCAGAACATTTCAATTCCTGTGTGTTTTGTACGCATTTCTGTCTCCTGCTGTTTGCCGAGATTGAAATTCGTCTTGTAGTCGCCTGTGAGATAGCCTGTTACACGGCGCAGTCTGCGGATTTTCTTTGAGCCGCACATCGGGCAGCATTCGTTGATTTCGTCGGTATAGCCGCATTCCAAACATGTGTCGTTAGGAATGTTGATGGCGAAATAAGGAATGTCGTGGTCCATAGCGTAGTTGACGACCGTCTCAATGGCTTTTGTATTGTGCTTGACGCTGGAATCCAGCTCTACATAAGTGATGCAGCCGGCGGATGAATAGCCTGTGAGCTGTGATTCAATGTCGATTTTTTCAAACGGCGTGACTTCTTCCCAAACCGGCACATGAATGGAGTTTGTGAAATAATCCTTGTCGGATACGTTCTCGATGACGCCGTATTTCTTTCTGAAATTCTTCATAGCCGTGTAGCAAAGGTTTTCGGCAGGTGTGTAGTATACGCCGAAATTGAGCTTGTACTCTTCCTTGAACTCGGCGCATCTCTGTTTGAAAAGACCTTCGATTCTCTTTGCCAAAGCCATGCCTTCTTCGGTGGTCTGGTTTTTGCCGATGAGAAGCTGTAAAGTCTCGGCAAGACCCAGCTGACCCAGGGCAAGTGTGCCGTGTTTGAGAGCCGAACGGATACCTTCCGACGGGATATAGCCGGACATAAGGCCGTTTTCATACATAAATGAAGCCGACTGCGGATTCTGGCTGCAAATCCACTCAAATCTTTCCAAAAGCATATCCTTTGCCTCGTGGATTTTCTTATCCAGCAAAGCCATAAACTTTTCGACATCTCTGTCGGCCTCCATTGCAAGAGTCGGCATAATGATTGTCGTCGGGCAGATATTGCCTCTGCCGTCCTTCATCTGACCGAAGCCGTTTATATCCCAGCCGTTTGCCGTGCGGCAGCCCATGGTTGAGAAATATGTTCTCGGGTCGTTGATGTCGTAGCCGGCGTTGCCCGACCAGTCGACATTTGCGTAGTTCGGGTAAAGGCGTTTTGCCGTGGATTTGAGAGCCAGCTGGAACAAATCGTAGTTCGGGTCGCCTTCCCGACGGTTGACACCCTTCATGCACTGGAAAATTCCGCATGGGAAAATGGCGGTTTTGTGCAGTCTGCCCACGCCCTCGATAGAGGCTTCAAGCAGAGCCTTGATTACCATTCTGCCCTCCGGCGATGTGCAGGTACCGTAGTTGATTGATGTGAACGGCAGCTGGTTGCCGGAACGGGACTGAAGTGTGTTGAGGTTGTGGTACATGCCCTCGACAGCCTGGAATGTCTCTTTTTCCGTCATATCGTATGCGAACTTGTAGGCTTTCGGCGAGTATTCCTTGTACTTTTCGTCGCCGATGGACATTTCATTTGTGAAATCGGCAGGCATTTCCTTTTCGTCAAGATATTTCAAGCCGTCTCTGTAATGCTTGTAGAAGGACTTTTTGACATAAGGCACCATTGTCCAGTCAAGGTGTGTGGCGGATACGCCGCCGAACTGCTGCAGCGACTGGAGCTGGAAAATAACCGCAACAAGCTGGAAAGCCGTGTTTACGGAATTAGCCGGTCTGACATCCGTCTGTCTTGTGTTAAAGCCGGTGGCCAAAAGGTGGTCAAACGGCACAGAGAGACAGTTGTGGTCGCCCAAGGCGTAGTGTGACAGGTCGTGAATGTAGACCTCGTTGTTCAGATGGTTTTCTCTCGCCATCTTTGACATGCAGTATTCGAGAGCATAGTTTTTGAGAATGGCGTCGGAAGTCTCGCCCATTCTGCCGCCGAAGGAAAATTCGTCCACATTGGCGTTCTGATTCTGAACATTTGACGCCGTGACCTTGTCTCTGACGATTTCCATCATCTCTTCGTATCTGTCTCTTCTCATTGTGTGCAGATAGCGGTATTTGATATAGGCCTTTGCAACTGCATGGAAGCCTCTCGCCATGAGCTCTTCTTCAACGAAATCCTGAATGTCCTCGACACCCGGTATTTTATCCATGGCGGAGCACTTTGCGACAACACGGTTTGTGACAGCCGAAATTTCCGAATCGAGCATGCGGTCGTCCGGTTTTACCTCGGCATTTTGATTTGCTTTATATATGGCGTTGAAAATTTTCTGGTCGTTGAAAGTTTCTTTTACGCCGTTTCTTTTGATTATTTCCATATTCCCTCCGATTATTTATAGAACGCACGGTTATTTCATTTTTCAGTGAATATAGTATACCACAACATATTGTGTTTGTGCAATAGATAATTCACAACATATTGTCGCAAAGTCTTTATTTGATTGGTGATATTGCACAATGTAAAAATATTCACGCCGCCGTACTTTTTGTATACAAAACCGCCTTTAATGTAATAAAAATATAAAGCTTTGCTGAGAATATACAGAGTTTTGTCTGCATACGGCTTTTTAATTGTATATCTACGCATGCGGTATGCAAAATTTTTCGCCCTCGCCGCGACATTATTTGTACAATATGACAAACACTATATTATGTTACAATCTATGTGTGCAGCCACCATATTTAGTGATGCGGAAATATTGTAACCCATAATTATTGTAATGTAAATATATGTATTCTCTGTGTCCGCCGTCTTTTGAAAATAAAAATCTCTGCCCGGGGGCAGAGACTTTATTAGTTGATAATAATATTTATCTTTTGATTGTAGCGCCGCTTGTGCAAGCCTCTCTCTGACGAGAGAGGTGGCACGGCAGAGCCGTGACGGAGAGAGAGAACGAAATATAGCAATCTATAATATCCTTTATTCAAAGACTACCCCTCAGTCAAAACTCCGTTTTGCCGGGTCTCGCCTGTCGGCTCGGTCGGCGCTTTTGCCTGCAGCAAAGGTGTCCACCGGACACCCGCACCCCCTGACAAGTGGAGCCTTGCAAAAAAATTATCTCATAACATAATAAATATATCCTCTGCCTCAACTGAAATGTTATTGAAAAATTATCAATCCGGTATTTTCAGCGACATATTGCCGTTGTCGTCGATAGCGACGGTCATTTTCTTTATGTACTTGTCGTAAAAACTCTTTTTTTCTGCGTCGGTGGCGTCGATTCTGGCGGCGATAAACACATTGTCAACCAGCGTGTCGGCGTTCAGCTCGAACAGATTTGAGATTCTGTCCTTCAGCTCGGATATAAGCACCACATTTTTGAAGCTCGCAATATTGCCTGTACAAAAATCGTCTATCGAGCAATAATAAATGCCGTGTTCGGCAAGCTCGCCCTTGATGTCGCCGCCGCACTTGTCGTATTCCATCATAACCAGGAAATTTGCCTCCGGCAATTCGGAAATTACCGCCCAATAGTCCGAATCCGACGAGCAAATAATAAAAGAATCCACATTGTTTTTGTAAAATTCACGGGAAATGCCCATTCCCATACGCATATCGACCAGAGATTTGTACTCGTTGATTCGCTTTATCTCCTCGTACTCCACATCAATGTTTGTAACGGCTTTCATATACTTCCAGGCGTTTGTGGTGTGCTTGTCGTCGTAGAGCATTATTTTTTTAATCTTTGACAGTTCCTCCGGGTTGAGCTGTTTTAAGACGGAGGCTATCTTGTACGCGTCGGAATTTTCACAGTCGACGACTACGACTGCAGATTCCGCGTTGGAAATAAAGTCGTAAATATTGCCCTTTGTGGTCTCGGAGGCGTCCAGAACCTTTGATTTGTCGGTGAAAATATCATTGTGCTGTCTGTAAACAATGTCCAAAAACTTTACATCGTTAAGCAGAATGTTGCCTTTGTCAACCGGGTTCCAATGAATGTATCTTTTATACGGGTAGTAGCCCTGATTTTGCTGATATTTTTTTGATTCGGATACTATCGAGCTTTCAACCGTGCCTTTCGGCATAATGAATAAATCCTTGATGTACGCCCATTCCACCCAGTCCGGAAAAAAGCCTTTAATTTTATCAAGTCTGTTTACAATGTGAGTATTGATATCCCGCAAATATTTGTTGACCGTATAGTTGGCTTTAACCAAGTTTATGCCGTTTTTATATAGCATAGCGACATCCTCGGAATAAATTGCCTGTCGGTCTATGTTTTGCATATCGTAGCGCATTAAATTGTCGGTTTTTGAGAAATTAAGCATCAGATTTGAACGGATATTGCACAGAGCTCTCATAATAACCGCGTTTTCGTTGGCTTTCAGCTTTTCAAATTCCTCCGCATCGGTGATATAGTTTTCAAAAAATTCCGTCTTCGCCCCGATGAGATACGCCATTGTACCGGCGACGGTGACTTGATTTTTTTGATAGTCGCTGTAATTTGAATAATCGTTAAAAGTATTACACATAGTTTTTTCCTTTCTTAATAATGTAAATTATAATTATTTATGCTTTTCTTTCCATTCTTTTATAAGCCGCAGTCTTTGCTTAAATTTTGCCTCCTGCCCCTGCTCCGTCGGGGTGTAGTATTCGCGGCC
This sequence comes from Oscillospiraceae bacterium, assembly GCA_029007985.1. Lineage (GTDB taxonomy): Bacteria > Bacillota > Clostridia > Oscillospirales > Ruminococcaceae > RGIG3102. The sequence goes on along the minus strand of JAQXIW010000026.1, from coordinate 37,363 downwards.
GAGCAAAGAATCCGGCAGACATTGCATATTTGTCAGCTTGTCCTCGGTGTCATGGGCGTATTGGTAGCCCTTGCCGTAGCCCAAATCGCTCATAAGCGATGTGACGCCGTTGCGTATGACCAACGGCACCGGCTCGGCAAGCATTTTCTGCGCATCCTCTCGCCGTCTGCCGTAGGCGATATACAGAGCATTGGATTTAGGCACAATCGACATATAGACGACGGCCTGAGTCAAGTGTACGTTACATTCCGGCATACCCAGAAAATGACAGGCCTGATATACCGAAACCGCCAAATCCAGAGCGCGCGGGTCGGCTATACCGATGTCCTCCGAGGCGAATCGAATAATTCTCCTGGCGATGTAGAGCGGGTCCCCCCCCGCCTCCAACATTCTGGCAAGCCAATACACAGCGGCGTCCGGGTCGGAATTTCTCATCGACTTGTGAAGCGCGGATATTAAATTATAGTGCTCCTCGCCCTTTTTGTCGTACAAAAGCGACTTTCGGCCGGTCAAATCCTTTAATGTCTGCTCGGTGACGGTTATGACGCCGCCCTCTTCATTGCTGTTCAGCACCAGCATTTCAAGCGTGGTAAGGGCATTGCGGGCGTCGCCGTTGGCAAAATTCGCCACATAGTCCAATATGTCGTCACCGATGTTTATTTTCAGATTGCCAAAGCCCCTTTCATCGCTTATCGCCCTTTTGAGCAGAGCGACAATGTCATCCGCCGACAGCGGCTGTAACACAAAAACCTTGCACCTTGACAGCAGGGCGCCGTTAATCTCAAAAGACGGATTTTCGGTGGTTGCGCCAATCAGAATGATAGCCCCTTTTTCCACAAAAGGCAAAAAAGCGTCCTGCTGCGCCTTGTTGAAGCGGTGGATTTCGTCCACAAATACAATGGTTTTTTCGCCGTATCGCCTGTTTTCGTCGGCTCTCTGCATTACTTCTCGTATTTCTTTTATTCCGCTTGTGACGGCGGAAAAGTCTATAAACTTTGCCTTTGTCTGTCGCGCAATGATTCGTGCCAAGGTGGTTTTGCCCACACCCGGCGGCCCCCAAAATATCATTGATGAAATATTGTCGCTCTCGATGAGCCTTCTCAGCACCTTGCCCTCGCCCAAAAGATGTTTCTGACCTGCAAATTCCGACAGATTTTCCGGGCGCAGTCTTGCCCGCAGCGGCAATGAGTTATCAAAAAATGTAGTCTGTTCCATATCGTTTACCCGCAGTCTTTTTTACATTATATCACAAAATATCAAAAATGTTCTTGATTTTTACTAAAATGTATGATATATTACTTTTCGGTCAGTGCCGATAGCGCTCAGGATCCACCTGTTCCCATGCCGAACACAGAAGTTAAGCTGAGCAGCGCCGAAAATACTTGGGTGGCGACGCCCCGGGAAAATAGGACGGTGCTGACTTTTTGTTTGCGTTTTTATTTTGTTTGACAACTTAAAGTTAGGTATATTGACAAATATTTTCGACCGGACTTAATCGCGCGATACAAAATTTACTTATAGATTTATACAAATACGATTTTTCATTGCAATATTAAAAAGCGGCTAACCGCCGCTTTTTGTTTTTTCTAAACTATTCCCTAACCCACTTTTTAATATATTCAAAAGTCTCTTTTTCGCCTTTTTCCCGCAGCATATTGAGTAAAAAGCCCAGTTCCCGCTCGGTTTGGTCGGCAATCCAACGATGGCCCCGTCGTCTGTTGAAATAATCCAGCGCAGAGCGGTCGGTATACTTTTCTTTTTGATAGGTCTTGCACGCCGCCACCCTGTCACAGAACATTTCCGCCACATATTTTCTCGGCATAGGCACAGGCTCGATTTTCTTTGTCACATAATTAAAATCGTTCCAATACTCTATGTGGTGCTTGTTTCTGCCCTTGTGGTGCATCCACGCCGGCGAATAGCCTAAAAGCTCCCTCTCCTTTTCGTTCGGACTTCTGTCGCCCTGGTAATATTTCACCCCGGGGATAAATTCCGACGGCGAATATTTTGACAAATCGTGAGTGAGGCCCTGCCAATAGAGGCCGGCCTTAAAGCAAAGTTTTCTGACATTTTTTCTGTGTGTGTTTACGGTGTGCAGATGCCGAAAAAAGCGCATAATTACCCCTGTTTTTGAAAATTTGCCGCCCGGTCAAGTAAAAAAGCACCTTTTTCAAGGTGCATTTGCGCTTGCCGTGAATATAAGCCGCGGCTTTGATTTAGTTTTGGTGGACCATAGGGGGATCGAACCCCTGGCCTCCAGATTGCGAACCTGGCGCTCTCCCGGCTGAGCTAATGGCCCTTTTGACTTTTTCAGTATATCACATTTCACAAAAAAGTAAAGAGCATTTCAAAAAAATATTAAAAATAGCCGATAATTTATTATTTTTTACGCCGAAAATACATATTTTTTTGCAAAAACAATCCGTCAATTACTTTAATTTTTCAAAAGTCAAAGTTTTATTTTTCATAGAAATTTTGCCGACCTTGCAGCCGTATTCCGCCAATTCCTTTTTGCAGCTCAAAAAAGAATGGTCGATTTCAAATCCCGGAACAGCCGCAATCTCGGCAAAAGTCAAAGTGAGCATATCGCAGTCTCTGTCCTTCACCCGCTGCCACAGCCGACTGTATTTGCTCATCTGTCATAATTTTAATTTTTCCGCCCACTCAGCTTCCTTGAAACCGACCAGAACGAAGCCGTCGCCTATCACCAGCGGCCTTTTAACCAACATACCGTCGCTCGCCAAAAGGTCGTACATTTCCCGGTCTGTCATATCGGCAAGCTTGTCTTTTAAGCCCATTGTCTTGTATAAATTGCCGCTTGTGTTAAAGAATTTTTTGAGAGGCAGGCCGCTTATTTTGTGCCACTCTTTGAGTTCTTCGGCGGTCGGGTTTTGCCGTACAATATGTCTCGGTATAAAGTCTACGCCCTTTGCTTCCAGCCACTTTTTGGCCTTTACACAGGTGGAGCATTTTGGATACCAAATAAATGTCATAAAAACACCTCGCTTTTTTTAATTATATCATAAATTTTGTGCTGTTGCATTATATATATGAATAATTTATAATAATACAAAGGGGGCGAAGTCTGTGAAAAAAGCTGTCATATTTTTACTTTGTGCTCTGGGCGGCGCATTTGTGGGGTATTTGATGTTTCGTTTTTTAGGCTGTCCTACCGGGGCGTGCCCTTTGCGCTCCAGCGCGGTCAACTCGGTTTTGTACGGGGCTGCAAGCGGCTGTTTCATCGGCTATGTGTTGGTAAAAGAATAAAACCGAGACCGACAGGCTCCATGCGGATTTACAACTGTTTATACAGAGAAATGAATGAAAATTATTATTTACGGCTCGGGGTACGGCACGGCAAAAGCCTACGCCGATGAATTGGGCAAAAGGACGGGTATACCGGTTGTCGCTTTTAACAATGTGGAAAACATAGAAAAATACGGTACAATAATATACATCGGCGCGCTTTACGCCGGCGGCGTACTGGGTATGAAAAAGACATTTGAAAATCTGAAGACCGCAGATGGCAAAAATATTGTCATAGCCACCGTGGGTCTTGCCGACTCGACAGACGCCGAAAACATACGGAACATTGAAAACTCAATGAAAACACAGCTGTCAAAAGAAATATTTGAAAGCGCAAAGATTTTTTACCTAAGGGGCGGTCTCGACTATTCAAAACCGGGATTTAAGCACAAGGTTATGATGTCCCTGCTGTACAAAAAGGCGTCAGGCATACCGGCGGAAAAACGAAATGCCGAAACACAGGCAATGATTGACACATACAACAAAAAAGTGTCATTTATTGATTTTGACGCTTTGTCTGAAATAGAAACAGAAATTAACTGTTTTTGAAAAACCCTTTTGAAAAGCAGAGCTTTCGTGATATAATTTGTAAAATCCCATTTGAACGCAAAGGCTGAACACAAATGATAAAAACTGTAATTTTTGACTTCAACGGCACAATCATCGACGACGCGCGGTTTTCCGTCGACATCGAAAACGAATTGCTGATGAAAAGAGGCTACAAGCCCGTCACATTGGAATATTATAAAGAGCATTTCGGCTTCCCGGTCATCGACTACTATCGCTCGATGGGTATAAACTTTGACAACGATCCTTTTGAGGTGATGTCGGCTGAGTTCATAGACGAATTTAATCGCACATTCATAAACTGTCCACTGATGCCGGACGTAACGGAAGTTTTTGAAAGGCTGAAAAATCGGGGAGTCAAAATGGTTATTCTGTCCGCCACCGAACAAAACAATCTCAAAAACCAGGTGGAAAAATTCGGCATAGCCGGCTATTTTGACGCCGTGATAGGCACAGACTCCATACACGGTCACGGCAAGATAGACGCCGCAATAAATTGGATGAAAAAAGCCCAAATCGACAGAGATACGGCCGTGATGATAGGCGATTCCACCCACGATTACGATGTGTCAAAGGCAATAGGCGTCGGGTGCGTTCTCACCTGTCGGGGTCATCAGAGCCGCAGTCGATTGGAGGTCACCGGGGCAAAGGTCGTGGATTCCCTAACCGAATTTTGCGATATTATACTTTGATAAAGTCACCGCTTGCGGTGATTTTTATTTTTTAACAATTAAAATTTGTTTACAGATACAAAAATTGTGTAATTTTTTTGTTGATTTTTTCGGGTCTTTTTGCTATAATTCATTCGATTTTTTCCAGGGGGGTGAAAATATGAGCAACACAAAAAAATCAAATATGCGCGATATGACGGCGGGCAATCCGATGTCTCTCATCATCGGCTTTGCTATACCTCTCATTATGGGCAGCATATTTCAGCAATTATATAACTTGGTAGACACTATTATAGTGGGTAAATATTTAGGCCTTTCGGCTCTTTCGGCGGTGGGCTCAACCGGCTCGGTCACATTCTTGATACTCGGTTTTTGTATGGGTATGTGTCAGGGCTTCGGTATTCCGGTGGCACAAAAATTCGGCGCACAGAGATACGACAGCATGAGAAAATACATCGCAAACGCCTCATATCTTGCTCGGGGTATGTCAGCTGTTATCACTGTGCGGACGGTTTTGCTCTGCCGCACAATTTTGACGGTTATGAAAACCCCGGCGGACATCATAGACGGCTCTTACGCCTATCTTGTCATCATTTTTGCCGGCATACCTTTCACCGTTCTCTACAACACGCTTTCGTCATTCATCAGAGCGTTGGGCGACTCAAAAACCCCGTTTAAGTTTTTGGTGCTTTCGGCTGTTTTGAATGTCATTCTCGATTTGGTTTTCATCATAGTTTTGAAAATCGGCGTTGCCGGCGCGGCTTACGCCACAATTATTTCACAGGCGGTGTCGGGCATACTCTGCCTTATCTATATGAAGAACCGGTACCCTGTCTTGAAGTTTGAAAAAGGCGAATTGGCGATAGTGGGCAGAAAAATGCGCAAACTGTGTATGATGGGCTTGCCTATGGGCTTGCAGTTTTCCATAACCGCCATCGGCACGGTAATGCTGCAATCCGCCGTAAACTCTCTGGGTACGGTGTATGTGGCTTCCTATACGGCGACGCAGAAAATAAAGCAGTTCGCCATGGCTCCTTTTGACGGCTTTGCCTCTGCCAGCGCGACATTCGTATCACAGAATTTGGGCGCGGGCAATTTGGACAGAATCCCACAGGGCGTAAAATCGGCTACTATTGTATCGGAAATTTACGGCTTTGTCGTCGGCTTGATTTTTATGACGGTCGGCGGCAGACTGGCTCTCATTTTCGTAGACGCCGCAGAAGTCGAGGTACTCTCACTGGTAACTCTCAATCTCAAATGCGTGTCCTTCTTCTTTATGATTGTGGCGGCTCTGAATGTAATCAGAATGTCGGTGCAGGGTCTGGGTTATTCGGGGCTTGCTATGATAGCCGGCCTGTCCGAGCTTATCGCCCGCGGCGTTATGGCTCTGTTTGTGATACCTGCCACCGGTTACATCGGCGTATGCTTTACCGACCAGACAGCTTGGATAGCCGCAACGGTTGTTGTATCTGTTGAATTTTTGGCGATAATGAAAAAACTGCGCGCGGCAAAAAGCGCAAAAGCGTAAAAAAATGTCAGACGGTACGCCGTCTGACATATTTTTATTTTCTGAATTCTTCCGAAACATAAGTGTCAAAATCCGTGTGGAATTTCTGCATTTCAGGAAATTCCGGATAGTCTTTGATGAACTGTGCCATCATATCCACAACGCCCTCGTATTCGGCTTTTTTGTCCACGCCGAAATACATCTGCGGTCTGCACATTTTGACATAGATTCTTGTAACGACTCTCGCCGGATTTTCTTTGCCGATTTCCTCGTATTCTTCGCCGTCTACGGTCTCTTTCAGCTTTGTTTCAAAATCCTGAAATTTTGTCTCAAAATCGTATAAATTGAACATAATTTGCACTCCATATTATTCTTCATTTTATTGCATTACTATAATTATATAATTTTATTGCCGTTTTGTAAACAGTAATTTAGAAAAGCTCTGTGGTGTCGATGAGCATGTCCGCCTTGCTTTCAATGTCAAAAACCCTGTGGTAGAAAATTTCCTTACCCACCCACTGTTTGAAAAATTCGTACCTGTCGCCCTCGCGTTTTTTCAGCCTTTCCGTCTGTTTCTCGTCGGAACAGGTCATAAATATTTTCAAATCATAGTAGTTTTCCAAATTCGGATGCATGGAATAAGAGCCGTCGATGACTAAAATTTTCCTGCCCGTCAGGGAAATGTCCTCCGCCCTGTACTGACCCATGTTCTGAAAACGGTAATAGGTGACCGGCTTGCCCTCTTTGAACGGCTGTAAAACCGTCTTTTCAAATCGCCGTAAATCCATATTGCCCCGTGGGATTTTATCAAAATTTTCCGGTCTTTCCTTTATCGGCAAATAGAAATAGTCTATGTGCACCAAATCCGTATCCAACTCTTTTTGCAGCATTTCGCAAAACACCGTCTTGCCGGAACCGCATTTGCCGTCAACACAAATTAAAAATCTGTCTCTGCCCTTTGATTTTTCTTTTATTTCGTTGAAAATATCCTCATACATAAACTGACCGCCTTAAATGTTTTGAATATTATACCATATTTTGTGGGAAAAATAAAAGGCGATTGCTCGCCCATTATTTTTTTAATTATTTGATTTTGTCCAAAGCTTCCTGTGCAAGCGGCATATCGGCGATATTCTTTGCGTAGTGAGCCTCGATGACGGTCATATCTTTGTCCAGCCAGAACCATGCCGGAGCCTGTGCCTCGTTGCCCTCGTATTCGCCGTGCTCGTACTTTTCAGGCTCGGCAGCCATCATTTCTCTCTTGACGGCAAATTTTGCCATATCGGCCTCTGTCATGGAGTCTTTTTCCATATCACCGATTTCCAAATCCTTGTAAATCGACTCTGTCGGGTCACAGATAAGGTGGAACGGAAGAGTCTTGTCGACCATATCCTTAAGGACGATTTCAGGCTTTGACTGCATTACTACTACGACTTCAACGCCTTTTTCAACGAATTTTTCATAGTTCATAACAAGCAGATGAACATCGAGTCTGCAAGGCGGACAGCCCATATATCTCTGGAACCAGAACATTGTCGGCTTGCCGTTCATAATTTTTTCGATTGTTGTGCCCTTGATAACATCCGTTCCGTAAACGGAATCAACGGTGTAGTTAGGGAATTTTTCTCCGGCTTTAATTTTTGCCATATCGGTAATCTCCTTTTTACATAGTAATTTATTATATTATAAATTATTCGGGTAAAACTGTAAACAAACTAAAACATTTTCTATGTTTTAATCAAAAACACGGCATAAAACTGTAAAAATTGCATATATGGAGAGTAGCAACGACGAAAAGTCTGTTTATGAAAATGCCGCAAGCCACTCTTTGACGAGAGAGGTGGATTTGCGTAAGCCAAGACGGAGAGAGAACGGAATAACAACAAATTTGCTGTCAAAACAGTTATTATATAATTTCTATCGGTAAATAATTTGCGGGACGATGTGGGCATCGTCCCCTACGGTATTTTTGAAAGCAGAATTATTAAAGAAAGTCTCCCCCTTTTATACAAAGGGGTGTGGGTCGCCGAAGGCGACCTCCGAACATTTATGTTCAGAAGCACCGACAGTTGAGACAGTGGCAAAAGTTGAAAACTTTTGACGGTGGGGATAGACGATAAAGAAAAAGAATTTCGTCTTTTGATATAGATTTGTTTCAGTAAGCCTCTCTCTGATGAGGGAGGTGGCAAAAATCTATGATTTTTGACGGAGGGAGAGAAAAAACATAACATAATTGCAATGATTACTTACAAAGACTACCCCTCAGTCACCTTCGGTGACAGCTCCCCTGACAAGTGGAGCCATGCTTAATAATATTATTAACAAAAGAATAGAGTCGATTTGGTCGATGTTTTCAATCCCCCAGTCTGCTTCGCAGACAGCCCCCTTTATCTAAAAGGGGCCAAGTTTGTCTTTCTTATACGCCAAAACCGCCTGTCGGCTCGGTCGGTGATTTGCACATTCGGCTGTATACTGACAATTACCTCACGCCTTCCATGTCCGCGGCTTCCAGTCGCCCGGCATTTTTACAGGCTCCTGCGGCTCATAGCCGTTTAATTGCACTGTCACCTTTGTGATGATTTCCGGCGTCAGCGGCTCGTTGACCTCTACGCCTTCGTAAGGGAAAGGTACAGGCTTTGTCGCCACTTTTTCCAGACGGTATATCTCGTCCATGCCCTCGACGACTTTGCCGATGACAGGATATACGCCCTTGTGCTCAGGGCAGTCTTTGACCGGGAAGAATATCTCACAGGAAGCCAAGCCCCTGTCGCCGTAGCCGCCCAGACAGGCGCAGCCCGGGTGAGAATCCAGCGGCTCGATTTCCGGGTGCAAATCGTATTCCTTTGGAATTAAATACTGATTTTCCGCCCTGTTGAACGCGGAATAGGACAAATCTATCCATTTGCCCGGCACAATTCTCTGTATCTTATGGTTGTCCATACCGCCTCGCATGGCGACGGACAAAATGCTGTTCACAGCGTTCGGCGCATTGTCCGGCAAAAGTTCCACAACGATGTTTTTGCCGTTTTCAAGTTCAAATGTAAGTACCGGATTCATAGTATACTCCTTATATTTCTTTATTTTATATAGTCGGGTACGGTTATGCCGAATTCGCTCGGCTGAAATCTCGGGCAGACATTGTCCTTTGACTGAATGACGCTCCGCGCCAGTCTTGTACCGATGACGCACGCCTCGGCAAGACTCTTTCCGTAGGTACAGCCTATGACTACGCCGGCAAAGAAAGCGTCACCGGCGCCGGTTGTGTCGATGACATCGACTTTGTTAGGCGCAACAATGCCCTTGTTGCCGTATTTGTCGGCATAAACCGCGCCGTCGCCGCCAAGAGTTACCACCATTTCGGCAATGTCGGAATTTACGACTTTTTGAGAAATTATCTCCACCATTTCCCGAGGGGTTTTGTCCTCGTAGTTTTCCGAAAAGAGAATACCTGCCTCTAACTGATTGCATACGCAGCACCGTGATTTAAGCATAAGGTCTCTTCTCTCAATGGCAATTCTCATATTTGAAACGGCGGAAAACACAGGTTTATTGTACTTTTCGGCATATTTGAAAACCAGTTTAGTGGTTTCCTTATCCATGTCAAATTCCAAGGCTATGGCGTCGCAGTCGGAAAATATCTCGTCCCCGTATTTTTCCAGATAATCCACCATCGGTGACAAATCCGGTCGCTTTGATATAGATCCGGCAACATCGCCGTTGTTGTCAAAAATAGCCATCCATGTGCCCATACCGTCAGGCACAGCCCATATATAGTCGGTGTTGCACTTGTGGTCTCTCAGCTTGTTCTTTACATCCTCTCCCAAGCCGGTGTCGTCAATGAGAGAGACGAATGTCGGTCTCAATTCCACATTGGCGATGTCCTCCGCAATATTTCTTGACACGCCGCCGTGCAGCTGTTCGATTCTGCCCACATTTCGCCCGGTCGGAATATAAGTGTCCTCCGGGTAGCCCTTAATATCCACAAAAACCGCGCCTAAAACAACAATGCCCTTTGCCATAACAGCACCTCACATGTAAAATATTCATAAAATAAGTATAAATATTATATCACAACTGCAAATTGATTATCAATATTTTTATAAAAAAGCCCGATACATTCGCTGTACCGGGCAAAATTTTTATACTTCCTTTTTACAGCTGTGAGGGCAGCCCCGGCAGTTACAGGAGCAGCTCTTGCCGTTTTTTTGGTTTTTTATTATCTGTGCAATCGCCAGACCGACGGCTAAAACAACCGCCCCGGCGATGATGATGTCAAATATATTCATAATTATACCTCACAAAAGTGCGCCGATGTTGTATACGACAAAGGACATAAGCCAGGCTACGACGCATTGCCAGACGACCACGCCGACAGCCCATTTTGCGCCCATTTCGTTTTTAATTGCCGCCACCGCCGCAACACACGGTGTGTACAAAAGGCTGAAAATCAGCAGCGAAGCCGCCTGTAAGGACGATAGCGCCGCCTCGACTCCGCCCCGCGAGCCAAACAGAATTTCCATTGTAGACACAACGCTCTCTTTTGCCATAAAACCGGTGAAAAGCGATGTGGTGATTCGCCAGTCGTTCAGACCAATCGGGGCGAAAATCGGCGAAATCTTACCGGCGACAAGGGCGAGTATGCTCTTTGACCGGTCGGAAGTGATGTTGAACCCTGCGTCAAAGTTTTGCAAAATCCATACGACAACCGTCGCCACTAAAATGACGGTGAACGCCCTTTGCAAGAAGTCCTTTGCCTTGTCCCATAAGAGCATCGCGACATTTTTTGCCCCCGGCATACGATAGTTAGGCAATTCCATAACGAAAGGCACTGCCTCGCCTTTGAAAACCGTGTTTTTGAAAAGAAACGCCACGGCAATACCCACAACAATGCCCACTAAATACAGACCTGTCATCACAAAGCCGCCATGACGAGGGAAAAACGCGTCTACAAAAAAGGCGTATATAGGCAATTTAGCCGTACAGGACATAAACGGCGTCAAAATAACCGTCATTTTTCTGTCTCTTTCCGACGGGAGCGTTCTCGTCGCCATAACCGCCGGCACGGTACAGCCGAAGCCTATGAGCATAGGCACGATGGAACGGCCGGAAAGACCTATTTTTCTGAGCAGCTTGTCCATGACAAACGCCACACGGGCGATGTAGCCGGAATCCTCCAACAGCGACAGGAAGAAAAACAGGGTGACGATGATAGGTAAAAAGCTGACCACCGAGCCGACACCGCCGAAAATACCCTCTATCACAAGACGGTGCAGAGCCGGATTGATGTTAAGATTTGTAAAAAGCACATCGACAGCAACGGTCAGCCGGTCTACGCCGCTTTCAAGTATGCCCTGGAAAAACGCACCGATTACATTGAAGGTTAGATAGAAAACCCCCAGCATTATGGCGGCAAAAGCCGGTATAGCCGTATATTTGCCGGTGAGAATTTTGTCGATTTTCTGCGAGCGTATGTGCTCACGGCTCTCGCGCGGCTTTTTGACCGTCGCGCCGCAGACCTTTTGAATGAAGTTGAACCTCATCTCCGCTACGGCGGCGTTTCTGTCCAGGCCGGATTCCGTCTCCATCTGAATGAGAATGTGCTCCAGCAATTCCTTTTCGTTGCCGTCCAAACCCAGTTTGTCCAAAATCAGCCGGTCGCCCTCGCAAAGCTTTGACGCCGCAAATCTCACCGGTATGCCCCGTCTGTAAGCGTGATCGTGAATTAAGTGAATAATGCTGTGCAAAGCTCTGTGTACCGCGCCGTTTCTGTCTCTCGGGTCGCAGAAATCCTGTCTCTGCGGCTTTTCCCTATATTTCGCAACATGAATTGCGTGGTTTACCAGCTCTTCGATACCCTGATTTTTGGCGGCTGAAATCGGTACAACCGGCACGCCGAGTATTCTCTCCATATTGTTGATGTCGATTGAGCCGCCGTTGCCGGTCATTTCGTCCATCATATTCAGCGCTATTACCATAGGAATGTTCATTTCCAAAAGCTGCATTGTGAGATACATATTTCTCTCAATGTTTGTGGCGTCTACGATGTTTATAATGCCCTTTGGCTTTTCGTTGAGCACAAAATCTCTGGAAACAATCTCCTCCGCCGAATAAGGCGAAAGCGAATATATGCCCGGCAAATCCGTGACGACGGTGTTCGGGTAGCCCTTTATCGAGCCGTCCTTTCTGTCGACGGTTACGCCCGGGAAATTGCCCACATGCTGATTAGAGCCGGTCAGCCGGTTGAACAGCGTGGTCTTGCCGCAGTTTTGATTGCCCACCAGCGCGAATGAAAGAATCGTGTTCCGAGGCAGCTCGGCGCCGTCTCCGGATTTGTGATATATGCCGCCCTGACCTAAACCCGGGTGGTCTAAATCCGTAAACAGAATATCCGCACTCGCCTTTTCCGTCTCGGGTTTGCATGGAGTGACGGTGATTTTTTCACAGTCGGCAAGCCTCAATGTCAGCTCGTAGCCGTGCAGACGGATTTCCACCGGGTCGCCCATCGGGGCGTATTTAACTATTGTGACGACTGTGCCCGGGATAACGCCCATATCCAAAAAGTGTTGGCGCAGAGAGCCCTCGCCGCCCACCTCGTTTACAACGGCGGAATCGCCTATATTCATATCTTTAATTGTCATTTTGAAAGCCTCCATAAATAATGTTATCATTGGCTAACTGTATTATAGCACAGTAGTTAGCATAGTGCAACCAAAAAATAATTTCAGTAAACAGAAAAAAGACTGCAAAAAATGCAGCCTTTTGTTCAAAATGACGATATTATATTAAAAAGGAGTTTATTATGTAAAAAGTATGTGCAGTTTTATTTTGACAGGTAGTCTACGGCGCATTTGCAGTATAGAGCGGTCTCGTAGACCAACACGCCCTCGTCAACCACAAAGCCCGGATTGTGATGGCCGCAGGTGTGACCTTCCTCCAGAGAGCCTGCGCCCACATTGAGCATAACGGCAGGCACTAAGTTTGCCACGGCGGTGAAGTCCTCAGTGCCGCCGGCTGTCGGCAGACAGGTGACTTTCATACCCAAATCTTCGGCTGCTTTTGCACCTATCGCGGCGATCTTTTCATCGCATACCAGCGGAGACATACCGTAGTTGTGGGTGTATTCCACTCTGCCTCTGTATGTGGCGGCCACGCCCTTTGAGATTTCCTCAATGCGTTTGAGCAAAAACTGTCTCTTTTCCTCTGTCTGCGCTCTGGCGGATACCTCCAGCTTGGCATAGCCGGCAGTTGTGTTACAGGAATCTCCGCCCTCGATTTTACCCACCAGCACAACGGCGCTATCGTCCATCGGTATTTCTCTGGCGATGATTTCCTCCAAGGCGATTACAATGTGGGCCGCAATATTTATGGCGTCAACGCCGGCATAGGCAGCCGCGCCGTGTGACTGTTTGCCGAAGACTTCCAAAGTAACCATATCGCCGGAATAGAGAGCCGGGCCGGCGGAATAAGTCATCGTGCCGACGGTTGAGCCCGGTTTGCCGACGGAAATGTGTGTGCCGAATGCGGCGTCGACCTTTGGGTTTTCCAAAACGCCGTCATTTACCATATCCAACGCGCCCTGCAGCAGCTCTTCAGCCGGCTGGAACATAAATTTAACCACGCCGCAAAGCTCGCTCTCGTGGGCTTTGAGTATTTTTGCCGCGCCCAAAAGGGTGGTTGCATGACAGTCGTGGCCGCATGAATGTGTGTAGCCCGTATTTGAGGCAAACGGCACATCTGCGACCTCTTTCATCGGCAAAGCGTCCATATCCGCGCGCAAAAGAACGCACTTATCGCCTTTGCCGACCTTCGCAACGATACCGGCTCTGCCGCATTTTCTGTGCTCGATGCCCATTTCTGTCAGCTTTTCATCGATAAACTTTACGGTGTTTTCCAAATCAAAACCGCCCTCTGCGTGCCGATGCAGGTATCTTCTGTTTTCTCTCACTTCCTCAAAAATTGCTTTTGCTTCGTTCATGTAGTCGATCATTTTCAAACCCTCCGAAATTTTTGTTTCGGGGCAATAAAAAAACTTTGCCCCACTAAATCACTGGGACAAAGATAAATCTCTGCGGTACCACCCGGTTTGCGTAAAAACGCCACTCATTTTGCGTGCATATACACGCAACGCTCTGATAACGGACGCGTATCCCGTCGGCCATTACTCGCATTCGCTTTCCTGCCGCCCTCATGAGCCCATTCGCTCTACGCCCTTTCATGCGCTCGCACCCACCGCGCACTCTCTGAATCAAAGCAGTAAAGCTACTATTCTCATTCAATGGTTTATACCGTGATTATACTCCCGTAATACACATTTGTCAACAAAAGGAATACATTTTTTTTGCAAAATGCCGGCGGTTTGAAACCGTACTTCCGCCGCCGAAAAAGTTTTTTCCGACATCGATTAAAAGGATTCATTTTTCTGTACTCTCTTTGACAATAAACTTAAACTTATAAATAAAAGAATAACAAAAAACAAAAACCTTTACATTAAACCTAAAACTGCTCATTAAGCAAAAAATAATCGTCGTCGGACGGAAAGCCGCTTAAAAGTCAAACTCAACCGTGTTGTTGACAAAATCCAGGGCAGTTTGCGCTCTTGCCAGCTCGTCGGCGGTTTTAAGGTAATCCTCTTTAGCCTTTGAAACATCATAGTTGGCATAAATATAGTCGATAACGCCGGTCGCCCGATAGGCTCTGTCTCTCTGTTTCGGCAAAATATCTTTCATTGACGCCAGCTTGTTTTTCATGCTTGTCAGCTGTGGGATATAAACCAGCATTTCGTCTATGGTCATATCAAATTCCCCAATGACGGTGACGGAATTGAATACATTGATTCTGTGTTTGAGCTTGCGGATTTTTGTCTGCAATTCAATCTGTTTTGCAAGCGTGTCGCCATAGTCGTATTCCGGGCGGACGCTCTCGATGTCCTCGCTTGTCCGCGCGGTAAATGTCTTGGTATTGTTTTCATTTGACAGCAAATCAAAAAGCTCGTCGTTGAGACTTCTTAAAAGTTTTGCCGCCTGTGCGGATGTCATTTTCATATCTTTCTCCTTTACTTAATAAAAAACGAATAAACTGCCCGATAAATTATAATTGCCCACAGAATTATGATGGGTATTGAGTAATACCACCGCTCAGGTCTGCCGTTTTGCCACAAATCCCGGGACAGAGCGTAGTTTTTATCCCACACGGCTTTCGGGATGAGCTTTATTGCAAGGGCGACCAGCAGCGGCAAAATTATCAAATCGTCCAAAGCCCCCAGCACCGGTATAAAATCCGGTATAAAATCTATCGGCGACAGGGCGTAAACTACCCGAGCAGCGGCGGCGATTTTTGCCGGCAGCGGCGTTTCGCCGTCCATAAAGCAAAGATACACCCGGGGTATATCGCTTTTCAGCCTCTCGGCTCTTTCCTTTAATGTCATTTTTCTCTCCAAACAGTTAATGTAGTGAACATTATATCACATATTAAGAAAAAAGAAATTCAAATAGCAATCTGTATTATGCAATTTAAGTATAAATTAAAAATTATTACACGGAATTTACTTGAATGAGCCTTGCTCTGAATCATTATCTGCAAAATCCGCACACTCTCTCAGTCGGTCTTTTGCAAACAAAAAAGCCGTTAGCCGCATTTCATTCAACAAAAAAGACGGCTTTGCGCCGTCTTTATGTATAGCTTTATTCGTGTCTGATAGCCGACAATGCGGTAATTTTAACTGCCCTGACAGCAGGTATATAGCCTGAAATAATGCCTACCAATGTGGCGAAGCAAAGGCTGAATATTGCCAGCCACGGCGGAATAACGGACATTTTAGTGCCGCCCATCATAGAGCCGGCGATAGTGTTGAGCAGTTTGGATATTGCCAAACTTATTGCAAGCCCGGTTGCACCGCCCAAAAAGCCGATAAATGCCGCTTCGGACAGGAACATATTTTTAATATCTCTCAGCTCACAGCCCAAAACTTTCATAACGCCGATTTCCTTTGTTCTCTCGTAAATAGCCATTGTCATGGTATTCGCGATGGAAATGGCAGATACCAGCATGGCAATACCGCCCAGACCGCCGAGAATCATCTCAATTATCCGCGTCTCTTTTTTCAATTCGTCACGGGTGGAGGACATCGAGTAGGTCTCAAAGCCCATGGCTTTTATTGCCCGTTCCACATCCTCGACATTTTTCATATCGTTGACTTTGACTATGGCATCGGTGTAGGTGCGCTCTTTATTTTTATCGGTCTTGATGTTGTTGAGTTTGTTGTACTCTTTCTCAATGGCGATGACATCCTCGATATCCATTATCATACCGTAGACCGTTTCATAGCCCTTTGAATAGTCGCCCTTGACTCTGCCGGAAACATTCAGCTGCACTCTGTACTCTTTACTGTCCTCTTCCCACCCCTTTGCGACAATGTAAAATTTGTCGTGCATAGGGTCGACAAACGGGTCAGGCGGATTGCCGTCGGCGTCCACATCGTATTTGCTTACATAATTGTTGTTTTTCTTTTTTGTGTTCTGGAATTCATAGGCATAATCTTCACCGAAAAGCACGGTGAAAGATTTTTCGTGCTCGCTCGGCATTGTGCCCTCGACTATTTCATAGCCGTATGCCTCGATGGCGGATTTTCTCATCGCTTTAATCTGGGCGTACGCCTGATATTTATCGTTATTGCCGGACACCACCTGTAACGACACGCTCGGGCTGTAAACAGGCGTAGCAACCGTGACATTAGGCAGCTCTAAAAACGAATCCACGACGGCATCGGTCAATTTTACATCATTGTCTGTCGACGAGCCGTATTTGTAGACCTCGATAGCCGTCAAATCGCCCCAACCTTGAAGCATCTCGTCATAGCTCTTTTCCAGAGCCACGCCGATAGACACCATCAGCACAATGGAGCATGTGCCGATGACAACGCCCAAAACCGTCAGGAAAGTTCTGCCTTTTCGCCTTTTCAGATTATTGAATGAAAGCCGTAAAAGATCAGATATCTTCATCTTCGTCCTCAAGCTCTGCTAATCTCTTAGCCTTTTTCTTTTTGAAATATATAACTGCGCCTGCAATGGCAACTGCTGCCGCACCAACGCCTATGTAGATAGGTGTGTTGCTCTTTTTCTCCGGCTCTTCCGGCATAGGCATCGGGTCGACAAAGCCCGGGTCGTTGTACCGGTTTTCCATTGCTTCAACGGTGATTTCTTTTTCTATCTTGTACTGCTCGCCCACCATGTCCTCATATGTGACTACAATTTTGGCTTTGCCGGAGCCTGCCGTATCGGCGCGGAAAGAAATCTCGGATTCGTTCTGTGTACCCCGGTTCATATTGCCGACAAAATCCACATCCTCAGGTGTGAAAAAGTCGGAAACCATTTCAACCGTTACATTGTAAACCGTGGATTTGCCCTTGTTTACAAGGTTTACCGTGCAATAGCCCTCTTCGTTCACATAGACCGTGTCGGAATAATCCACCGATGAAACGGTAAATCTGGTAGGCTGGGTAACATTTATTGAAATCTGCTGGTCTGATGTAAAGGTTGTTCTCTTGCCGTTTACCAAAGCCTCAAATGTATACTGTACTGTTACAGGCATAGTGGTGGACTCTGTCTGAATGGCGTCGCTTTTTAGAGTGAAAGCCTGTTTAACGGTACCTTTTTTGCCGACTTTGCCGATGAGATACTGGTTGTTGCCGCCGGCGATGGAAAGCCCCTGAGGCAAAACGAGTTTAACCGTCACATTGTCGAGCTCAAGGCTGTCGGAAGTGTTCTGTGCAACGGTTGAAAGAGTGAATGTAGCGCCTGCCTCCACATTGCCGCCGTAGTTTGCGCCTGTGAGAATAATATTCGGCGCCGGTACATCGTCAACCGCCTGTGCAATGACTACAGAGAGCAATTTTTGCTCTACGGCGAAAGGAACAACATCATATCCGTTGGCCCCTTCCCGTGAATATCCCACAACAAAGCTGAATGTGTTGTCGCCGCCCACATAGGTGACATCTCTGAATTCAACGGTGTAGCAAATTTTGCCGTTGACCGGCGCTCTCATACGGACGGAAACATTGTTGCCTGTGAAAGAGCCCTGCGTCATTGTGGCGTGAATATAGCCCGTTATTGAGCCGGCGGATACGCCCGGGAACATTTCCGCCGGGATTCTCTCGTCAATTACCGTGACGGCGACTATGCCCTTTGAGCCCGGGGTCAGTTTGGAAATAACATTGCCGCCGTTGTCAACTACCGCATAGTTTGATACATAGATATTGCCGTCGTGTTCAACCGACGGTGCCGGTGTAGGCGTCGGTGTGACTTCTGAAGAATCGGAATCCGACCGGCTGTCTGAATTTGAATTGTCGTCAGCCGTTGCATTGGTTTCTTCGTCGTCCGCAAGTGAAGACACAGACGCCTGTGAAGACGACTGCTCTGTCTGTGACGAAGAGCCCGACGAAGGCGATACCTCCTCGGCAAATGCGCCGAGAGGCACCATGCCGAATACAAGACTCAGTGTCAGTAAGGCTGACACAACCCTTTTAATATTACCGTTCATTATTTTCCTCCAATTTTTCGCTCGCAACGGTTTTTTCTGCGTTTTTTTCGGACTTTATTGTTTCGTCTGTGTTTTTATTTTTGTCTGCGTCCGAATCTTCTTTTGCGATGGCCAAATCCTCTTCCATAAGGCTTACGCCGTCGCGGGTGTCCGCAATAACTTTGCCGTCTTTAAGCGTTATCACCCTCTTTGCCTTTTTGGCAAGCTCCGGGTCGTGAGTGACCATTACAAATGTTATGTTGTTTTTTGCCGATATGTCTATCAGCATTTCCATTACGGATTCCGTTGTAGCCGAGTCAAGATTGCCTGTCGGCTCGTCGGCAAATATTACCGACGGCCTGCCCACAAAGGCTCTGGCAATGCCCACACGCTGTTGCTGACCGCCCGACATTTCGCCCGGCTTGTGATTTTTGCGGTGGCCGAGCCCCATTTGGTCCAGCATTTTGGCGGCTCTTTTTTCTCTTTCCTTTTTTCCGACACCCGCAAACATCAGCGGAAAAGCCACATTTTCCACAGCCGTCAAGGTCGGCATCAGATTGTAGGACTGGAAAATAAAGCCGATTGATTCCTGGCGGAATTTAGCCAATTCCTTTTCCGTCATTTTGCTGATGAGCTTGCCGTTTATGCTGACTTTGCCCTTTGTAGGTTTTTCCAGCCCCGCCAGCTGATTTAACAGCGTGGATTTGCCCGAGCCGGATGTACCCACGATACAACAGAATTCACCGTCGGGTATTTCCAGCGAAATGTTGTTAAGAGCAACAACCTTTTCATCACCTACTTTATACACCTTTCTCAAATTCTGTACTTTTATCATTTTATACTCCTAAAAGTTTGTCACTTTCATTATAGCATAATAAAAAATTTATGCTATTTGAAAGTGTGAACATTAAGTGAAACTTAAAAAATAAAGGCGCAAATTTGCGCCCCGATAACTTTATGCATTGCATGTATTTTCTATTGGTCTTTATTATTTTATAATCTATATTACAATAATTATCTGTTTTTCATTTTATGATTATTTATGTGGCTTTTTTATGCGGCAACATAAAATTCCATGCGTTTTATATCTTTATAATTTTTATTTATATTTTCATCATATCAAACTTGTGACAATCACAAAACTCATTCTGACCAGGTCGCAGCCGAGCATTACAATCAAAACTTTTCTCAAAAAAGACGGGTCGAAATCGCTTTCGCCGCCGCCGACAAAAGCCGACGCAAACTCTTTTACGAATATGCAAATGCAGATTACAGAGCCCAAATTGAATACCCCGGCAAAGCCCCTGTTGAGTTCCTTTATCACCCGTGTGGCGATTTCGCCCAATGTAAGCGGAAACATATTTACTCCTTTATCCGTTGTGTTTTTCAAAGCCCTCGTTGACAGAATCCACCACGGCTTTGGCAAATCTTACTATATCGTCGGCGGATTCTTTCATACCGTCTGCCAGCCATCTGCGGAAAATACCGTTCAAGCCCTCGCCCATAAAATAGAAAAGCCACTTTTTTTGGGTTTCGTCGCAGTTTTTGAAATATCCGTCAATAATTTTCATATTCTCTTTGTAACAGAGCGAAAAGACTTTATCTCTGAATCGCCTGTCGCCGTTTTCCGAAATGAGAATGGAAAAATAGTCCTGTGTACTTTTGACCTTTTCGATAATCGGGCGTATGAGCATAGGGAATTCTTCCGAGCCGGATTTTTCAATATCGTCAAGGATTTCCCGAATGTAGTCCTGTTCCAATTTGTCCAGCAAATCGTACTGATTCTCATAGTATTTGTAAAAGGTCGCCCTGTTTATATCCCGCTTTTCGCAAAGTTCGGTGACGGTTATTTCGTCAATCGGCTTTTTCCTCAACAGCTCCACAAAGCACACCCTGATTTTTTCTTTTGTGTTTTTTATTCTTCTGTCCATAGAATCCCCGTGATTTTAGTATACAATTATATTTTTTTTGTATTTTAATCAACATTTGTTTATAAATTGGCTCTTGATTTATGCGTGATAACTAATTATACTACTTTCTGTTGAAATAATCAACAAATGTTAATTAAATGTTAAAAAAGGAAAAATTATGGCAATAAAAATAGTTATGGAATCCTCCTGTGACATTCCGAAAGAAAGAGCAGAACGGTTGGGTATAACGGTTATACCTATGAAATTTACTTTTCCGGGCGGCGAAAGCTATCTGGACAATGTGTCGATGACTCACGCCGAATTTTACAAAAAGCTGGAAAACAGCGAGGACATACCTGTTACCTCTATGGTCTCCCCGGCGGAATACGAGGATGTTTTCCGAGAGATGACCGCAAACGGCGACAGCGTAATCGTCGTCAGCCTGTCGTCAAAGCTTTCCGGCTGTTACAATTCCGCTGTTTTGGCTCGGCGGGATTTTGAAAATGTCTATGTGGTAGACAGCGAAAACGCCTGCGTAGGACAATCGGTTTTGGGCGAATACCGGGCGAAATTGGCAAAGAATGAGTCTGACGTAAAGGCGGTCGTCAAAAAGCTGGAAAAAGCGAAAAAAAGAATAAGGCTTCTGGCGGTGGTGGACACCCTGAAATATCTCAAAAAGGGCGGCAGAATTTCATCTGCGGCGGCTTTTGCAGGCGGTCTTTTGGGCATTAAGCCTGTTTTGACCGTAGACGAGGGCGTTATCGCGGTGGTCGGTAAAGCCAGAGGCGCAAAGGCGGCGGACAACCTGCTGATAAAATACATCGAGGACGGCAACGGCATTGACGAAACCATGCCGATATATCTTGGGTATTCCGGCTCGTCAAGGGAGACTCTCGATAATTACATCGAAAATTCCCGTCACATTTATGCCGATGTCGACAGCATACCGGTGATAACAATCGGCTGTGTAATCGGCACTCATGTGGGCCCGGGGGCTTTCGGTCTGGCATATTTTGAAAAAGAAAAATAATTACGACTTGTATTTTATCGCATTAGGGTGTATATTAAATACATAAAACAGGGGAGCTCGTTTTGGCGGGCTGAGAGGAAGTAATCCAACTTCGACCCTTTACCTGATGCGGATAATGCCGCCGTAGGAAGTTACATTACGGTTTTACAAAGGCTGCCGCACAGGCGGTCTTTTTCTTTTGAAAAAGGCAAACTCTTCCACTCTTGTGGCGAATCGGAGGGGAGCGCCTCGGATTTTGTATTCAGCGATGGGAAGCCGTGTTGCGGCGTGAGAGGACACCGTAAGTGTCGACCGATTTTCACCGGCGCCTGTCTTTTTGACGGCGTATAGTTTTAGTGGAAATGTCGCTGTATACAGACATTTCCGATATTTCAAAGGAGAATGAATTATGAAAAACTCAAAAACAAAAAAGCTTGCGGTCGCGGCTCTTTTCTGCGCCGTTGCCGTTGTCGGCAGCCTGTTTTCTTTCCCGGTTTTCGGCTCAAAGTGTTCGCCTGTTCAGCACATGGTCAATGTCCTGTGCGGCGTGCTTTTAGGCCCTGCTTATGCGGTCGGGGCGGCTTTTGCGGCTTCTCTCATACGCAATATTTTGGGCTTGGGCAGTCTTTTGGCTTTCCCGGGCAGTATGTTCGGCGCGTTTTTGTGCGGCGTTATCTATAAGAAAACCCGCAGCGTCATCGGCGCGGTAATCGGCGAGGTTTTCGGTACCGCCGTGCTCGGCGGCCTCTGCGCCTACCCTATCGCCATAATGTTTATGGGCAAAGCCGGGGCAGGCCTGGCGTTTTATGCCTATGTCTTCCCTTTTTTTGTATCCACCTTTGTGGGTGCGGCGGTTTCGGGAATGATAATTTTTGCCCTGGAAAAAACCGGCGCTCTTGCGGATATGCAAGCTTCTGTTAATAAATAAGGAATAATATGTTCAAAGAAATATTTGACAATGTCAGAGAAAAAAAGCCCCTGATTCACAGCATTACAAACTATGTCACGATAAACGACTGCGCCAACATTGTTTTGGCATGCGGCGCCTCGCCGATTATGGCGGAAAGCCCGGATGAGTCGGCGCAAATCACCTCGCTGTGCGACGGGCTGAATCTCAATATGGGTATGCCGACGGCGCAAAAGACAGAGGCGATGCTTCTGTCTGCCCGGGCGGCAAGCCGAAAAAACATACCGACGGTGCTCGACCCGGTGGGAGTCGGGGCTTCTTCAATGAGAAAAAACACCGCAAAACTCTTGATTGACGGCTTTGACATGGCAGTTATAAAGGGAAACTCCTCAGAAATAAAAACCTTGGCTCTGGGCATAAACGGAAACCGAGGTGTAGACGCGGATTTTGACGGTGGCGAAGATGTCACCGCATTGGCAAAGTCATTTGCGAAAAGGACAAAATCGGTAGTCGTCGTGACCGGGGCGGCAGATACCGTCACCGACGGCGAGAGAGTATATTTAATACGCAACGGCTGTGAAATGATGTCGCGCATTACCGGCTCGGGCTGTATGCTGTCACGGCTCATCTGCGCCTTTGTTTCGGCCAACCCGGACAATGTGCTTGTATCAACAGCCGCCGCCGTGTGCGCAATGGGGCTTGCCGGCGAGACAGCCTTTGAGCGAATGAACGACAAAGACGGCAATGCAAGCTTTCGCAACTATCTGATTGACGCCGTTTTCAATATGGACGGCGACACTCTTGAAAAAGGGGCAAAATATGAGATTAAGTAAAGAAAATATGCTGCTCTACGCCGTGACCGACAGGGCGTGGACGGGTAAACAGACTCTGTACGAACAGGTTGAAAGCGCGCTGAAAGGCGGCGTGACCTGTGTTCAGCTCAGGGAGAAAACCGCTTCGGAGGAGGATTTTCTGCGGCGGGCTGTCAAAATAAAAGCTCTTTGTGAAAGATACGGCGTGCCGTTTATCGTAAACGACAATGTCGACATAGCGATAAAGTGCAAAGCCGACGGCGTGCATGTGGGTCAGGACGATATGAATATAGCCGATGTGCGCAAAAAAGCCGGCGATGATATGATAATCGGCGTGTCGGCTCACTCGGTACGGGAGGCTTTGCGGGCTGTCCGGGGCGGCGCCGACTATTTGGGCGTGGGCGCGGTTTTCGGCTCTGCCACCAAAAAGGATGCAAGCGCTTTGCCTTTACAGACATTGAAAGATATTTGTAACGCCGTGTCAGTTCCGGTCGTGGCCATCGGCGGCATTAACAAAGCCAATATGCCTAAATTAAAAGGCACAGGCATTGACGGTGTGGCTTTGGTCAGCGCAATTTTTGCCGCAGACGACATAGAAAAAGAATGTGAGACATTAAAGGAAATGTCAAAGCAAATTGTCGCCGAATAATTATTCTCTAAATTAAAAACGGTTTTTTGCCGCAATATATAAAACCTATTTCACAAAGGAGTTTTGTTATGAAGATGAAAACAGCATTGACGATAGCCGGCAGCGACTGTTCCGGCGGCGCAGGTATTCAGGCCGACCTTAAAACGATGACGATGAACGGCGTATACGCCATGAGCGCAATCACTGCCCTGACGGCTCAGAACACCACCGGGGTCAGCGCAATTTCGGAATCCTCGCCGGAATTTTTGGCGCGGCAGATTGATATGATATTTGGCGATATCCGCCCGGACGCCGTCAAAATCGGTATGGTTTCTTCAAGCGAATTGATAAGGGTAATTGCCGAAAAGCTGAAATTTTACAAGGCCGAAAACATCGTTGTAGACCCTGTTATGGTGGCGACCTCGGGCTCTCGGCTGATGAAGACCGACGCCGTCGACACGCTGGTCATAGAGCTGTTTCCGATTGCCTCAGTCGTCACGCCGAATGTGGTGGAGGCGGAGGTGCTGTCCGGTATGAAAATCAACACCCGGGAGGATATGACAGCCGCCGCAAAGAAAATCGGCGACGAAAGCGGCTGCGCCGTACTGCTCAAAGGCGGCCACAGCGTAAACGACGCCAACGATTTGCTGTACGCCGACGGCGAGTTCACTTGGTTTACGGGCAAGCGTATCGACAACCCTAACACCCACGGCACAGGCTGTACTCTGTCTTCTGCCATCGCTTCTAATCTGGCAAAGGGCTACACACTGAAAGAATCCGTAAAAAGAGCAAAAGACTATATTTCCGGTGCGCTTTCACGGATGCTGGATTTGGGCAAGGGCTCGGGTCCTATGAATCACGCCTTTGATTTAAGCGGCGAATTTTCAAAGGAGGCAAAATAATGAAGACGACAAAAAGACTTCTTGACGGCTCAAAGGACATCTGGGAAATGTACAATGCCCACCCTTTTGTGCTGGGTATTCAAAACGGCGACCTCGACCGTGAAAAATTCCGCTTTTACATCGTCCAGGACTATATCTACTTGCAGGACTACGCCAGGACTTTTGCGGTGGGTACGGCAAAAGCGACGAATCCGAGAACGGCGGCTCTTTTTTCTAAGTATGTGAATATGCTCAACGGCGAAATGGATGTGCACGAGGGTTACTTGGGCAAATTCAATGTGACAAAAGAGGAGCTGTACAGCACTCCGGCGGCTCTCGACAATCTTTCATACACTTCATATATGCTGCGTATAGCATACGAATGGGGTGAGGCGGAAGTGATGGCTGCGATTTTGTCCTGTGCGCTCTCATACGAAGTTATCGCAAAAAATATGGTAAAAAACAATCCGCACTCGGCGGACGACGGTTTTTACGGCGACTGGGTAAAGGGCTACATCTCGGACAGATATTCCGCAGACAACAAGGAATTGATTGACGAGATGGACAGGCTCGGCGAAAAATGTACCGAAGAACAGCTTGAAAGGCTTGTCAAAATTTTCCGCACCTGCTCGCTGTACGAGCTCAAATTCTGGGAAATGGCTTGGAATATGGGGAAATAATGCAATACTGAATAATTAGATAGTGCTGCATACTAACAGAATATTAAATACTATCCCGGAGACAGTCGAAACTGTCTACGGGAATTTTTTTGATAATGTAATTTTGGATATTTAATTGGAGTCGTTTTGCTGATAAGAAATTTGTAAAAGTTTCTCTGTGATAAGAAAGTCGGCACGGCGAAGCCATGACGCAGAGAGAACTAAATTTAATTTGTAATTATTTATTGGTTTCGTAAATATTATGTCTATCATTGTAGGGACCGGCCCGACATCGTACCGCTTATATAAAGAGCTGTATATTTTCGTCTTTTGTATGCCGGAAAAATTGCCGTGACGGTGGGGATAGAAAAACGCCGATAGAGCAAATTTCATTCTTTATTAAATAGGAATTTTGGCAAGCCTCCATCTGATGAGGGAGGTGGCAAAAATCTCTGATTTTTGACGGAGGGAGAGAAAAACACATCATAATTACAATGTTTAATTACAATGACTACCCCTCAGTCGCTTTCAGCGCCGGGTCTCGCCTGTCGGCTCGGTCGGTGCTTTTGCTTCGCAAAGGTGTCCACCGGACACCCGCACCCCCTGACAATGTGAGCCTTGCTAAATAATTATTTCAATTAAAGTCGCCTGCCGGCTCGGTCGGTGATTTTTGAATTTCAACAAATGAGCAAGTGAGCCTCTCTCTGACGAGAGAGGTGGCACGGCGAACGCCGTGACGGAGAGAGAGAACGGAAAATAGTGATGTTATCCTAACAATATTTTTAGACTACCCCTCAGTCGCTTTCAGCGACAGCTCCCCTCACAAGGTGAGCCTTGCTAATAATATTATTAACAAAAGAATGAAGTTATTTTACTCGGTTTTTCAATCCCCCAGTCACGATTCCATTGTGACAGCCCACTTTATCCAAAAGGGGCCAAATTTAACCCGTTTATTTGTTAAAACTTCCTGTCGGTTCGGTCGGTGCTAATCAACCCCCCGGTCTGCTGCGCAGACAGTCTATTTTATTCTTTATCGTCGGCTGTCCTCTTTCATTTCCTATATTTTTTATATGTTTTCATATACATTACAACTATTGCGTTTATCAGCGCAATAGTGCCGATTATCGATATGAATACTTTCGGGTCATTTTGCTCTGCAAATAAAAGCGGCAAACCTACTATCTCCATACCCGCGGCAAAAAACAGCCAAATTCTTGCCACGGCTTTATTGTAAGCCGCCACATCTTTTATATCGGTCGGCGCCGGGCTATTTGAAAAAAAGCCCGCCGCAGTTTTTTGTTTTGCGGTGTATATTGCTATACCCACATAAATCAGAGATACAACCGTCCAAACAATAAAAGCTATTTTCATTTTTTCCCCTTTCAGAAGGACAATTCATATATAATATGTATTTTATTGTAACACATAAGCATTTTGTTGACAAGGCAGTGTTTAAGTGTTATAGTCAAACAGAATATGCGGTTTTCCGCTTTTTAAGGGGAGAAATTATGAATAAAATGTCGCTGAGCGCGCGTTGCAGCGCAATGTTTGCGCTATATTACCGGGTGTTTTACCCTGCGTTTATTATGTTTTCGTCCTATATGGTGCTGTCCGGTTTTGAGGCGGACTTTGTCGCCAGAATGATGACCTTATACGGCGCGGCTCTCATAGTTGCCAAGCCTTTTTTCGCCGCTTTTAACGACAAGGGCCATTGCCGAGCCATCGTGTTTTCTCTCGGGGCTGTACTGCTTTTCGGCACGGCGTTCTTTTTCGGCTCTCGGCAAAAGACCGTTTTTCACGCCGTGGTCTACGCTGTGGCGGTGTCGGCGGTGTCCTGTGTAATAGTTGAAACAATAGATTCCTGGACATTAAAGCTGTCCGCCGTCTACCCGGAAATCGAATACGGCAAAGTCAGAGCCTGCGGCTCGCTTTCATTTGCTTTCATCGGGCTGATTTTCGGCACGGCTTTGTCAAAATTCGGCCTGATTGCCGCCCCGGTCGCCATAGTGATTTTCCTATTCGGCTTTTTGCTGTTTGCCGCCTCTCTGCCTGACCCAAAAGCCGAGAGCGCGGAAGAAAAGACCTCGTTTTTTGAAGGCATAAAGGAAATCCTCACCGACAGAAAAATTTTACGGTTTATAGTATTTTATCGGATAGGCGCGTCGCTGATTGATATGACCGATATTTATATCGGCGTAACGATATTGGAAAAAGGCGGCACGACTGCGTACACCGGTCTGCACGACTTTCTGAAAGCGCTGATTGAATTTTTTGTAATGTTTGCAGTGGCAAAGCTCATAAGCAGGCACGGCACACTGAAAATAATGTGTATCGGTATGGTGGGCATTTTTATTAAGACTGCCGCCCGGGCGCTGGCGCCGACGCCGTCTCTGGTGGTCGCCACATGTGTGACACAGGCTATATCATTTCCGCTGATTGTAGGCTCAAAAATGGAGTACATAAAAACCAACGCGCCGAAAGGCCACATTGCTCTTGTTGTATCGGCGGTCGGTATTGCCTACTCGTTGGTGAACACCTTGATTATCAATCCGCTTATGGCACTGCTTATCCCACAGATGAAAACCCGGGGTGCAATGCTGGTGATGTCGGTATTCGGTCTGGTCGCCGCCATAGGTCTGTGGGCAACCCAAAGAGAAAAAGCCTGAATTTGTTTAATTGGCGATCGCACAAAAAATATAGGCTGAATAAAATATGAACAATAAAAACGGCAGTGCGAAATTTTGCGCCGCACCGGAAATTCGGTGCAAGACGGTTTCGCTCTTGCCGTTTTAGTTTTGTTTTATTGTGATTTTGTACCGTGATTCGCTGTCGGTGAGAAATCACAAACTCGGTCATTAAGATATGCCTGTGAATTTTACCCGATTACCGCTTAACTTTCGCTGTCAAAAATGCATTTTGCAGCTATTTTATCGCCGAAATCTGACTTCCATTTTTTGTGAATCTCACAGCCGTTCCATTTAGAAAGGTTGTCGGAATCGGTGTCAAGCACAATCATCAAATCGTATCTGTTTTCTCGGTCGGTGATGTTTTGTTTGAACTCCACGCCGAAAACGCCGTCCCGCTCTGTTGCATTTTTATACAGATTGTAAGCGTCTGCCCGCGCCGTCTTTTTATCGACGCCTTTATTCCATTTTACTATTATATAATGTTTCATTTTATGTCCTGCTCCCGTCCGTACCGGGCGGTTTGAAATATATGTTTTCAAAATATCCGCGGCATCTTGCGATACCGCGGTTTTTGTTTTTAGGGTTTAACCCTATCTTTTTTATTGAATTTGTTTTTCTTGGCGATTTGCTTAAACTTTTCCTTTTTAGCCTGCATGTACTCGCTTTGGTTTTGTACATACCGATTTTCGCTTTTCAGCTTTTGGTAGGACAGCCACCTGTCCTCGTCGAGAATACCGTTTGCAACCGCCGCCAAGACCGCACAGCCCGGCTCGTTTGTGTGGGTACAGTCGGCAAATCGGCACTTTTGGGTCAGCCGCTCGATGTCGGAAAACCGCCGGTCAATGCCCTCGGCGGAATCCCACAGCCCCAGCTCTCTCATACCCGGCGTGTCGATAACAAAGGCGCCGTTGTCCAGGGAGATGAGCTCGCGGTGGGTTGTAGTGTGTCTGCCCTTGCCGTCAGGGCGGATTTCCGCCGTCTTAATATCGTCATTCCCCACTATTTTGTTGATTAAAGTGGATTTGCCCACCCCGGACGAGCCCAAAAACGCCACGGTCTGACCCGGTGTAAGATACTTTTTTACCGCTTCAATATCGTTGTTGTAGGACGACACCGTCAGTATATCCACCCCCGGCGCAATGCTCTCAACCCGTGCGGTTTTTTCGCCGATGTCCCGGCACAAGTCCGCCTTTGTCAGGACGATGACCGGCACGGCGCCGCAGTCCCATGCTATTGAAAGATATCTCTCCATTCGGCGCAGGTTAAAATTGTTGTTCAATGACATACACAAAAACACCGTGTCGATGTTCCGCGCCACTACCTGCCGTGTGTTCCGGCTGCCGGCCGCCCTGCGCACAAAGGCGCTTTTTCTCGGGAACAGGTCGGTGATTACAGAGCGGCTGCCGTCGGTCGGGCAGGTCGCGATGACATAGTCGCCCACCGCCGGATAGTCCGCCGCCGTGTTTGTCTCGTATATAAATTTGCCGGACAGTTCCGCCCGGTTTTCATAACCGTCACAGGAAATTCTGTACAAGCCCTTTTCCTGTGAAATAATTCTGGCTCTTTGCTGTATCATTTTTGTGTCTCCGATTGTGTGATTGAATTGAATAATGTTGTATTTTTATACATAACTTCAATTTGCCGAATCGGTGTAAGCCGAAACGGCTCACATTGCCACATCCGTTGCAATCGGGGATTTCAAAGCTAAAATTATTCTCAAAAAGTCCTCCTTTTAAGTCCGTATATTAAGTTAAGGCGGACAGCGAGTGCATTTTGCCGCCCGCCGTCCGCTGTTCGTATTATTTCTGACTCTTTACCAAATCTTCGCAGATGTCGATAAGAGAATTTTCTTTGTCTACCGGGTTGTCGTCGGTGTCAACAAGTTTGAGGGCGTCAAAGCGGCAAGCCTTTACGCAGGCAGGCACAAGCCCTGCGTTGAGTCTGTCGATACAGCCGTCGCATTTTCTCATCTTGTTGTCCTCGCCGAAGGTCGGTGCGCCGAACGGGCATGCCATGGCGCAGGAGTGACAGCCTATGCAGTAGGTGTTGTCATAGAGAGTCAGGCCTGTCTTTTCGTCCTTGTACAGACAGCCGGACGGGCATGCCTCAACACAAGGGGCGTCCTTGCAGTGCATACAGGCTATTGAGTAATACTGTATTTTACCGGTGGCTCTTTCCTCCTGTCTGAAAACAGTTCTGAAAGGGCGCACGCCTGTGGAAAGGTCGATGTCGTTCTGGTCCATACAGGCGATTGCACATGCGCCGCAGGCACAGCATCTGGAAATGTCAAGCTCTATTTTTTTAGCCATTTGTCTTAACCCCCTTTACATTGCAATATGCGCTTCTGTATGCCGGGTAGCCCGAATAAGGGTCCCAGTTGTTTTTGTCGTACGGTAAAATCGAGTTGATGTCTTTTTCTCTGTAACCGTGGTAGATGTAGACCTCGCCCTCTTTTACCGTCAGAGTAGGCACGACTTTATAGGTGAAGCCGCCTATCTCGGTCTCGACCAGCACATCATCGCCCAATTCGACGCCGAGTCTGTCGCAGTCTGCCGGGTTCATCTCTGCCTGAGGTTCAGGGGTCAGGCTTCTCTCCCACGGGGAATCGTGCAGTCTGGAATGGATAGCGTTCGGTATTCTTGTGCCGGCGCAGAGGCGGAACGGATATTTTTCGCTGTCCGCCGTGTAAGGCTCAACATAAGTCGGCAGAGCGTCTAAGCCCCATTCCGGGTGCTGTGCGATGACTTCGCTGACCAGCTCAATCTTGCCGGTAGGCGTCGGCCAGCCTTTTTCCAGTCTTGTGCCGACCTTGTACGGCTCGGCTTTGACCTTTACAAAGCCGTCTGTCGCCATAACCTCGTCCAAATCCACATCTGTCTCGCGGAACATATATTTACATGCGTTTTCATAGCCGGAACATAGTATCTCGTCATCGACGCCGATGTAGTTGGCGAGCTCGGAAATGATGTCAACATCTCTCTTTGATTCGCCCAGCGGCTCAACAACCGGTCTGACATACCAAAGCAGCTGACCCGGATAGGCTTTGAGCTCGTATCTTTCCATAGATGTACAGCAAGGCAGTACATAGTCCGCCCATTTTGCAGAGTCGGTCATAAACAGGTCGACATCCACATACAAATCCAGTTTTTTGAATACTTCAAGCCACTTTTTGTTGTCGGTGAACATTCTGAAATTCAAACCGTGGGCGTAGAGAGCCTTGATTGACTTTTCATCGTCCTTCAGCACATTTGCCGGCAAGTCGTTGGCCTGCATATCGTGTCTGAGATAGTACCACAACGGGTGAATGTCCGCGCCGACGGATTTATCCGCGTCCTGAGGGAAGGTTTCATACATAAACTCTTCTTCCAGGGTGGTAAAGCCGGCGTTTCTTTCCGAAAATGAGAAATGAGCCGGTTTCTGACCGCCCGGCACATCGATGTTGCCGGTGATGGCGAGCAGAGACATCTGTGCGCGGTAGTTCTGTAAGCCGTTTCTGTGGTGAGGAATAGGCGCCGAACATTCGGTAATGGACATCGTCTTTGCCTCTTTTATCATTTCTACGGCTTTGAGAATATCCCGAGCCGGTACGCCCGTCAGCTCTTCGCCCTTTTCGGGGGTGAAATACGAAACATAGGCCTTGTACTCTTCATAGCCGTGTACATATTTTTCGATGTAGTCGTGGTCTACGGCGTCGTCTTTGATAA
Organism: Oscillospiraceae bacterium; assembly: GCA_029007985.1. Lineage (GTDB taxonomy): Bacteria > Bacillota > Clostridia > Oscillospirales > Ruminococcaceae > RGIG3102. Next base: position 5,602 of record JAQXIW010000026.1, on the reverse strand, counting down.
GGCAGTTTGCTATCGTCAGAGCCAAAGCGCCGTCTGTGCCCAGGTGCGGACGCAGGTGTAAATCGGCATAGCGTATAGAGCCCGGTGTAACTCTCGGGTCTACTACTATGTATTTCATGCCTCTCGCCTTTGCCTTTTCCAGAGGGCCCATCATTGTGTATTTTGAATAGAAACCGTTGTTAGCCCAGCCGATGAGCAAATCCGTCTCTAAATTCTGAGTCATGCCCGTACCCGTCCGGCATTGCCAAGCCATTTCACCGGCTACAAAACAGGAGGACGACTCTGTGCCGTAGGACTGTGAGCCGAACGAATGGGCAAATCTGGCGAGCATATTGCGGTACCACTTGTTGTATCCGGAATAGAAAGCCACCTTGTCGGCGCCGTATTTATCCTTTACGGCGTTCATTTTCTCGGCGATTTCGGTGTAGGCCTGTTCCCAGGAAATTCTCTCAAACTTGCCCTCGCCTCTTTCGCCCACCCTCTTCATCGGGTAGAGAACTCTGTCTTTTCTGTAAAGGAACTCTCTGTTGGACAGACCTTTTGTACACAAGCCGCCTTTTGAGAACGGGTGCTCGTCCCAGCCCTCGACCTTTATAACCTTGCCGTCCTTTACATAGCAGGAAAGACCGCAGTGCAGACCCGGTGAACAGATTGCGCACTGTGAATGTTTAATTTCAATGCCGTCTTCTCCCGGCAGTTTTTTAATTTTTTCAGCCATTGTATCTGCCCTCCATTTTTTCGATAAACGACGGTCTGAGACCCTCTTTTATGAGGATACCTCTCTGAATCGGCGATACCTTTGCCGTACCCTTTTCCATAATTCTGTAAAGGTAATTTTTGACCGCGCCGGAAATTCTGTAATTGTCCAAAATGTTTACGCCCACAAGGCCTGTCTCGTCCAAAACCGCCTCTACATAGAGGCCGCTCTCGATGTTGCCGGAAGTTATGACTTTGCCGGTCTTGCGGTTGTCGCCGAAGCCGATAAAGTCCATATCCATAAAGTGAGTGATGTTGTGCAGGAAGTTGCCGTCAAATTCGGCTTTTGCCCCCGCCATATTTGCGCCGGCTGTCGTGCCCTGGTGGGCAGCGTTTGCCCACAGACCGATAATCATATTAGAGCCGGACTGCAATTCCGTGCCCTCACAGCAGTCGCCGGCGGCGTAAATGCCGTCCGCCGATGTCATCATTCTGTCGTCTACGACGATGCCGCGGTTGACTTTGACTTCGTCCTTGTCAACCAATTCGGTGATTGCCCTTGTACCGATACAGAGAACAACCAAATCCGCCTCAATTCTCGAGCCGTCGGTCATAATGCAGGAATAACCCGTCCGTGTCTTTTCGGCCCGTGTGAGAGCCTTGCCGAAGGCGAACTTAACGCCTTTTTCCGCGATTCTTCTCTCGATTTCGGCGGAAACCGACTCATAGGCTGCAAGAGGGAAAATCCTCGGCGCCATATCGGCAAGAGTTGTGTCAATGCCCTTTTTGTTGAGCAGCTCTACCACCTTGATACCCACCATCGACGCGCCCACGACAAGAGCCGATTTGTATTCATGCTCTTTCAAAGCCTCGTGCAGCTTTACGGCGTCGTCAAGCGTACGCATATAGAAAGCGTCAGCCGGGTCCATTCCGTCAACCTTAGGCGCAAAGGCTCTGGCGCCGGTGGCGACTAAAATTTTGTCGAATTTTTCGCTTGTGCCGTCTGTCAGAACTATCTCTTTTTCGGCGGCTTTTACCCGGGCTACTTTTGTGCCTGTGTGAACCGTCAAGTTTAATTCGTCTTTGATTTTTTCCATTGAGCCAAACGGAAATAAAGCCTCGTAAGGTATTTTTTCCGCGACATAGTATGTAGTAAGCATAGGGTTGTACGGTGCGGCGTTGTGGTCGGAATACACAACAATCTCACCGTCTTTGTCGTTGGCTCTGATTGTCTTAGCCGCATAGTAGCCGGCACAGCCAAAGCCAATAATACCGTATTTCATAATAAATGCCTCCGTTATTCGCATACTTTTATAAGTAACATTTTATCAAATATTTTGTCTTTTGTTAATATATTTTGTGCACAAACAAGTAATATGTTTATTATAAGAATTGCTTATACAAGCAAAAAGGCAACCCCAAAACGGGATTGCCCTGTATTTATTTAATATTAAAGGTCGATTTCGTCAAGTATCTCTTTGAGCACGGCGATTTCCTCGTCTGTCAGTGTGATACCCTTTCTCATCTGAGTGTGGTCTTCGTTCCATTCTCTGATGTCGTATTTTGCAGGTCTGTTTGACCAGGATACAAGGTTGAGCTCCTTTTTCCAGCCGTTTTTGCCTTCGCTGACAACACCGAGAGTTTTTACGACTTCAAATTTGAATTCTGCATTTGATGGCATAATTGTTCTCTCCTCTGTATATTATTTTACTATACTATTATATACAGAATTTGCAAATTTGCAAGTGTAATTTTTTTGATAACTGTGGGGCGCCTGATAAAAGCCAAAGGTGCATATAAGGCGGCATATTCGGTAAAGCGGAATTTTGACTGTGTTTTGTCTTTGCTATAACTTTTTCTTGAATTAACGGCGGCTCTATTATAGAATATAAAAAAACAAAACGGAGCGATAATATGAGCAACAGACCTTTATATCATTTTACGCCTAAAAAAGGCTGGATAAACGACCCGAACGGCTGCGTATTTGCCGACGGAGTCTATCACATTTTCTTTCAGTATTACCCGGACGAGCCTATTTGGGGCCCTATGTATTGGGGGCACGCCCAAAGCCGCGACTTGCTGACCTGGGATGAAAAGGAAACCGCCCTCTGCCCCGACCGGCTGGGCTACATATTTTCCGGCTCGGCGGTGATTGATACAGAAAATCTGTCTGGCTTTGGGGGCAAAAAGCCGCGGATGATAGCGATGTATACCTCCCACAATCCCGTGACCGGCGAGCAACAACAATCCATAGCCTATTCGACGGATTACATTCACTTTACAAAGTATGAAAACAACCCGGTGATACCGAATGTGCTTGGCACCGACGGTTACAGGCCGGATTGCCGCGACCCGAAAATGTTCCCGGACAAAGTGCGCGGCGGCTATTCGGCTGTGCTGAGCGGCGGCGACAGAATACTTTTTTACCACACAGACGATTTTATTCACTGGGAAAAAAGCGGCGAGTTTGCCCCTGAGAAAAAAATCATCGACGGCATTTACGAATGCCCGGATTTAGTAAGATTTGACACCCCGGACGGCGAAAAATATGTGCTGATTGATTCGGTTACGATGGAAAACAGCGAAAATCTGCCTTTCGGCGTGATAAAGGGCCACCCGATGCAGTATTTTGTCGGCTCTTGGGACGGCTACTCCTTCACCGCCGAGGAGGGAGAAAACGAAGTTTTAATCCCGGATTGGGGTACGGATAACTACGCGATGGTGTCTTTTGCCGGCGTTGACAAGCCGCTTTTCATCGGCTGGGCGGAAAATTGGGGCTATGTCAAGACCACCCCTTGCCGTGATTACCGCGGCAAAATGACCGCCCCAAGATATGCGGATTTGGTAAAGACCGATAACGGCTACCGCTTAAAATTCACCCCTGCCGCCGAGTTTTGCAAAAAGAGCTATGATTTGAAGGTGGGCGAAACCGTGACCGTCGAAAACGGCGGACAGCCGGCTTTCACCTTGACCGTGGGCGAAAAGTACATACACCTTGACAGGAAAATATCCCCTATCGCCCAAAAGACAGACCTTTTGGCACAGGACGAAGCCTATACGATAATGCACGCCAAGAGAGAAAAATGCGGCGACTGTCATATTGATATGTATTTTGACAGAGGCATTGTCGAAATTTTCGCAGACGACGGCTTTGAGGTTATGACCGTCAGCACGGATGTGTTTGAGTGATTTTTATCGTGATTTCTTGTGTTTGCGCGGTTTCTTAAATTTCAAAATACGGTAAACTGAAATGCAAAAAAAGCACAACAAAAGCCTTGTCCCTTTTGCAAGACAACTGAGAAAAAATATGACAAAAGAAGAGCGACACCTGTGGTATGGTTTTTTACGAGATTACCCTGTGAAGTTTTTAAGGCAAAAAGTCTTGGGACGATATATAGCGGACTTCTACTGTGCACGGGCGAATCTTGTTGTAGAATTGGACGGCTCCGGTCACTATGAGGACAAAGGTATAAATAAAGACGAAAGTCGCACCGAGTTTTTACGGCAATACGGGCTGAAAGTCATCCGCATTCCCAACAATGAGATTTTCAAAAACTTTCTCGGTGTATGCGAATATATAGACTTGGCTGTAAAAGAATCGTTAAGGCAAAGCAATTCGAAGGACTGAACGAGTCGTTTTAATTTCAAAATCAGTTTTGCTTTAATAATAGTGTTATTTCACACGGCGTCAATAATAAATTAGAAGCATTTGCACTGTGTGCACCTTTCTCGGTGAAGATTTTGTATAAGTAATTTCTTTGATAGCAGAATAATTAGCGCAAGCCTCCCCTTTTAGATAAAGGGGTGCCTTGCTTGATTTACCAATACAATGTAGGGGACTATGCCCGATATCGTCCCGGTAGTATATATAATGATTTGTAGGCTTTGCGTCTTTCGAAAGTGAAAACATTGCTGCAAGCCTCCCCTTTTAGACAAAGGGGAGGTGGCAAAAGTCGCAGACTTTTGACGGTGGGGATAGAAAACACCGATAGAGCAAACTTCATTCTTTATTATATGGGAATTTTCAGCAAGCCTCCATCTGATGAGGGAGGTGGCAAAAATCTCTGATTTTTGACGGAGGGAGAGAAAAAACACATCATAATTGTAACGCTATATTTTTAGACTACCCCTCAGTCGCTTTCAGCGACAGCTCCCCTGACAAGTGGAGCCTCGCCTGATTTACCAATACAATGTAGTGGATTAACCCTGTCTCGTCCCAGCAGTATATATAATGATTTGTAGGCTTTGTGTCTTTCAAAAGTGAAAACATTGCCGCAGGCCTCCATCTGATGAGGGAGGTGTATTGGCGTAATCCAAGACGGAGAGAGAGAATAGATAACTCTAATTTTTCGGTGAATCTGTAAAAATAAAGACATAATGTTCGGGACGATGTAGGCATCGTCCCCTACGGTAAAATGTACTCGTATATACAATTCTTTTGAAAGCAGAAATATTAGCGCAAGCCTCCCCTTTTAGACAAAGGGGAGGTGGCAAAAGTCGCAGACTTTTGACGGTGGGGATAGACGATAATAATTGAAAATACTATATAATCATTGAATGATTGCTGTTCAATCCCCCAGTCTGCTACGCAGACAGCCCCCTTTACACAAGTGGGCCTTTCTCAATCTTATTATTCACTAAAGACTGTTAGTTACTTTTTCAAACTTAATACCGCTTGTTGCTTCGGTCGGTGCTTTTGACTTCGGCAAAGGTGTCCCCCGGACACACGCACCCCTTTATCTAAAATGGGCCTTACTCGTACTTTTTGCCTATAAGAGACCGTTTTCCGCCTCGGTCGGTTCCTCCTTTCTCTTTTATCGCTATTGAAAATCAGTATTATTTTCTAATACACGCTTATATATAAGCATATTCAAAAATTTGAAAAATACTGTAATAATAATCTTTT
>JAQXIW010000025.1 GCA_029007985.1 Oscillospiraceae bacterium | reverse complement strand
TTACTCTTCTCTCAAAGGCTGGAAATGCGACATCAGAGGTATAAAGAATTACGAGGATTTGCCGCAGGAGGCAAAAAACTATGTGGACTTCATCGAAAAGCATATCGAGTGCCCGATAACAATGGTGTCAAACGGCCCGGCGAGAAGCGATATTCTGTACAGAGAGTCTAAACTTAAATAATGTAAAGTTGCGGCGAAAGGATTTATCGGCGCAACGGCATAGTTTTGCGGCTTCGCAATTAAGCGATTGCGTGAAAACACCGCAAAACGAAAACAAAACCGCACACAACAAACCGCCCTTTCGGGCGGTTTTTGTATTAAAAAGCCGGCTGTATGTTTAATTATATCCCGGTCTGTGTTATAATTTTTGTATAATAACGCAAAAATAAGCAAACGGAGATTACAATGACTGCATACACCGCTGTGATTTTAATATATGTTATCTGTGCCCTTTTGGGGTACCGTTATTTTGAGAACGCAAGAAACGATGTATACAAAAAGAGTGAAAAATCCATATTATTTTTAATTCTTTTCACCGGGTTTGCGGTAAGATGCGCCCTGGCGGCAAGGGATTACAGCTTTTCCTTTGACACCGGTTGTTTTACCGCATGGGCGGCGAAAACCGTCGAGGTGGGCTTTGGCAATATGTACGGCGGTGATTTCTTTTTGGACTATCCCCCGTTTTATATGTATGTGCTGTTTGTCACTCAAGTGATAAAAAATTTACTCGGTATAAGCGGCGGCGTTGCGGATATTTTTGCGGTGAAGCTGGCGCCGATGATTGCGGACATTGTCTCCGGCTATGTGATTTACCGATTTTCAAAAAGGCTGACCGACGGCAAGTTGTCGCTTTATCTTGCGGCGCTGTATGTGTTTTGCCCTATGGTAGTATACAATTCGGCGGTTTGGGGCCAGATTGACAGCTTTTTGTCGCTGTTTCTGGTGCTTTCCTTTTGTTTTCTCGTCGAGGACAGGACAATCGTGGCCTCCGTATGCTATGCAGTCGCACTTTTGACTAAACCGCAGGCCCTGCTTTTCGGCCCTGTGCTGTTGTTTTTAATGATAAGAAAAGCCGATGTGAAAGAGACGGCAAAGGCGCTGTCGGTGGGATTTTTGTGCCTTTGGGGGTTTTCTCTGCCGTTTTCCGACGGTTTGAGCCCACTGTGGCTGATAAACCTGTATCGCAGCACAATGAACGGCTACCGCTATTTTACGGTAAACGCCTACAATTTTTGGCGGCTGATGAATAAAAACTGGGTTGCGCTGGACGGCGTCGCCGGGGCGGAATACATAAATACCGTCGTCATCACCTTGCTTTTATGCGGCACGGCTTACCTGTTTTTCAGGTGTGAAAAGAGAACGGCAGTCTTTAACACGGCGTTTTGCCTTATATCCGTCATATTCACCTTCGGCACAATGATGCACGAAAGATACATATTTCCGTCGGTGATTATCGCCTTGTTCGGCTTTATTTACAGCGGAAAAAAATACTTTTTGGCTCTGGGTGTGGCCTCGTCGGCAAACGGCTATCTCAACATTGCCATGTCGATGTCGTCGCAGTACGGGCCGTATTACATTTCGCCGTCGCGGCAGAGAGCCGTCGGCGCTCTGTGCGTTGCCGTCTGCGTGGCGGGGCTTGTTCTGTTTGCGAGAGAGGCTTTGAAAGAGCCGAAAATAATATTTTTGACCGAGCACATTGCCGAGTTTGCCCTTGCCGGAATTGTGATTGTCTATTCGCTTTTCGCCTTTTACCGACTGGGGCGGACAAAATCACCCGAGACCTTTTGGCAGAGCGGCGAGGCCGGCGAGTATTTTGTCTATACTTTTGACAGCCCGGTGCAGATAAAAGAAATTTGGACATTTTCCGGATTGGGTGATGAGAATTACCCGGAAAAATGCCGAAAAGTCGGGGCGGACATTTCAATATCGGTGCCGGGCGACGGCAATTCCCGGCAGGAAATCGCAGAAATCACCCACGACAGAGTTTTCAAATGGAAGAAAACCCGGGTCAATCTATACACAGACAGCCTGTTGATAAAGGCGAACAAAGAATATTCCGTTATAAGCGAGATTATTGTAATCGACGCAAACGGCGAAATTATACGAGGCAGTATCACAGACAGCTCTTGTCACGGGGCGTACAGCCCTTATCTTGCGCTGGACGAGAGCGAGACCGTACCGACAGCCGCCGACGATTTTTATTATTCGACTTACTTTGACGAAATTTATTTTGCGCGCACGGCGTATGAGATGACAAAGGGGTATTCTCTCTACGAAACCACCCATCCGCCGCTGGGCAAAATGATAATCGCCGCCGGAATTATGCTTTTCGGTATGAATCCTTTCGGGGCGAGAGTTTTCGGTGTTATCGCCGGCATAATTATGATACCTGTCATTTACCTTTTGGCCTGGCGGCTTTTCGACAGCAAAAAATGCGGCTTAATTTGCGCCGCCCTGCTTTCCCTGGAGTTTATGCACTACACTCAAAGCAGAATCGCCACCGTTGACACATTTTTGGTGCTGTTTTGCCTGTTGAGTTTTCTGTTTATGGCGTATTACCGTAAATACGCCGACGAGACAAGGGGCATATTCTGTCTGCTTTTCGGCGGTCTGTCTATGGGCTGCGCCCTGTCGGTCAAGTGGAACGCCGCCTTTGCCTGTGTCGGACTGGCGCTGTTTTTCTTTATGATTTGCGCCGAGAGATACAAAAACGCCGACGACAAAATAATTATGGCAAAAAACATCGGGCTGACCTGTGTTTTCTGCCTGTTTGCCTTTGTGATTTTGCCGCTTTGGGTGTGTTTTGCGGTGAATGTGCCGTTTTTGAGCGGAGGAAATTTAGCGCGGAAGCTGAGAAGTTACCTTGAAATTCAGCACAATATTTTCGCCTATCACAGCGGTGTGACGGCGACTCACCCCTATCGGTCGCCTTGGCATTGCTGGCGGTTTGACTCAAAGCCGATTTGGTTTGCCGTGTCCTATATCGGCGATAAAATTTCGACAATTTCCTCATTCGGCAACCCGATTATATGGATTTTCGGCTTTTTCTGTGTGATTTTCTGTGCATATTACGGCATAAAAAAGAAAAGCGTGAGCTTTGCCGCCGTTGCGGCGAGCTGGCTGTGCGCCCTTTTGCCGTGGGCGTTTATACATAGACCGTTGTTTATTTACCACTACTACACCTGCGCCGTTTTCGTCATTTTGGCGATAGGCGGTTTTGCAAAGGTATGCACGGCGGATTTTCAAAACAAAAAGAGAAAAAGGCTCATTTTGCGGTTTATCGTCCTGTCGGCCGGGGCGTTTGCGGTGTTTTACCCGGTAATAAGCGGCGCCGTCGTGCCGAGAGAGTATACCGATTTTCTCGGCAGCCCGGCGTTTTGGGGGTAGAAAAATTTCTGCAAGCCTCTCTCTGACGAGAGAGGTGGCAAAAGTCGTAGACTTTTGACGGAGAGAGAGAACAGAATAACAATAAGTTTGTTTTCAGGATAGTTATCATATATTTTTTATCGTTGAATAACATTCGGGACGATGTGGGCATCGTACCGTTAGTAAATATTTGTTGGATTATCGTCTTTAGAAAGCGAAAACATTGCAGCAAGCCTCTCTCTGACGAGAGAGGTGGATTGGCGTAAGCCAAGACGGAGGGAGAGAAAAAAACACATCATAATAGTAATGTTTTCTTTCAAAGACTACCCCTCAGTCGCTTTCAGCGACAGCTCCCCTGACAAGTGGAGCCTTGCTAAAGAATGCTGTCTATTAAAGGTTCCTGTCGGCTCGGTCGGTGCTTTTGACTTCGTCAAAGGTGTCCCCCGGACACCCGCACTCCCTGACAAGGTGAGCCTTGCTCAATATAACAAAATATGTAGGGGACGATGCCAACATCGTCCCGGTAGTATATATCTGTTTGATTGTTGTCTTTTGAAAATGAAAATATTGCCGCAAGCCTCCCCTTTATGCCTAAGGGGAGGTAGGTCGACGAATGTCGAGTCGGTGGGGATAGAAAACATCGGTTGAATGTAACCCCTATATATTTTCAGAATAATAAATCAATCCCCCAGTCTGCTACGCAGACAGCCCCCTTTATCCAAAAGGGGCCTTTCTTAACCTTGTATCTATTTTAATTCGCCTGTCCCGGTGAGCCATTCTGTCTTTGTACAAAATAACTAAATGCCGCGTTTTCACCCTCTGTTCTATGGAAAAATTAACAAAATTAACAAAACATCGTTGACAAAAACAAAAATCGTTGTAAAATGGTAATCACAATAACACAAAGACACTGACGAGAAGAGTAAATCACCGTAGTTTTCACAGAGAGCCCCGCGAGCTGAAAAGGGGTAAAACGAAATTGATTGAAGATGGTCTCCGAGTCGAAATGATGATATTTAGTCATTTTCGGGTTTGCCCGTTACAGCAATAAGCCATAAAGCCGTATTAACCGTCGAGTGGCTGATGAGTGACAAACAGCAATGTTTGTCAAAACCAAGGTGGTACCGTGGAATTATTTTAGATTTTCACCCTTGTTTTCCCGTATGGGAAAGCAGGGGTTTTTTATTTTGACAATCGGTGAATTTATGATAAATATTTCTAATCTTTCAAAAGACTTCATACAGGCGGACAGCACCGTCAAAGCCCTGAACAATGTGAACATCGACATTGAAAAGGGCGACATTTTCGGAATTATCGGCATATCAGGCGCCGGCAAAAGCACTTTGCTGAGATGTCTTTCCGGTTTGGAAACGCCGACTGAGGGCGATATTAAAATCGAGGGCAAATCAATAGTGGGGCTCACGGGCTCAAAACTGATACCGGTGAGAAAGCAGATGGGCGTGGTTTTTCAGGGCTACAATCTGCTGATGCAAAAAAATGTCTACGACAACATCGCTTTTCCCCTTAAAATAGCCGGGGCGAAAAAGGACGAAATCGACCGGCAGGTCAAAAGACTTCTGGCGGTGGTGGACTTATCCGACAAGCAAAACGCCTATCCGTCACAGCTTTCCGGCGGTCAAAAACAGCGTGTGGCTATCGCCAGAGCGCTGGCGACCAACCCAAAAATTCTTCTCTGCGACGAGCCTACCTCGGCTCTCGACCCGATGACGACAAAACAGGTGCTGAATCTTTTGACAGAAATCAACAAAGAGCTCAATGTAACCGTCGTCATCATCACCCACGAAATAGGCGTGGTGAGAAAAATATGTAACCGAGTCGCCGTGATTTCCTCCGGCGAGGTCGCCGAATACGGCAATGTGCAGGATGTTTTCTCAAATCCGCAAAGCGAAATAACAAAATTACTCTTGGATTGGCAGGTGTGACAGATGGCTGAGTTTATATCTAATTACGGCGTTCTCTTGGCAGAGGGCCTGCGCGACACGCTGTATATGTCGCTGACGGCGGCGTTTTTCAGCTATGTGCTGGGGCTGCCGATGGGCGTACTGCTCTTCATCACCGAAAAGGACGGAATAAAAGAAAATGTTCAATTCAACAGGGTCTATTCCCGGCTCATCAACATTCTGCGCTCATTCCCTTTCATCATTTTGATAGTCGTGCTTATTCCGGCGACGAGATTTGTCGTCGGCAAGGCAATCGGCGCGACGGCGGCGATATTCCCGCTGACTATCGGCTGTGCGCCGTTTGTAGCCAGACTGGTGTACAATTCGCTGGCGGAAATTGACAAGGGCGTTATCGAGGCCTGTCAATGCATGGGCGCGGACACAAAGACTTTGATAAAAGTCATCATCACCGAGAGCGTGCCGTCGCTCATCAGGGGTATATCAATGACCTGTATCACCCTCATCGGCTATTCCGCCATCGCCGGCTCAATAGGCGCCGGGGGGCTGGGCGACATAGCAATAAGATACGGTTATCACAGGCGCACACCGCCGGTCATGTGGGCGTCGGTAGCGATAATAGTGGTTATCGTGTGCATCATTCAGACGGTTTTCGATGTCGCCGCAAAGAACAGCGACAAGAGGAACTTAAATTCGTAATAGCGCGTTAAGCGATATTAAATAGATATATGAATAAAGGAAGAGGTATAATTATGAGAAAACTTACCAAAATTGCCCTGACAGCCGTACTTGCGCTGTCGCTGGCAGCTTGCTCAAACAGCAATTCACAGTCATCGTCCGAGGAAACTTTGACAAAAATCAAGGTCGGCGCTTCACCGGCACCGCACGCCGAAATTCTCCAGCAGTGCGTTGAACCGCTGAAAGAAAAGGGATACGATCTGGAAATCGTAGAATTTACAGACTATGTAATGCCTAACACGGCGGTTGAAGACGGCGAGCTGGACGCAAACTACTTTGCACATCAGCCTTACCAGACATCTTTCAACGCCGACAACGGCACTCACATCGCCACGGTTGCAGCCGTTCACTTTGAGCCGCTTTCAATTTACGGCGGCAAGACAGCCTCGCTTGACGACATCAAGGACGGCGCCGTTATCGCAGTACCTAACGACACGACAAACGAAGCCAGAGCGTTGCTGCTCTGTGAGAAACTCGGTTTTATCAAGCTCCCGGAAAACGCAGACCTGACAGTCACACCTAAGGACATTGTCGAAAACCCGTACAACATCGAATTCTTTGAAGTCGAAGCCGCCCAGACGGTAAATGTTCTGCCTGACTGTGACTTTGCGGTAATCAACGGCAACTACGCCGTATCCGCCGGCATCGCCGACACAAGACTTGCGTCCGAGGATTCCGACGGCATCGCAGCCACAACATACGCAAACATTCTCTGTGTAAAGGAAGGCAACGAGAATAACCCGGGCATTCAGGCTCTCGCCGAAGTATTGCAGTCAGACGCAATCAAGACATTCATCACAGACACATACCGGGGCGCAGTCGTACCTGTTGACTTTTCAAAGTAATGGGGCGGGCGTCGGTCAATATCTCAAAACGGTATTGAGTAAAACCCGATAATGAAAAAAAACAAGGTGTTCAACAGAACACCTTGTTTCATTTTTGCCTATTTTATTCTGACTGCTTTTTACCGCCGTCTCTTTGGCGGTTTGTATCAAATCAATCAAAATGCACTTTTTACACTGCCAAACCGCCAATCAGCAATACTTCACCGTCAGTTCGCAGATTTTTGCGGCGTGGTCGGCGTATTCGGAAATGTCAAACTGCTTTACGATAAGCTTTTCCGTTGCGGCTTCGTCGGCATTGTCGCTCATCGAGCGTATCACCAGGCACGGCACATCGTTTTTTGCGGCAATGTGTGCCACGGCGGCGCCCTCCATTTCAACGCAGTCCGGGTCGCAGAAATCCCGGATTTTATTTTTCGTCCGCGAATCGCCCACAAACTGATCGCCGGTGGCGATTTTGCCCTCTATGTAGTTTGCGCCTATCTCTCTGCAGGCTCTGCCGGCGGCTTCAAGCAGCCCTTCGTCGCCCTTGTATGAGGTTAAATTCGGGTAGTGCTGGGCAATCATTCTCAAATCCGCGTCGTGATACATCACTTCTTTGCCCAGACAGACATCGCCCACGCCGATTTTCGTCGTCATATTGCCGGCAATTCCGCTGAAAATCATCTTGTCGATACCGTATTTCAGACAGAGCACCTGTGTGGCGGCGCCCCGTGCGACCTTGCCCATACCGCTTTGGCAAAGGCAGACCTTTTTGCCGTGCATTTCGCCGCAGTATATTTCCAGACCTGCGACTTTTTCTATGCTCACTCCGGACATTCTGTTTTTCAAAAGCAATACTTCCTCCGGCATTGCGCCGATTATACCGATTTTTTCCATATTTACCCCTTAAACATTGAATCTGAAAAGCGTTACATCGCCGTCATGCATCACATATTCCTTGCCCTCTGAGCGAATGAGACCTTTTTCCCTTGCCGCAGTCATCGTGCCGCAAGCCATAAGATCGTCAAAGGCGATTATTTCCGCCCTGATGAAGCCTCTCTCGAAGTCGGAATGAATTTTGCCGGCGGCCTGAGGGGCTTTTGTACCTTTTTTAATTGTCCATGCGCGGACTTCCTCCGGGCCGGCAGTCAAAAAGGAAATCAGACCCAGCAGAGAATAAGACTCCTTGATAAGCGTGTCCAGACCGGACTGCTCGACGCCGAGCTCCGCCAAAAATTCGCGCTTTTCCTCTCTCGACAGGCCGTTTATGTCCTCCTCGGTCTTTGCACAGATAGGCAGACAGCCGGATTTGTCCTCCCGGGCTTTTCTCACCACCGTCGGATAGTACGGATTGTCGCCGATGCCCATAAGCAAATCGTCCTCGGACACGTTGCAGGCATAGATGACCGGCTTTGCGGAAAGCAAAGGCAATTCGGCAAACCATTCTTCTTCGTGCTCGTTTTCAAGCTCAAATCCGCGGGCGTTTTTGCCCTCCATCAGAAAATCGCGCAGTTTTTCCAGGAAAGCCACCTTTTCCAAAAGTTTTCTGTCGCCCTTTGCCCGAGTGTTGGCTCTGCCCAAAGCTCTCTCGACTATCTCCACATCGGAAAAAATCAATTCCAAATCTATTGTCTCGATATCGCGGATAGGGTCGACCGAGCCCTCGACATGAATGATGTCGTCGCTGTCAAAGCATCTGACCATGTGAATGATTGCGTCGACCTCGCGAATGTGAGACAAAAATTTATTGCCCAGACCCTCGCCGTGAGACGCGCCCTTTACCAGACCGGCAATGTCGACGAATTCGATGGTGGCCGGAGTGTATTTTTTAGGATTGTACATTTCGGCGAGCTTGTCCAGCCTCTCGTCCGGCACGGCAACCACGCCCACATTAGGCTCGATTGTGCAGAAAGGGAAGTTTGCGCTGGCGGCGCCCGCATTTGTTATGGCGTTAAAAAGTGTACTTTTGCCCACATT
>JAQXIW010000024.1 GCA_029007985.1 Oscillospiraceae bacterium | reverse complement strand
CCTTTATAGGTGATGAGCTGGGTTTTTGTAGTCAGTTTGAGATTCGCAAATCCGGCTTTTGTCAAGTCCGTGCCCACGGTCATCTCTCTTTTGTACACAATCAGTTTTTTCTGCCGCGTGCTTGCGCCGAGTATGGCGTCTTGAAAATCCGCGACGGTAAAGCCCAAAAACCCGTTGTTATCTATCGTCATATCGTGGTCCCGTACCGGCTTTACGGCGGTGAATTGCTCTTTTATATCTTTGATGTTGGATTTCATATCCCGTACAAAGAACACGCCGCAAATCAAAACGGCTATCATCAAAACAGAGCTGAGATTTATTCTCAAAAAACCGCCCCTGCCCTTTATTTTGCGTGCATTTTCGGTCACAGCTTCTTTTGCGCCCTCTTTGGCGGCCTCTTTGACCCGGTTAAGATATTCGTTGTTATCCATACTGTCCCTCACAATACATTTTTAGTTTAATGCGCGAGAATATTTTATGTATTGTTCACATTTTATCTTTTTATTGTGGAATAAATGTGATAAAATAAATATAAGTACATCTATGTAAAAATCAAGGAGAAATCATTATGTCAGTTCTCATCATTGCGGAAGCCGGCGTAAACCACAACGGCTCTTTGGAACTCGCCAAAAAAATGGCGCTTGTCGCCAAGGAATGCGGCGCGGACATTGTAAAATATCAGACGGCAAAGCCGGAGCTTGTCATCAGCCAATTTGCCCCGAAAGCCGAATATCAAAAAGAGACCACCGGCGCCGGCGAAAGCCAGCTGGATATGGTAAAGAAAATACATTTCGGCTTTGACGCCCACAGAGAATTGAAGGAATACTGCGACTCGATAGGTATTATGTATCTGTCGACGGCTTTTGATTTGGATTCTGTGGACTTTTTGGCGGAAATGGATATCCCTGTCTGGAAAATCCCGTCCGGCGAGGTGACAAATTTGCCTTATCTTGAAAAAATCGCAAAACTGCACAAGCCTGTAATTATGTCTACCGGTATGTGCGAAATGGAGGAAATCGGCGCTGCCGTCGAGATTCTCAAAAATAACGGCGCAGGGGAAATCACGATTTTGCACTGCAACACCGAATACCCGACACCGATTGAAGACGCCAATGTAAGAGCGATGCTGGATATTCAAAAGACCTTCGGCACAAAGGTCGGTCTGTCCGACCACACTCTCGGGCCTGAGGCCGACATTGCGGCGGTTGCTTTGGGCGCGACCGTAATCGAAAAACACTTTACCCTCGACAGAAATATGGAGGGTCCTGACCACCACGCTTCGATGGAGCCGCAGGAGCTCAAAGCGATGATTAATTCAATTCGCCGCACAGAGCTGGCTCTCGGCGACGGCGTAAAGAGAGTAACTCGGTCGGAGGGCAAAAACAAGGACATTGCCAGAAAATCAATAGTCGCAAAAAGACGGATAAAAGCCGGCGAAACCTTCACGGCGGACAATTTGACCGTAAAGCGCCCGGGCAACGGCATTTCCCCTATGAAATGGTATGAGGTGCTGGGCAAAACCGCAAAGAGAGATTTTGAATACGATGAACTCATCGAGCTTTAATATGAAAAAAATTATGACGGTCACATCCACCCGTGCCGACTACGGTCTTTTGCGCCCCGTCATCAAAAGAATAGACGACAGCGACAAGCTCTCACTGTGTCTTGTCGCCACCGGGACTCATTTGATGGCGGAATACGGCAACACGGTTGACGAGATAAAAAACGACGGATTTGAATTGGCATACACGCCGGATATTATGAAATTCGGCATAGGCGAAATTGCCGCCGCAAAGACAATAGCATACACAATAGATGTTTTCACCGACATAATTACGGCGGAAAAACCGGACGCGGTCTTGGTACTGGGCGACAGGTACGAGATTTTTGCCGTTGCCGTGCGGGCGGCGGCTCTGTCCGTACCGGTGGCGCATATTTCCGGCGGAGATGTCACCGTCGGCGCAAAGGACGATTTTTACCGCCATTGCATCACTAAAATGTCCTCTCTGCACTTTCCGTCCTGTGCGGACAGCGCAAAGAGGGTGATTCAACTGGGAGAAAACCCAAACACCGTTTTCAATGTGGGCGGATTGGGCAACGAAAATATTAAAAGCGTGCCGCTTATGTCCTTGGAAGAGCTGGAAAAGAGCCTTGGATTTGAAAATTTGGGCAAATTCGCACTTATCACCTACCACCCGGAGACGCAGAAAAACTCTTCACCACGGGCGGATATGCAAAAGCTGTTGGACGCTTTGGACGAGACGGATATAAATTTAATTTTCACAAAATCCAATGCGGACGCAGGCGGCGACATTATAAATAAAACGGTCGACGACTACTGCCGGAAAAACCGGGGCAGAGCAAAGGCGTTTTTCTCTCTCGGTATGCGCCGCTATCTGTCGGCCATGAAATACACCGCCGTCGTCATCGGCAATTCCTCGTCCGGCGTGGTGGAGACACCGGCATTCGGCACGCCTACCGTTAATATAGGCGACAGACAAAAGGGCAGATTCATTGCGGAAAATGTCATCTGCACCTCGGCGGAAAAAGAGGATATTCTCGCCGGTATTAAAAAGGCTCTCTCGCCGGAGTTTGCAAAGGTGTGCGAAAATGTAACCAATCCTTACGACGCGGGGGTTGTCGCCAGCGAAAAAATCACACAAATTATAACGGAATATGTTTATTCACGGCACAAAACAAAAGAATTTTACGATTTATAAAGGAGAAAATATGAAAGCTCTTGTTATCGGTCTCGGCTCTATGGGCAAAAGAAGAATCCGCCTTATGAAAGGTATAGACCCGTCGGTCGAAATAATCGGCGTGGACACAAACCCGGAAAGACGAGCACAGGTTGAAAAAATGGGCTGCAAAACATACCGGTCGATAGACGACGCCCGGTGTGAAAAGCCGGATTTGGCGTTTGTATCCACTTCGCCTACATCGCATTACGCAATCATCAAAAGCCTTTTGGGCTATAAAATCAACACATTTACCGAGCTGAACCTTGTATCCGACGGCTATGAAGAGCTTATGTCTATGGCAAAGGAAAGCGGCACGGTGCTTTTCCTGTCGTCCACAATGCTGTACAGGGGCGAAATCAGGTACATAATGGAACAGGTCGAAAGCTTCAAAAAGCCTGTGTCCTATATTTACCACATCGGTCAGTATCTGCCGGATTGGCATCCGTGGGAGGACTACCGCAACTTCTTTATCGGCTGGAAGCGCACAAACGGCTGCCGCGAGATTATGGGTATTGAGCTGCCGTGGCTTATTGAGACCTTCGGCAAGGTAAAGAGCGTACATTCCGTTTCACAGAGAATGACAGAGCTGGATATTGACTTTGACGACAAATACTTTATCACGCTCACTCACGAGGACGGCACACAGGGCGTTTTGGCTGTGGATGTGGTCTGCCCGAAAGCCGTGCGCTATTTGGAGGTTTTCGGCGAAAATCTGCATCTCTTCTGGGAGGGCAACCCGAAGGCTCTGTACAAATTCAATCACGACACCGGCGAAAAGGAGTTTATCAACACCTATGAAACCTTTGAACATATGGACGGCTATTCCGACAACATCGTTGAAAACGCCTATGTGGACGAGATGAAAAATTTCCTCGAGGTCGTAAACGGCAGAGAACAGCCTAAATATTCCTATGAAAAAGACCTTTACACAATTTCCGTTATGGACAAAATAGAGGGTATTGAATGATGAAAGTTTTATTTGTCGGCGTCGGCAGCATCGGCACAAGACACCTGAAAAATCTGCATTTTGTCGCAAAGGAAAGGGGCATTTCTCTTTCCGTCACCGCGTTGCGCTCCTCCGACAGAGAGCTGCCGGCACAAACCCGGGCTCTCATCGACAGGCAAATCAAAACGCTTGACGACACGGTTTACGATTTGGCTTTTATCACAAACCCTACCACTCTGCACCGGCAGGCACTGTCAGACCTCAAAGGCAAGGTTAAATTCTACTTTATCGAAAAACCGATTTTTGAGGACTGCATTTATGACATAGACGCTCTGGGATTAAACGCCAAAAATGCCTATGTGGCTTGCCCTATGCGATATACGGCGGCGTATATGACGCTGAAAAGGCTTTTGAAAAGCGAAAAAGTCTATTCCGTCAGAATTATATGCTCGTCCTATCTGCCGGGCTGGAGACCTAACATCGACTACCGCAAAAACTATTCGGCAATCAGAGAACTGGGCGGCGGCGTCACCATTGACCTGATACACGAGCTGGACTACATGACGGATTTGTTCGGTTTCCCGCTTGAAAGCTGCAACTTCCGCGGCACATATTCGGATTTGGAAATAACCTCCGACGACTTGTCGGTGTATATCGCGCGCTACCGTGACAAAATATGCGAGGTGCATCTGGACTATTTCGGCAGAGAGTACCGCCGCACCTGCGAGGTTTTCACAAAGGACGGCACTTATGAAGCGGAATTCGGCAAGGGCAGCGTAAAACTGCCGAGCGGCGAAATAATAAACTGCAATGAAGACGCCAACGAACGCTTCATCAGAGAGATGAGAAATGTTTTGGACATTATGGACGGCAGGGCGGAAAATATAAATGATGTGTACAGAGCAAACATGGTTTTGGCTCTCACACTCGGAAAAGAGGCTTAATATGAAAAAAGTTCTTATCACGGTATGCGGCAGACGGGGCAGCAAAGGCTTCAAAAACAAAAATCTCAAAACATTTTTGGACAGACCTCTGGTCTACTACACCCTGGCTTCGGCTTTGGATTTTGCCTCTCGCTCGGGGGCGGAGGTGGATATCGCCCTGAATACCGACAGCGACATTTTGAGAGACTTGGTGGCGGCAAAGTACCCGGAGGTCGAATATGTGCCTCGCCCGCGGGAATTGGGCGGCGACATCGTGCCGAAAATGGCTGTTTTTCAGCAGACATTAAAGTACATGGAGTCAAAATACTCAAAGACATACGACTATCTTATAGACTTAGACATCACATCTCCGCTTAGACAGATTGACGATGTGCTGAACGCCTATAAAATGAAACTGGAAAGAGACGACGCCGGGCTGGTTTTCTCGGCTTGCGGCTCGAGGAGAAACCCGTATTTCAATATGGTAAAGCAAGTGGGCGACCATGTGGAAAAAGTCATAGAGTCGCCGTTTACCGCTCGTCAGCAGGCGCCGGCAATTTACGATTTGAATGCGTCGATTTATGTGTTTGACAGAGACTTTTTGGCGACAAACACAACGGGAATTCTTTGGGATACAAAGTGCCTGGTCTATCTTATGAAGGACACGGCGGTTTTGGATATCGACAGTGAGGAAGATTTTGAGATGATGCAGCTCATCGGCGGCTACCTGTTTGAAAACATAGAGGGATTCAAAGCAGTCAGAGACAAAATCAGAGTGTAGTTATCAAAAAATCACTATAAAAAACGGCTTATCATTGTAAAGCGATAAGCCGTTTTTACTTGCGATACATTTGCTCAAACTGTCAAAAAACGCCTGTTTTTCTATAAAAATCAGCTTTTGACATTTGATTTTTTATTCAAAAAATGCTATAATAATAATGAGTTCAAATTGAATGAAAAACAATCGGGCGAAAGGGGTTTACGGTGATGTACGGTTTAGGCGATATGGTGTTTTATTCCTCTACGGGTGTGTGTGAAATTGTCAGTGTCGGCGCGGTTGAGGGTATGCCTGCCGGCAAAGAGTTCTACACGCTGTGCCCTGTGTCGACATCTCACCGCGAGATGATATATGTGCCTGTGGACATTCAAAAGGGGCTGCGCCGCGCGATTTCCGGCGAAGAAGCAAACAATTTCATCGAAATGATTAAAACCATCGAGCCTGTCGCCCCGACTTCACGCAATCCGAAGGCTATAAGCGACTTTTATTCACGGCTTATCAGCACCTATGACTGCAAAAATCTTTTGACGGTCATAGTCAGCCTTACGCTGAAAAAGCGCGAGTGCGAGGAAAAGAAAAAAAGGCTCAATCAGACCCAGGCCTCGTTCCTGTTCAAAGCCTGTGAAATGATATATAACGAATTTGCTCTGGCTTTGAACATTTCAAAACAAGAGGTAGAAGCTCTCATAGCGCGGCAAATGGATAATTTTTAACATCGGGCGGTCAAACCGCCTTTTTTGTTTGAAAAAATTTCCGAAGAATGATAATATATATACAGTAAATATTAATTGCGGAGGCAAATTATGTTAAATATGACTCTTATTGAAAAAGTGGCGTCTCAAATCAGGGCGGACGGCGTCAGCGCAATTATGGTTGCGCCGGGTTCGGATATGGTATTCCTGCTGGGCAAAAAGCCGATTCTGTGCGAGAGATACCAGGCTCTTTACATCACCGACGAGGCAAAGGTTTTCTATGTATGTAACGACTTGTACAAGGACGAAATGAGCGACATTCTGGGCGAGGGTGTGCCGATTTATCATTGGAGCGACTCCACCGGTTTCAAGGCTCTGTGCAAAGAGGTTTTTGACAAATATTCTCTCACGGGCAAAAAGGTGGCTGTCAACGGCAATGTAAGGGCGTTCAACCTGGTACAGATTTTGGAAAACACCGATTTCACCCCGGTCAACGGCAAGGACTACATCGAAAAAACCAGAATAATCAAAACACCGGAAGAGCTGGAGAATTTGAGAAAATCCTCTCTCATCGCCGACAAGGCGTTTGAAGAAATCAAAAAGTTCATCAAGCCGGGCGTAACGGAAAAACAGATTGCCGCAGAGCTGAAAAGACTTTGTATAGAAAACGGCGCCGACTCCTGTTGGGAGGGCATAGTGGCCGTAAATGAACACGCGGCGCTTCCTCACTATTTCGGCAACAGCGGCGTAGTATGCGAAAAATGTATAGTGCTTATGGACTTCGGCTGCGTTTACAAGGGCATGTATTCCGACACCACGAGAACAATTTTTGTCGGCAAAGCCACCGAGAGAGAGCGCGAAATATACAATCTTGTACTCAAAGCCAATTTGGCGGGCGAAGCGGCGGCTAAAAACGGCGCATGGATTCCGAATGTGGACGGACGGGCGAGAAAGGTAATAGAAGACGCAGGCTATGGCGTATACTTCAACCACCGTCTCGGACACGGCATCGGCTATGACGAACACGAGGCACCGTACATCAGAGGCGATTACGAGATGCACCTTGAGCCGGGTATGGCTTTCTCCTGTGAGCCGGGTATCTACATCAAAGACGACATAGGTATCAGAATCGAGGATGTGGTAATCATCAACGAAAAGGGCGAGACGGAAATCCTCAACCACACCTCAAAAGAGCTGACGGAAATTTGCTGTGACTGACAGCAAAACGGCTGATACAATTTTATATTGATTTAGTGTGCTTCCCCGTATTTTGAAAATACGGGGATTTTTGTTTTGAAATATGAACAAAAGCCTCTCAAATGTTCAAAATGAACATTGCAATATATTATGTTATTGATAATAATATGCGGAGTAATGTATAATATTAGTACAATTATACGCTTATTGTAAAAATAATTGCTTTACAATACAATTAAATCCAAATCGGAAAGGGGCTCGGCAAGATGAAAAAGAAACTTTATATTATTATCCCCGCAATATTTGCGTTACTTGTTTTAGCGTACTTGGGATTGCGCCCGAAATCTCGGCTGAACAGCCAAAATGTAGGCAAAATAACGGTTAATAAAAGCGAGACCGTTACGGACGGAGCCGAAATATATCACGCCGGCTGTATTACATACAACAAATACGACGAGGCGGAAAATATCTATATCGGGGTAAATATTCCGATACTTGTCAAAGAGCGGGACGGCAAAATAACCTTAAGCTGCCCTAACGGATATTTAGACAAAAATATGTTTACAATTATCGGCCCGGAAAACAAAAACTATGATTTTGTTGTAGGCTTATATGAAATAAAACAAGACGGCGAGATTACATTCGAATTAAATTCAGGCGACGATCCGGTACTGTATATAAAGTTTGACCTGTCAAAGAGCGACGAATCAAAAAAAGAAAACAGCGTAATAACAGTTACCGGAGAGATTCCTGTTTCTGTATTTTATTACTGATCGGTTAACCCTTTAAGAATTATGCCCGTACTGAAAGCACGGCTTAAATATTTGATTTTCAAAAATAATATAAAAGCAAAAAACAGAATAAATAAAAAAATGATGGCGGATATATTTATGTCTGCCGTCATTTTGTATTTTACTGTGATAATTTTAATAGATTGCTGTATGTAATATATTTTTATTTTTATTTTTATCTTTTCTTTGACTCAGTCAATTCTTTAAGAGAAATATCACCCATTTTGAATCCGTTGAATATATCAAAAACCACTTCTCCGTCTATTCCGTATATTACACATATAACAATAATATATGCTAGGACTTTTGAGTAAATATTTAAGTTTGCGTTGTTTCTACTGTTAATGTTTCCCGAATCGAATAAAAGGGATAAAATATTCTCTTTAATATTAAACTCTAAAACATTAGTTAATATTTCTCTATTCCCTTTATCAACGCATATTTTTTTAAGGAATATACTATTATTTATGTAAGTAACTGTATTAACTATGCCATCTAAATATGAGAAACTTTTATATAGCGATTTGAAATTCAAATATTCGTCATGTATGCATTCAACAAGAAGTTCGTCTACTGTTTGATAATATTTATAAAATGTTCCCCTTGATACATCTGCCTCTTTTCAAATTGTCGTGACGGTTATTTCATTTGACGGAATATTACTGCATACTAATTTTTTTATTGACTCTGTCAGCCTAAGTTCGTATTTGTTTTTCAAAATTCTCTGCTCCTTTCCTGATATACGGAAAATCATTTAAGAATATAATAATTATATCAAAATGGTCTATAAAAATAAAGCAATCATACTATATATGAACAAAACAATACCGAATGTATAAAATGTACATAGTAAAGTTTTATACTTGTGACAAAAAATATGCGGTAATAAATGGTGATTGCATAGTTATATTAGTAATCAACACAGTTCAAAACAGTTGCTTTTTCGGTATAATAGAACAGAGCACAATAAAACAGGCGTTTGCACGCCTGTTTTGTTATTTTGATTATTCTGCCGGTTTGTCTTCTTCCGGGGCAATGTCGCTTACATCGACGGAATCCGTGACTTCGCTTACGACTGCTTCCGCCTCGGCTGCTGCGGCTTCCGCGGCGACTTCTTCGGCTGCTGCGGCAAAGTCCTCAGCCGTTACGGCGTCCCGAGCCGGTTCTTCCTGAGCGTCGTCGGCTTTGAGAGCCTCCAGTTTTGCCTCGATGTCGGCTACATCTTTAATGTACTGTTCCAGCAATTCCTCGTTCTTTTCGCCGGTCTTGTGCATAATGTAGACCAGAGAGCCCAAAGATGTCTTGCCTTTTTCCAGCTCGTTTGACAGCTTCATCTCTTCAACTTTCTTTTTGCCCAGCTCGACGGCGTCGCCGGCCTTTTTCTTTGCGGCGTCGATGTATTCACCGGCTTCACCGTTCTTTACGGATTCAACGGCGTCGCCCACGACCTTAGTGGTCTTTTCGGCAACTTCTTCGGCTACATTTACGATTTTTTCAAATAATCCCATAATAATCTCCTTTACTATCTCTGTATTGCATAATACGGCACTCGCCGTTTATTTCGATACGCCCATTTCCCGACAGAGCCGAAATACCTCGTCTTTTCTTTTCAGAATTGCCGGGAAATTGTCAATGTACTCTTTCGGATATTTGTAGTTGTTCACCCTCTCGATATCCCCGTCGTCGCCGACTACCTTGCTGACGCCGCCGGCACCGCAGGATATGATTGTTTGGACTTCCTCCATTATGTATATATTATACATACTTTCGTGTCCAAATTGTGTAAAGCCCACATTTTCCAAATTATTTACCGTGGATTTTTGACGGTACATGTAGTACGGCTTGTAGCCGTAATCCGCCAAAATGGCGTTTTTCGCTATCATCCGCGGCACATTTTTGTATTCATGCTCCTCGTTGCGAATTACCAGATTAGACGCCCTTTTCAAAGTCAGGGTGTGAACGGTTATGTTTTCCGCCCCAAGTTCAATACATCCGCGCAGAGATTTTTCAAAACCCTCCACCGTGTCCAAAGGCAGACCGGCTATCAAATCCATATTTATGCAGTCAAAACCGACTTCACGCGCGTCCTTCACACAGCGGATAAAGTCCCGGGTGGTATGATTGCGGCCTATTTCCTTTAACACATCGTCGGAAAAGGTCTGAGGATTTATGGAAATTCTGTCCGCGCCGTACTTTTTGATTATGCGCAGTTTTTCTATGTCTGTGCAGTCCGGGCGGCCGGCCTCGACGGTGTATTCCAAAACGCCGTCCAAATCAAAACATTCCGACACGGTTTTCATCACCTGTTCCAGTTGACTCGCGCTTATTGCGGTAGGCGTGCCGCCGCCGATGTAAATTGTCCTCAGTCGCATGCCCGAGGCTGCCGCCTTTTTCGCCGTGTACCTTATTTCGTCGCACAGCCTGTCGGTGTATTCGCCCATGAGATGAGCCGCGCTTTTTATCGAAACCGATACAAAAGAGCAGTAAGAGCACCTGGACGGACAGAACGGAATTGAAATGTACAGCGAAAAGTCGTTCGGCTGTATATCCTCCAATATCGGCTTTTGCAGGGCGAAAATTTCCTCGCACAGCCGCAGCTTTTCGTCGCTGACGCCGTATCTGTCTTTGAATATTTGTTTTACTGCTTGTATATTATTATATTTTTTATACAAATTGCGAAATAATCTGACCGGCCTGACTCCTGTCAGAATACCCCACGGCAGACTTTTGCCGCACAGGGAAACATACATATCGTACGCCGCGCGGCATAGCTGTAAATCCTCTTTTATTTCGCCCGGCACAACCGTCACATCGGCTTTTGCGCTTTTGCCGTTTGCGTTTGCCGACAGGTGAAAAACATTTCCGTCCTTTTCGACGATAATTGTGTCCTCGGCGAGCTCGGCTCTGTCGGTCTTTATACAATCCAGAGGGCGAAAAAACATTCTCGTCAACTGTTCTATTTCGTATATGTCGCCGTAATTTACAAGATAAAGTGTCATTTATTCGCTGCCTTTAACAGATAGTAGTTTGTATTTTTTTCGTGTACAAAGCTCGAAAAAGCGGAATGTCCCGGCAAAACCTTGTATTCGCCGTCGGTGAAATCAAGTATTTTTTTGAGGCTTTGCATAAGTGTGTCAAAATCGCCGCCCGGCAAATCCGTCCTGCCGACCGTGCCGGCAAACAGGGTGTCGCCGCAAAACATCATATCCTCACAGTAGAGAATATATCCGCCCGGGGTGTGACCCGGCACAGCCAGAGTGATAAAAGTCATCTCGCCGAAGGTGAGCCTGCCGCCGTCGGTGTAGTCAAGAGTGTTTTCAAGCCCGAAAAACTCGCTGTCGGCGCCGCCTAAATAGACGGGACAGCCGAATTCCGCCGCGACTTCTTCCAGAGTCTCCCTGTGGTCTTCGTGGCCGTGGGTGAGCAATACGGCTTTCAGCTCGCACCTGTCGTTTGACAGTATTTTTTTGATTTTTTCCAAATCCGCGCTGCAATCTATCAGCACGGCCCGGCCGCTGTCGTCGGTCAAAAGATAACAGTTGGTGTAATATGGGGCTTTGCCCGGCACATGATAAGTTTTCATCAGCTTTTCTTCCAATCGTCTGTGTCAATAATAATTGTTACAGGGCCGTCGTTTTGCAAGTTAATCTGCATTTCCGCGCCGAATTTGCCGTGAATCACATTTTTGAAACCCTCGTTTTGCATTTCCGACAGGAATTTGTCGTATATCGGCTCGGATATTTCCGGCTTTGCCGCCTTGATAAATGACGGTCGTCTGCCTTTTTTAGTGTCGGCGTAAAGGGTGAATTGAGATACGACCATACACTCGTAGCCCAGCTCCAATGCGCTGACATTCATTTTGCCGTCGGCGTCCTCAAAAATTCTCAGCTGAGCGATTTTGTTTGCCAGGGCGAGAGTGTCCTCCGGGCTGTCGGTGTCGGTCACACCGAAAAGCACCACCAGACCGGCGCCCATGTGCTGTTTTTCGCCGCCCTCTATTGAAATCCACGCGCTTTTTACACGCTGTATTACTGCTCTCATATCGTCCTCTTACATTCTTGTTATCGAAATAACGGTTTTCATTTTGTTGAGCTTGGAAATAATGCTCATCAGGTGCTCGGTGTTTGTAACGCCTATCGTGACATTCATCGCCAGTCGCTTGTCCGATGTCTGCTTTGCATTCAGCGAAAATATCGGCACGCGCATGGTCGTCAGCGCCGTCGAGATGTCAGCCAGAGCCATGCCGTTGTCCAGGGCGACAATTTCCAGAGAGGCTTTGAAATCCTCTTTAATGTCGTCCGCCCAATACGCCGCTATCCACCTGTTTTTGTTTTCTTCGTCTATGTTTTCCGGCTGGGCGTTGATGCAGCTCTTTTTGTGAATCGAAACGCCGCTGCCCCTTGTGATAAAGCCGATGATGTCGTCGCCCGGCAAAGGCTGACAGCATTTTGCGAATTTTACCAGACAGTCGCCCATGCCCTCGATGATGACGCCGTTTACCGACCTGACTTTTTTGCGAGGCGGTGTTGTTGTGACGACCGGCTTTGATTCCCGCTGTGCCTTTTTCTGCATTCTGTCGTATACATCGCGGACTTTGAACATAACCTTTGAGGTCTGTAAACCGCCGTAGCCCAGAGCCGCAAAGAGCTCCTCTTTGTTGTTGAGCTTCTGACGGCGGGCGACCTCGTCCATAAACTCGTCGTACTCGTCGTCCGGTATGTTGATCAGATTGCGGCGCATTTCTTTGTCGATGGCGGCTTTGCCCTCGACGATGTTTTCTTCCTTGCGCTCTTTTTTGAACCAGGAGCGTATTTTGTTCTTCGCCTCGCTGGTCACGACGATGTTCAGCCAGTCGCGGCTCGGGCCCTTGTCCTTCGGGCCGGTAATAACCTCGATGATTTCGCCGTTATTGATCTTGTAGTCGATAGGCACCATTTTGCCGTTGACCTTTGCGCCTATCATTCTGTTGCCTACGGCGGAATGTATCGCATAGGCAAAATCTATGACCGTCGCCCCTGTCGGCAGAGATATTACATCGCCCTTCGGCGTGAAAACATATGTATCGTCCGGCACCAAGTCGGATTTGATGCCCTGTAAAATTTCGTCGTTGTCGTCGGATTCCTGCTGTCTTTCCAAAAGCTGGCGCACCCACGCCATTTTCGAATCCAAATTGTCCTCGCCCTGAAGACCTATTTTGTATTTCCAGTGCGCCGCAATTCCGTATTCGGCGGTGTAGTGCATATCCCATGTGCGTATCTGTATTTCAAAAGGTACGCCGTCTTTGCCGATGACGGAGGTGTGCAAACTCTGATAGCCGTTTGACTTAGGCGATGAGATATAGTCTTTGAATCTTGACGGCACAGGCTTGTACATATCGTGTACCAGCATGAGCGCGTTATAACATTCCGACAGGTTGTTGAGAATAATTCTGATGGCGTAAATATCGTAAATATCGCCGAAATCTCTGTTCAGAATATACACTTTTTTGTACACGCCGTAAACGCTCTTGACTCTGCCGAAAACCGTGGCGTCCTTTAAGCCGAATTCGTCCAGCTTTGCCTTGACTTCCGCCACCACATTGTCGACAAATTCCTTTGCGCTGCCGTTTCTCGATATGGAATGTGCCACATCCTCGTAACCTATCGGGTCGAGTATACGCAAAGAGATGTCCTGCAATTCGTCTTTTATGCGGCTCATACCGAGGCGGTGGGCGATAGGGGCGTAGATGTCCATGACTTCCTTGGCTTTATCGCGCTGTTTTTGCGGCTTCCAGCCCTCTGCGGTGCGCATGTTGTGCAGCCTGTCGCAGAGCTTGATAATCATTACTCTGACATCCTTGCTCATGGCGAGCAGCATTTTCCTCAAATTTTCCGCCTGTTCTTCTTCAAGAGAGGAAAACTGAATCATACCCAGCTTTGTTACGCCGTCTACCAAAAGGGCAACTTCGCTGTTAAATTCCTTTTCAATCTGCTCTACCGTCACATCGGTGTCCTCCACCAAATCGTGCATAAGAGCGGCGGCTATCGTAGTGGAATCCATACCCAAATCCACCAATATGGACGCCACGGAAAGAGGGTGTTCAATATATGGCTCTCCCGTTTTTCTGAATACACCCTCGTGCTTTTCGCGCGCCAGCTCATACGCCTTGCCAATCAGCTTTTCATCGTAGCTGTGGCCGGAATTATCCATCTGTATTTTCAGTTCTTCGTATGTCATATATTTCACCTCCTCATTGCAATGCCAGCAGAATTTTGCTGGACATCAAATCTTTTTTCTCTTTGACCGGCACAGGCGCATAGTAATTTTTCTGTGCCGTTTTGATGATTTCTATAAGCCCCAAATCCAAAAGCACATCTATCGCAATTTGAATTTTTGCGGAAGAAACGGGCGCAAGGGCGACAAACAGCGGTCTCAAATCGTCGCTCGGCACCTTTGTAGAGGCTATTTTGCGGTAAACCGCCGCCACATCGGCTCTGTCCGGGCGCAAAATCCGCTTTTTGTCCCGACTCAGCCTGAATTTATTTTCAAACAGGCGGTATACATCGTAATCGTCTATCATTTTGTCGGTCATTCCCACAGGTCTGACCTCCAATATCTGAATTGACACCATAGGCCCGCTTGTCGCCTCGAATATCGACGGCTTTAAGCATATGTCTATTCTGTCGCCTATGTCATAGGCAAATTCGGCGGGCGACACATTGAACATTATACCGGCGTGCTCGGCGCCGTCCCGACGGAATTTAATCCTCAAATGTTTGCCGTCGGACACCGGTATTATCGCCGTTACGGAGGCACCTTTTACCGTGAAATGCGGCGCGCCGTTGCCGTTGCCGAACGGCTCGAGAGCACCCAGCCGCTCTACCGACCGCACAGTCATCTCATTTTGCGCTATAAGACAGCCGGCGTTGAGAGGACATACCTTTGACATGTCCTCGTTTTGCAGCGCAAACTCGTTTATTGCCTTTGTGAAAGGCACAAGATTTTCTTTTTCTATTGTCAGACCTGCGGCGAGTTCGTGTCCGCCGAAGGTAATAAGGTAATCCGCCGTGTGTACCAGGGCGTTGTGCAGAGAAAAGCCCGGCACGCTCCTGCCGCTGCCCTTGTAGCAGTCGCCGTCCTTTGTAAAGACGATGGCAGGCTTTGAATAGGTCTCGACCAGTTTTGAGGCGACTATACCCACTACGCCCGGGTGGTAGGTTTCGCCCCACACCACCATAACGCTGTCTTTGACGATGTCCTGTTTTTTGAGCAGTTCGGCGGTGATGTCCTCGGCTATTTTGTTTTGAGTCTCCTGTCGCTTTTTGTTTTCGCTCTCTAAAAATTCCGCCAGCCGCATGGCGTCCTCATCGTCGTCGCTCAAAAGCAGCTCCAGCGCCGCCGTGGCGTCGGACATTCTGCCCGCCCGGTTGATTCTCGGGGCTATGGTAAAGGAAATGTTTTCGCCGGTGACGGTTTTTCCCAGACTGCCGCTGACGGTCAGCAGAGCGCGGAAGCCGCATCTCGGCTCGTCGTTGAGCATTTCCAGGCCTGCCTTGACCATTGTGCGATTTTCGCTCTTTAACAGCATTAAATCTGCCACCGTACCCACGCAGACATAATCCCGACAGTAGTCCAGCATTTCTTCACAGGCTACGCCCTCCAAGGCGCATACTAACTTAAAAGCCACGCCCACGCCCGCCAAAATTTTACACGGGCTGTCGTCGTCCTTTCTCAAAGGGTCTATGACGGCGACGGCGTCCGGCAATTTTTCCTTAGGCAGATGGTGGTCTGTGATTATCACATCCAAACCTATGCCGTTTGCAAAATCCACCTCGTCGATGGCGGCTATGCCGTTGTCCACCGTTATCACAAGGCTTACGCCCTTGTCGTGCAGCTTTTTGAGAACATCGCGGTTTAAGCCGTAGCCCTCGGTCTCTCGGTTAGGCAATTTGTAAAAAACATTTGCGCCCCGGTTTTCCAAATAAGAAAACAGGGTGGCCGTCCGGCACACGCCGTCCACATCGTAGTCGCCGTAGACGACTATTTTTTCGCCGTCGTTTATTGCGCGCCAAATACGCCGCACCGCCTTGTCCATATCCTTTATCAAAAAAGGGTCGGAAAGCGCAGCCGGGCTGAAATATTCGGCTTTTGCGGTCTCGGCGTCGGCTATCCCTCTCGACAGCAAAACCTTAGCCAAAAGGCTTTGGGTGCCCAGCCGAGCCGACAGCCTGTCCGCATCCCGCCGCGAAGGCGACGAAATGTCCCATTTGCGATATAACATTTTCTCTATCTCTATCTTTCTTTTTTAATCAAAAGTCAGGCGGTGAATACTGTGAACAGATGTGCTGCGCTATGCGTACACCGTCCACGGCGGCGCTCATAATGCCGCCCCGATAGCCCGCGCCCTCACCGCAAGGGTACAGACCTTTAATATTGGACTGAAAATCCCCGCCCCTGATAATTCTGGCAGGGGAGGAAGTCCTGGTTTCTACGCCCGTCATGACAGAGTCCCCGGCGGCAAAACCGGATAGCTTTCTGTCCAAAACAGGCAGACTTCTCTTTATGGAATCCGTCACAAAGGACGGGAATATTTTAGCAAAATCCGCGCCGGTGACACCGATAGGGTAGGATGGCAGCACTCTTTTGAAATTGTAACCCTCTTTGCCCCGCATAAATCTGTCCACCGTTTGGCACGGCGCATTGTAGTTGCCGCCGCCCCGGATAAAAGCGTTTTTTTCCAGCTCTCGCTGGAAGGCGATTGCCTTTGTGAAATCGCCGCCGAAATCCTCCGGGCGCACAGAAACAACCAATGCGGAATTTGAATTTTTGCCGTCTCGGGCGTGCTTTGACATACCGTTTACCACCACGGTATTTTCTTCGCTGGCAGCCGCCACGACCTGACCGCCCGGGCACATACAAAATGTGTAAACGCCTCTTTCACCGGTGGTGTCGGACAGCCGGTATTCGCCCTTGGGCAGCATAGGGTGACCGGCGAGAGAGTGATACAGAGCTCTGTCGGTCTCGGTCTGCAAATGCTCGATTCTCACCCCGACGGAAAAAGGCTTTGCCTCTATTTCGGCGCCGTGGCTTTTCAGCATAAAGAATACGCTGCGCCGGGAATGTCCCGTCGCAAGTACGAGAGTTTCACAGGGGATTTCACCCCTTTGAGTTTTGACTGCGGTTATTTTGCCGCTTTTAACGACAATATCGGTGAGGGCCGTACAAAACAGCACTTCACCACCGAGAGAGATGATTTTCTCCCTGATATTTTTTATTACGCCCACCAGCAAATCCGTGCCTATATGAGGCTTTGCCATTTTGGCTATTTCCGGCGGCGCGCCGTGATTTATCAATGTGTCGGTGACATAGCCGCATCTCTCGTCGGAAATTCTGGTGGTCAGTTTCCCGTCGGAAAATGTGCCGGCGCCGCCCTCGCCGAACTGTATGTTTGACGACGGGGACAAAATTCTGTTCTTTTCAAAGTTTTCCACAGATTTTATGCGGCTGTCTATGTCTTCGCCCATCTCTAATACGATGGGCTTAAAGCCCATTTCCGCCAGCGAAAGAGCGCACATAAAGCCCCGAGGGCCGAAACCGCATATAACCGGGCGGCTCTGCGCCTTTTTTTCGCCGCGGGCAAAGGAAATAACCGGCTCGGCTTTGACTTGAATGTCTCGGCTTTTGCCGATATAGGCTCTTTCGGCTTTTTCGCTGCTTAATCTAACCGCAACGCTGTAAACGAATTTGATGTCGCCCTTTCTCGCGTCGAGGCTGACCTTGTGTACCCAGATGTCCCTGACATCGCCTCGGCGGAGTTTAAGCATTTTGAGAGCCGCCTCGACGGCTGTCTCACCGGAGGACTCTATGCCCGTTTTTATATTGTTTACAAGTATCATAAAGCCCCCGTTAAAGTTAAATTCTGATATTTACGGTGTATTTGCCCATGACATAGACCCGGTCGGTTGACGGAATGACAAAACTGACCTCGACCGTCTGCTGACCTACGGCGGCGGACAGCTTTGACATGTCAATCTGTGCTATTACATTGCCGCTCTGCAATTTTTCGACGGCGTCTTTATCGCCGATTACCGTGACACCTTTTATTGTGTCGGTGACTACATCTACATTGCCGTCCCGGTCGTTGATTACGGATATTTCTGTCACATCCATTGTCTTTTGAGCCAAATTTGCCCCGGATACAGACGCGGTAATCTGCGTTACGGCGTCCATACTGCGACAGCCGTTAGGCAGACTTAGGTCAAAAACGTAGTCCTTGTCCGGCACCAAAGCGTTCAAATCAATGTATCCGGCTATGTATTCGGTGATGCTTTGCCGATTTGCCGCCGGCACAGCCAGACGGATATTCGATACGGACAGCGAAATGTGCAAATTGTCCGTGTTAAAGCCGGACGGTTTGTTTGTAAACCGTATTTTAACCGGCACGATAACCTCTTTTACGACAGGTATGGTTATGTCCACGCTGTCCCGGTTTACCGTAAGGTATTTTGCGTCCATCAGGGCGTCGTTTTCGTCGTACAGTCTTATTTCCGACTGCAAAACGCTGGTGGTGCTGATTGTCTCATTGCCGACCGTGGCGGCGACAACCCTTGACACAGTGTTGATTTTGTATTCAGGGCCCGTGATTGTGACGGTGGACGGGTTTGTGGTAGGCATTTCAGCCATGCAGTCCGGGGCAACAATGATTGTGGATATGTCGACTTCGACAGGAAATTCCTTTGTCACTATCGTGTCCAAACGCATGGTTACGGAATCCGTACCCAGAGAGTCTATCGTGAAGTTTTTTACGGACGAAGTTCTTTCCGCCGTGAGAGTAAATGTGTATTTGCCGGCGCCGTTTATACCTGTGATGTTAGGGTATACGATGATGTCGTCGGCTGTCAAATCGCCGGTCACGCTTCTGGGGCCGGTTACGGTGACATCCACCGTCTCGATGTCGGTCTCGATGATGTCAAGGCCTAAAACCGTGTATGCCGACTGTCTGTACTGAAAGTTGACAGGCACGTTTTTAATTACTTTTGTATGCTCGTTTGCCACGCCCAAGGCGACATAAAGCCACAGAAAAGAGGCGAACAGCGCCGCCAACGCTATTCTGGCGTACTTTTTGTCAAGAATCTTGTCTATTATTTCCACCTGTCAGCCTCCGTAAAAATGTCTTTTTCTGTTTGTTTTGAGCCTCTAAAAGCGGAGTGAGAAATTCTTTTGTCAGCATATCGTAGAGAGTCTCTCTGTTGAGAGGCCTTTTCAACTCTTTGTTGCTGGCGACGGAAATTATGCCGGTCTCCTCGCTGACGACTATGCACACGGCGTCGGAATGTTCGCTCAGTCCCAGAGCCGCGCGGTGTCTTGTGCCCAAATCCTTACTTATTTCAAAATTTTCCGACAGCGGCAAAACACAGCCGGCGTGGGAAATTCGGTTTTCCGATATGACTACGGCGCCGTCGTGCAAAGGCGAGCCCTCGTAAAATATCGTGCCCAAAAGCTCGGCGGAAATTTCCGCGTCCACAGCCGTGCCGGTGGATTTTACCCCCTCGATACTCGTAAAGTTTTCCATAACTATCAAAGCGCCGGTCTGCTTTTCGCTCATTCTCTCGACGCCGTCGCAAATGCCGACTATGGCTTTGCGGATTTCGTCGGTCTGAGCATAGCCTGTGCCGGTCAGCCTGCCGAAAAGTTTTCTGGAAAAAACCTTTGACGACATTTCGGAAATAGCCTGTCTGAATTCCGGCTGGAAAATGATGACGACCGCCAAAAGACCTATCTGTAAAAATGTGTTCAGAATAAACGACAGCGTTCGCAATTTGAACAGACCGGCGAAGAAATAAGCGAAGAGGAAAACGCTTATCAAGCCGATAAACTGATAGGATTTTGTGTTTTTTATAAAAGTTATCAGCAAATAGAATATAACCGTGACAAGAAAAATATCCAGCCCGTCCAAAATGCCGATTGATTTAATCCGGCTTATCAAATCCAAGAGGAAATTCATTTTTTATCCGCCTTTCGATATTGCGTAGTATATTATTTTACCATATAAATATGAATATTAAAAGCGATATATATAATTATTAAACAATCTGTAACCTGTTGCCGTAAAAATTATTTTGTGTTTACGATGCAGACGCTGTGGGCGGCTATGCCCAAGCCCTCGCCGGTAAAGCCCAAATGCTCCTCGGTGGTCGCCTTTACCGACACACAGCCCACATCACAGCCCAGACATTCGGCGATGTTTTCCCTCATCTGCGGAATGTGCGGGGCAAGCTTCGGCTTTTGACAAATAACAGTGGCGTCGATATTGCCGACAGAGGCGCCGTTTTCTTTCAGTATTTCGCCGACGGCTCTCAAAAGCATCTGAGAATCCGCACCGCTGTATTTTTCGTCGGTGTCCGGGAAATGCTTTCCGATGTCGCCCAGAGCCATTGCACCCAAAAGCGAGTCCATAACGGCGTGCAAAAGCACGTCTGCGTCGGAATGTCCCAGCAAGCCCTTTTCGTACGGTATGTCAACTCCGCCCAGGATGAGCTTTCTGCCCTCAACTAATTTGTGTACATCGTATCCGTGACCGATTCTCATTGTTTTCTCCTTTTTAATGTCGTCGATTGTGGTAATTTTATAGTTTGCGTAGTCGCCCGGGGTGACCTTTATTTTTATTCCGCCCTTTTCAAAGAGCTGGGCGTCGTCGGTGATGTTTTCGTCAAAATACCTTTCCGCCAGCCTTTTGTATAAATCAATGTCAAAAACCTGTGGCGTCTGCACCGTCAAAAGTCTTGACCTATCGAAAGTTTGGCCGATAAAATCGCCCTCTCGCTGTTTTATGGTGTCTTTGACCGCAACACAAGGTATGGCGGCGCCGGTCTCCCGCGCGCCCTCTACGGCGGCTCTTATGAGACTGTCGGTGACAAACGGTCTCGCCCCGTCGTGTACTGCGACAAAACCGCTTTCCGCTATGGTGTTTACGGCGTTCATAACGGATACGGCTCTCATATTGCCGCCTTTTACCACGGCGCACACTTTGTTTATACTGCGGCAAAGTCGGGTGATTTCCTCTATGTTTTCGCCGCCTACCACAATGATTTTATCTACATATTCACAGCGCGAAAAGGCTTTTACGGATTTTTCGATAACCGTTTCGCCGTCGAGTCTGTACAGCATTTTGTCAAAGCCTATTCTTGTGCCTCGGCCTGCGCCCAGCACAACCGCATAGACCGTTTTACCCATAAACATAAGTGTGACCTCCTTTTTTCTATCTTTTTATTATACTACTTATCCGGTGTTTTTTCAAAGAAAACTGTTGTCCGTCTCGGTGGAAAAATGTTGAAAACTTCTTAAAACATTAGGGCAATTTCAATATATTTACACTAAAATTTATCGATAAATTGGGTGATTATTGACAATTTACTTTTGAAATATATATCGATATAATAGAGTATATAATTTTTTATCAATAAAAACAGAAACAATAAAACTGACAATTATTTGTAAGTTGAGTCATTAAAACCAAAACCATTCACAATATTTCTGTCTTGTTTGTACTATTTGTCGAATTGATAATTATTATTTGACAAAAATACGGTTTTAGTATAATATATACACAGGCAGATATTCGATAAAAAAATATCAAAAAGGAGTTTTTTTATGAATACAAAAATTTCAAAGCGGACGCTCAATCGCCTGCCGGTCTATCTGTCTCTTCTGCGGGAAAAACAGAGAGAGGGTATAAAGACCATATCGGCGACGGCAATAGCGAATATGCTCAATCTCAATCATGTTCAGGTCAGAAAAGACTTGGCATGCGCTTCAAATGCGGGCAAGCCAAAGGTCGGCTATGAGGTCGAAGTTCTCATTCGGGACTTGGTGGATTTCCTCGATTACAACAGCGTAAAAGACGCCGTTGTCATAGGCGCCGGCGACTTGGGCAAGGCGCTCATGGGCTATACCGGTTTTGCAAGCTACGGTTTGAACATAAACGCTGCTTTTGATATCAATGAGGACATCTGCGGCACAACGGTAAAAGGCAAGCCTATTTATCATCTGTCAAAACTTGCGGAAGTTTGCTCAAACAAAAACATTCATATCGGCATCATCACAACACCTGCAAGCGTGGCACAGCAGGCCGCGGATATGCTGGTGGAGGCCGGTGTTCTGGGCATCTGGAATTTCGCCCCGACTTCTCTGAAAGTGCCGGAGACGGTAATTGTACAGAATGAAAATATGGCCACAAGCCTTGCAATACTCTCAAACAGAATAAATGAAATGAACAAATGATTTCAGAGGGACATTATGCAAAAATTTGATACTAAGGTTCAGCATCTCAAATACAAAGTTCTGCGCGAAGTCGCAAGAAGCGCATTCAATGACACGCTGCTTGAGGATTTTGCCGAAATTCCTAAAAAAATAGTACCTAAAAACGAGCCTACAATGCGCTGCTGCATCTATAAAGAGAGAGCAATCGTTCAGGAGAGAATGAAAATGGCCATGGGCGGCAATGTCGCCAACCCGAATGTCATCGAGGTTATGACCATCGCCTGTGACGAATGTCCTGTCGGCGGCTACGAGGTAACGGATTCCTGCCGCGGCTGTATCGCCAAAAGATGCCACGACGCCTGCCCGGTAAACGCCATCACATTCGATAAACAGCACCACGCTCACATAAACAAGGAA
Source organism: Oscillospiraceae bacterium (assembly GCA_029007985.1). Taxonomy (GTDB): domain Bacteria; phylum Bacillota; class Clostridia; order Oscillospirales; family Ruminococcaceae; genus RGIG3102. Next base: position 43,217 of record JAQXIW010000024.1, on the reverse strand, counting down.
ATATGTAAAGAGTGCGGCAGATGCGCACAGGCGTGTCAGTTTTCCGCCATCAGAAACTACAAAAGACCTTGCCAGTCCGCATGTAAGGTCAACGCCATTTCAATGAACGGCGAAGGTCGGTCGGCTCTCATCGACAACGAAAAATGCATCGCCTGCGGCGCCTGTGTATACCGCTGTCCGTTCGGCGCAATTATGGACAAGAGCTACATTACCGAAGTCATCGCCATGCTCAAGGACGCAAAGAAAAACGGCACAAAGGTCTACGCCTGCGTGGCTCCGTCGATTGCCGGTCAGTTCTCCTATGCAAAACTTGGTCAGATTATCACGGCTATCAAAGAATTGGGCTTTACCGATGTCAAGGAAGTTGCTTTTGGCGCGGATATAGTCGCATTTTCCGAGGGCGCGGAATTGGCGGAAAAAGGCAAACTCACATCCTCCTGCTGCCCGGCTTTTGTATCATATATAGAAAAATTCCATCCGCGGGCTCTGCCGTACGTATCTCACAATCTCTCGCCTATGGGCGCATTGGGTCAGTACCTCAAAGAGAGAGAGCCGGACTGCAAAACCGTATTTATCGGCCCGTGCACAGCCAAAAAAGCGGAAATCAAAAAACCGTCTGTCGCTAAATACATCGACAGCGCAATCACATTTGAAGAATTACAGGCTCTCATAGATTCCAGAGACATTGATGTCAACTCTCTGCCGGAGGACGAGCTCAACGACGCCTCTTTCTACGGCAGAATCTTCGCCCGCTCCGGCGGTTTGACAGGCGCGGCTCGGAGAGCTATCGAGGAGCAAGGCATCGACTTTGAGGTCATACCGGCGACCTGTTCCGGCATTGACGAGTGCAGAATGGCTCTGCTCAAACTGTCAAAAGGAGTTCTCAAAGAGAACTTTATCGAAGGTATGGCTTGCGAAGGCGGCTGTATCAACGGCGCCGGCTGTCTGACTCATGTCAACTACGAAAAGGCAAAGCTCAAGGTTGACACCCACGCAAAACAGGCCTATGACAGCATTAAAACAGCTCTCGAAAAAGCCGATGTAAAATAAAAATACAGCCCCCGAGATACGCGCCGAAACGGCGGCGAGTCAAAGGGGGCTTTTTGCCGTATTTTCAAATACGATAATATTTGTATGACAGGGAAATACAACCGATGATAAGTTTTATTTTTATACTGATTGTAATATTTATTTCCGCCTTTCAAACTCTTTCCGGCGCGCTCTCCTCGGCGGATTTTGTAAAATCCGCCCTGTTTTATACGGCTGTATCGGGTGCGGCGCTTTTGTCGCAAAAAGATATTAAGCTCTTAAAAAACAGAGCAAAAAAAGAGTATGTTGCGGCTTCTTATCGGGCGGTGATGTGCGCCGCTGCGGCGGCGTATCTGTCGTCCCGTGGGGAATACCTGATTTTAACAATCGTCCTTGCAGCCGCGGTTTATGCATCATTGCTTGTATTTGTGCCTCTGTGGTGGGAAAATATGCGCAAAACCCTGTTCTTTAACAAGGTCGTAAACCCTTTTGAGACGGATTTTCTCATCTCTTTCGGCTTAAAAAACGAAGTGTTAAAATTTTTCGGCGTGCTCAGAGAGGCGGATAAAAGCCGACACATTAAAAATATTCTGTTTATGTGCATTGTTCCGGTGTCTTTGATCGCCGCGGCTCTGTGTCTTTTGTGCTGTGTTTTCTCGGTATTCATATCCGCCGACGCGGCGTATTTTATGCGGGATATAACCCTTGCCGCCGAGCTTTTTTGCCATATTTTTATGACCCGGTTTTCGATAAAATCCACAATAAAATTCTACAAGCCTAAAAAGAAATAATACAAATCGTAATATTATCATCGGCTGTATGCGGCAAAACCCCGCCTCACAATGACCGGAAGATAACATAAATAAACTGTGTTTTACCACACTGAACAACAAAAACCGCATGACGACTTCACGCCATGCGGATATTTTTTTGCTTATCAGCCGTGGTTTATAACGCCTTTGCCGGCAGCCCAAACAGCCTTACCGTTGAGAATTGTCTCTCTGAGATTGAATTCTTCGTCGAGAATACAGAAATTTGCCGTGCCTTTTTCCACAATTTTGCCTGCGCTTGTCTTCAAGCCGTAGTTCTTTGCAGGTGTGGTTGTCATTGTCTTCAGCACTTCTTCCACCGGGATGACGCCGTTCTGTGCGGCTTTCTTCAAGTCGGCAAGCAATACCTTGCAAGAGCCCTTGCCCATGCCTATCATATTGCCCAATTCGTCCCATACAGGCGCCGAGCCGTTGCCGTCGGATGTCATGGATACTCTTTCGAGAGTGCCGTACTTTTTCCAAATCATTTCCAGAGCCTGTACCGAGCCGTATGAATGCTGTGAAGCGTCACCGGAGCCGCCGGCAGTGATGTCGACCTGTCCGCCGTATTCCCAGAACTTCATGCAGGAATCAAATACATAGTCTTTTCTTGTGATATGGGTAGGAATGATGAGAGGGCGGAATGTGATGTCCTCTTCGCACATTCTGATAAAGTAGTCGGCAGGGTCAGGGTAGTTGCCCAAATGAACATTGACCGCGCCCTTGATGCCGGCAAGTCTTGCGCCGTTTCTTGTGTCGGCGCATACTCTTCTCATTTCTTCGTAGGTCATGATAGAGCTTCTGTGGTCACAGTGGGCTATTTCGCCTGTGCCGATACAGTAAGGGTTGAAAATGATGTCTTCTGCCACCGAGCCGGAAATTGTCTCGATAGGGTAGGTGTATGAGCCTGTCAGGAAATAGCACTCAAAGCCCTCTTCGCGCAGAGCCATACATTTTACCGATACATCTTTAACTCGTCTTGCATAGCCGTCTGTACCCAGAACGCCGATGAGCGTTGTGACGCCGGATTCTGCAATTTCTTCAAATGTAATTTCGCTGGTTCTTGTGGTAAAGCCGCCTTCACCGCCGCCGCCGGTGATGTGAACATGTGAGTCGACTATGCCCGGGATGATGATTTTGCCGGTCAAATCAAACTCTTTGCCCTCGTGGCCCTCCGGCAGAGAGAGGCCGTCGCCGATTTTGATTACTCTGTCTTCCCAGATGAGAATATCCTTTACGCCCAATTTTTCCGGGGCGTAAACCGTTGCGTTTTTAAGTAACTTAAACATTTTTATCGTCCTCCAAACAGTCCGCCTGTGCGGACATACTATTTACAATATTATAACATAACCTGATTAGTTTATATATAAACATAATATACAATATTAAACGGGTTTTTTATGGATTTAGTAAAAGCGGATTGTCAAAAATGCGGGGCGGGTAAATTAAAAACAGCCCCTTTAACAACATCAAACCTTTAAGAAAACCAAACAAAAAAGCACCGGTCCAATATCGTATTGAACCGGTTGCTTAATTATTCTTTTTCCTGTCTGCTGACTGTTGACTGTTTCACCGCAGGGTTGTTTTGTGTATGTTTTATATTATCCTATAATATTCATAAAAAATACATTCGTCAATATGTATTTTCGGCGCATCACATCTGATTAGGAATTGTGATATTCATAATTTTCAGACAGTTTGCGACTGCGTGTCTTGTAGCGACGCACAGAGCAAGTCTTGCCCTTGAAAGCCGCTCGTCCTCGCCCTTGACTCTGCATGCGGAATAGAATCTGTGGAAAGCCGTGGCGAGAGTTACCGAATATTTTGTGATTTTTGACGGGTCATAGCTCTTGCCGGCGGCAATGATTTCACCCGGCATGTAGGAGAGCGTGCGTATGAGCTCGATTTCCTCCGTCTCTTTGAGCAGAGAAAAGTCCACTCCGTCAATACCGGTGTATGTCAGCCCCTCTTTTTCCAGAGCTCTCAAAATAGAGCATATTCTGGCGTGGGCGTACTGCACATAGTAAACCGGGTTTTCGCTGTTTTCCCGAATCGCCAAATCCAAGTCGAAAATGAGATGAGAATTAGGCTCTCTCGTGTTGAAGAAAAATCTTGCGGCGTCAATCGGTATTTCGTCCAGCAAATCCACCAGGGCGATTGCTTTGCCGGTTCTCTTTGACATTCTGATTTCTGTCTTCTTCGGCTTGCCGTCCTCGCCGTAAATCACATTGCCGTTTTCGTCCTTTGCGTCGCCGATGAGTTTGACCAGCTGCATGAGAACAACATCAAGTCTCGACGGGTCGATGCCCAGAGCCTGCATGGCGGTTTTCATTCTCGCCACATGGCCGTGGTGGTCGGCGCCCCATATGTCGATGGCTTTTTCAAAGCCCCTTGTGACCAGCTTGTCGTAGTGATAGGCGATGTCGGCGGCAAAATAGGTGGAAATGCCGTTTGCGCGCACCAAAACCTCGTCCTTTTCCTCGCCCAAAGCCGTGCCCTTGTACCACAGCGCGCCGTCTTTTTCGTAGGTGTAGCCGTTGGCGGTCAGCTTTTCAATGGCTTTGTCAACGTCGCCCCTGTCGCGCATGGCCTGTTCCGAAAACCATACATCGTAGTCGATGCGGTATTTTTCCAAATGCTTTTTCATATCGGCGATGTTTCTCGGCAAAGCGTAGTCGATGAGAGCCTGTTTTCTCTCGTCCAGCGGCTTTGTGACATATTCGTCGCCGTGAATTTCCTTAAATTCCTCGGCTCTTGCAATGATGTCCGCGCCCTGATAGAACTTTTCGTCAAACGGATAGTCGGCGTCGAAAAGCTGCATATATCGGGCTTCCAGCGAAAGACCGAATTTTTCAATCTGATTGCCGGCGTCGTTAATCAAAAATTCTCTCGTGACATCGTAGCCGGACCAGGTCAGGCACTCGGCGAGAATGTCGCCCAAAGCGCCGCCTCTCGCATTGCCCAAATGCATAGGACCGGTTGGGTTTGCCGAGACAAACTCCACATTGTATCTCTTGCCGGCGCCGTAGTTTGTCTTGCCGTAGTCGTCGCCGTTTGTCAAAACAGCCTTGACCACCGTCTCAAAATAGCTCTTGTTCAAAAAGAAATTGATAAAGCCCGGGCCGGCGAGCTCTGCTCTGTCAAAAAATGTACCCTCAAAATTCATATTGCCCAAAAGCGCGGTTGCGATTGCTCTCGGGTTTGAGCGGAAAGGCTTTGAATTCACCATAGCCGCATTTGTGGAAAAATCGCCGTTTCTCAAATCCCGCGGTATTTCCACCGTAAAATCTCTCATCGCCTCCGTCTGTGAAAGCTCGCCGGATGCAATAGCGGCGTCAAATGCCTTTTTTACCATTTCGCTGATCTGTGCTTTTGCCAGATTCATGCCGTCGAATTTAACTAAATCCACTTAATTTATCTCCTTAACTGTTATGTTTACCTTGTTTTCGCTGATAAGCATACCGCTTGCGCTTATGGAATAGCCGAACGAAAGACTGCCGCCTCTGTCGGTCAGTTTGTTGTCCAGCTCTATGCCGTTTATGTCCAGCATCAGCGAGCCTGCCACCGTCTGATAGCTGCACAGATTTATCGAGCCGGGCTCTATGATAAGGTTTGTATCCGGTATGTCGCCGCCTCTCCTTGTCATAGAGATGCCGCCGTCCCACACCTTTATGGTGGTGGTACAGCCCGCAAAGCCCGTCGTCTCGCTCTCTTTGTATATTATGTAGTGCTTTTTGTTTTTGTAGTAGTAAGAGCCCACCGTCGTCAGGGACACGGTGTCAATGTCGTTGTCGGCGAGGATTGTGCTCTCTAATGTTATCAACGCGTTTTCCGTCATCAGTCGTAAATATCCGCCTTTTTTGAATGAACATCGTATTTTCCCTCGAGGAAAATGTTTGCGACCTCGTCGAATTTTTCCGTGTTGCCGGTGACATTGAATTCCAAAAGGTCTCTCTCGCCCTCGCGGCACATATCCTTTTGCTCCAAAATCTTTTTGGCTTCGATTGCCGCCTCATAGCCGGAGTCAATCAAGGTTACCTCGTCGCCCATCACCTTCTGAATGATTTTTGACATAAGAGGGAAATGCGTACAGCCCAGAATGAGAGTGTCCGCACCGAATGCTTTAATAGGCGCCAGATACTCCTTTATCACGCTGTTTGCCACAAAGTTGTTTTCGTCGATGTCGCCGTTTTCCGCCAGGGTTACCATCATCGGACATCCCACGCTCATCGTCTCTATCTCTTTGTCCAGCCGTTTGAGTCTGTTGGCAAAGCTACCGGATTTGATTGTCGCCGGCGTGCCTATTATACCTACTTTCTTTGTCTTTGTGGTCTTTACCACCTTGTTTACCGTCGGGGTTATAACGTCCACATACGGCACTTTCAGGTTTTTCAGCCGGGCGGCAGGCACATTTGAAGAAATGGTGCCGCAGGCGACTATAATCAGCTTGACATCGCGCCTTTGTAAAAAATCCACGTCGTCAATGGCATACTGCATCAGCGTGTCCTTTGCCTTTGTGCCGTAAGGGTTGCGCCGGGTGTCGCCGAGAAAAATCACATTTTCGTTAGGCATAATGGCGAGAAACTGCTTTGCGCTGGTCAGACCGCCTACGCCGGAATCGAAAATTCCTATCGGTTTGCTGTTCATCTGCTGCCCTCCAAAGCCAGCCCGATGACTCCGTCAATCAACTCGGAATAGGTCATTCCCGTGTGCATCATAAGCTTAGGGTACATTGAAATATTTGTAAATCCCGGCAGTGTGTTAATTTCGTTTATCAGTATTCTGCCGTCGTCTGTCACAAAGAAATCGCATCTCGACAGGCCCTTGCAGTTGCAAGTCGTATAGGCTTTTTTTGCCAGCCGTCGCACTTCGTCGCGGGTCTCCTTGTCCAGCAGGGCAGGAATGTAGGTGACGGATGTGCCGGAAAAATACTTGTCGTTGTAGTCGTAAAATTCGGCGGAAGCCCCCACTTCGCCCACTTCGCTGGCGATTAAATCAGGACAGTTGCCGTAGACGGCGCATTCGACCTCGTGGCCGGAAATGAACTCTTCGAATACGACCTCCGAATCGTGAGTCAGAGCCAGCTGAACAGCGCTCTTTAATTCGGCTCTGTCGTGAGCCTTCGTGACGCCCACCGACGAGCCGGCGTTTGACGGCTTTACGAATATCGGGTAGCCCAAATTCTTTTCGACTCTTTCGGCGATGGAGTCAAAATCGTCTATTTCGTAATCCTTCATAAAATCCCATTTGGCGTGAGGGATACCCCGCTTTTCAAAAATGATGTCGGCGTAAATTTTGTCCATACATACGGCGGACGCCAAGACGCCGCAGCCGCAATAAGGTATGCCGCTCATCTCCAAAAGACCCTGCAATGTGCCGTCCTCGCCGAATTTGCCGTGCAGAACAGGCAAAACCACGTCGATTTTCTCGATGGATACCCTGTTGCCATCCAGTTTTATCAGACCTCTGGTCGTTCTGTCCGGGCTGATGAGACACGGTACGCAATCCGGGTCGTCATACCACTTGTCCCGCATTATATCGTCGGTGCCGCCCGGGAAAAACAGCCATCTGCCTTTTTTTGTGATGCCGACTTTTACGATGTCGTATTTGTCGGACGGTATATTATCAATAACGCTCTTTGCGCTCATAAGGCTGACTTCATATTCGCTGGACATGCCGCCGAATATGACGCAAACTTTAATTTTTGCCATAATGTAACCCCCATAATGAATGAAGAAATGTCTGTACATAAAATTTCATTCTATAATAATAACATAAATACCGATAAATGTGAATAAGAATATATTAACAAATCTATTAAATTGTGTGAATAAATAAGTAATATAATATATTGTTTCTATGTACAACGTGTTTGTGCTTCTCTTTCCGACAAGGTTTGCGCATACGGTGTGTTTTCTAAATGCGTAAATTCGCAACAGCGAAAAATACCGCCGGCCGCCGACGGCAACCGGGTTTTTGAAATTTTGACAAACGGTAAATTTTCGGTTATAATATATCGGTTATCGTTTATTCGACAGCGAGAGTAAGGCATAAAACCGCTTTTATGGTAATCTATTGATTTTCAAAGAAAAATCAGGGATTTTTGTTGACATACGGGCGGGGTTATGGTATATTATGTTTACCTCTTTAGCGGGTTTTATTTTTTGTGCAAAAAATTTTTGCAGGCGAAAGAGGGAGGCTAACTTTAATGGAGGTGCCGATATGAGAGTTAGAATAACACTTGCATGTACAGAATGCAAACAGCGCAACTACGACACTATGAAAAACAAAAAGAATACTCCTGACAGAGTAGAGCTCAAAAAGTACTGTCGTTTTTGCAAAAAACACACTCTTCACAGAGAGACTAAGTAAGGAGTAACCCAAATGGCAGAAAAGAAAGAAAAGTCTGGATTTTTTGCATCAGTCGGAAACTTCTTCAGTGGCATCGGTAAACGTTTCAGAGACATCAAATCAGAGATGAAAAAGATCGTTTGGCCGACAAAAAGCCAGATTGTAAACAACACTATCGTTGTAATTGTCGTCGCGCTCATTGCGGCTGCGTTCATCGCTGGCTTGGACACTGTTTTTGGTCTGGTGTTGAAACTCATCTACAGAAATGTTTAATGCGGACAGAGGTGTATTATGAACGAAGCAAAATGGTATGTAGTACACACATATTCCGGCTACGAAAAGAAAGTCATGCAGTCGCTTGAGGCTATCATGGCTAACCGTGAGGATATGAAAGACCTCATCGTAGACGTAAAAATCCCTTATCAGACCGTAGAAGAGATCAAAGACGGCAAAGTCATAGAAAAGGAAGAAATGATTTTCCCGGCCTATGTATTTGTCAAAATGGTGCTGACGGACGAGACATGGTACATCGTGCGCAATACTCGCGGTGTAACGGGCTTTGTCGGCGCAAACGCACAGAAACCTAACCCTTTGTCAGACAAAGAGGTTGAGAGAATGGGCGTGGAAACAAAGGTAATCACTATCGACTTTGCAATCGGTGACGCAGTCGAGGTCACACGGGGCTCATTTGAGGGCTTCCCGGGCATTGTAACAGGTATTGATACCGAAAACAAAAAGGTCACGCTGTCTGTCAATATGTTCGGCGGCGAAACACCTTTGGAACTCGACATCACTGATGTCAAAAAAGTTTAACTGAGAAAACTCAGTGTTTATTGGGTGTTAAACAGCACCCGTGGGAGAGCAGGAAAAGTTCCTGTTCGATAATCTACCACATTTACGGAGGTATTTATAATGGCTCAGAAAGTTACTGGATATATTAAACTCCAGATCCCGGCTGGTAAGGCAACTCCAGCACCACCTGTAGGTCCGGCTCTCGGCCAGCACGGTGTAAACATTATGTCTTTCACAAAAGAATTCAATGAAAGAACACAGAAAGATATCGGTTATATCATTCCTGTAGTTATTACAGTTTATGCAGACCGTTCATTCTCATTTATTACAAAAACTCCGCCGGCACCGGTTCTCATCAAGAAAGAACTCGGCCTCGAATCAGCTTCAGGCGTACCTAACAAGACAAAAGTAGGTCAGCTCACAAAGGAACAGGTAAGAAAGATTGCAGAAATCAAAATGCCTGACCTCAATGCAAGCAGCATTGAATCTGCCATGAGCATGATCGCAGGTACAGCTCGTTCAATGGGCGTTACAGTAGAAGAATAATAAAACAGAGTGCAGCATTGCTGCTAAACAAGTGGGAGGAAATTTCCGTTTAACCACAGGAGGATAATAATGAAACACGGTAAGAAATATATTGACAGCAAAAAGCTCGTTGATAAGACAAAGCTCTATGACCTCGCCGAGGCATGCGACCTTTGCATTTCAACAGCAAAAGCAAAGTTCGACGAAACAGTTGAGCTTCACGTCCGTCTTGGTGTTGACTCTCGTCACGCTGACCAGCAGGTTCGCGGCGCTGTAGTTCTTCCAAACGGCACAGGTAAAAATGTCAGAGTTCTCGTTATCGCAAAGGGCGAAGACGAAAAAGCCGCTCTCGAAGCAGGCGCAGAGCTCGTAGGCGCAGAGGACATGGTAGCAAAAATCCAGAACGAAGGCTTCATGGATTTCGATGTTCTCATCACAACACCTAACATGATGGGTCTTGTAGGTAGACTCGGTAGAGTTCTCGGCCCTCGCGGCCTTATGCCGAACCCAAAGGCAGGTACAGTTACACCTAACGTTGCACAGGCTGTTAAGGAAGCTAAAGCAGGTAAAATCGAATACCGTCTTGACAAAGCCAACATCATTCATGTTCCGGTAGGCAAGGCTTCATTCGGTACAGAAAAGCTTTCGGAAAACATCACAACGGTTATGGACGCCATCGTAAAGGCAAAACCGGCTGCCGCAAAGGGTCAGTACATCAAATCCGTATCCATTGCCACAACAATGGGCCCGGGCGTAAAGATGAACTCAGCTAAGTTCGGCGCATAATTACTAAATAATTGTTGACAAATTATATATTGCGATATATAATAAATAGGCTGTTTTAAGACAGCAGGGCGCGTTGTGCGTAAAAGGGTTACCTGTCCTGCCGAGAACACGAGATATATAGGTTAACTATGGCTTGTTCTCTGCGCACAGGGAGCAAGCCTTTTATATTACAGCGGCGCCCGACCTCACACAAATGAGGATTATCCACTAATATAAGGAGAGGCAAACAACATGGCAAGCGAAAAAATCTTGGCTCAGAAACAGAGCTATGTAGCAGAACTCAAGGCTAAGCTCGAAGCTTCCGACGGTGGTGTTGTTTTCAACTACGGCGGTATTTCCGTTGCAGAAGACACAAAGCTCCGTAAAGAACTCAGAGAAGCCGGCGTTTACTACGAAGTCGTAAAGAACACATTGCTTAAAATTGCCATTAAGGACACTAACCTCGAAGGTATGTCGGAATCTCTTGAAGGTACAACCGCTATTGCTATCTCAGGCAACGAGGACCCGCTTGCAGCTGCAAGAATCCTCAACAAATTCGCCGAGGCATCAAAGGGCAAGTACGAAATCAAGGCCGGCTACATGGAAGGCAAGGCACTTGATGCAAACGAAGTCAAAGCAATGGCAAATCTGCCTGGCAGAGAAGGCCTTCTCTCTATGCTTCTTTCTGCACTCCAGGGCAACCTTTCAGGTCTTGCTCGTGCTATCGATGCAGTCAGAGCTCAAAAAGAGGGCGAAGCAGCTTAATTTGGCGGCTATATCTTAATCGAAAAATAATAAGGAGATATTTATTATGGCAAGCGAAAAAATCACAAACATTGTTGAAGAAGTAAAGACTCTTTCAGTTCTTGAACTTGCAGAACTCGTAAAGGCTATCGAAGAAGAATTCGGCGTTACAGCAGCAGCTCCTGTAGCAGTAGTAGCAGGCCCTGCAGCAGCAGCTGAAGAAGAAAAGACAGAATTTGATGTTGTTCTCAAATCTGCAGGCGCATCAAAGATGGGCGTTATCAAGGTTGTTAAGGAAATCACAGGTCTCGGCCTCAAGGAAGCTAAAGAGCTCGTTGACAACGCTCCTAAGACAATCAAGGAACAGGCTTCTAAGTCAGATGCTGAAGACATCAAGGCTAAGCTCGAAGCAGCCGGCGCTGAAGTTGAACTCAAGTAATTTTTACTTAAATTCACAGATAAGCAAACCGACTATAAACGGCAGACCGCGGTCTGCCGTTTTGTTTTGCCTTTTTTGAAAAGATTAAGGCTTTTAGCCCCAATAGTAATCTTTCTTAAAATATTCACACAAAAGGCGGCAAAAATGCTATAATATAAAATATACTGACATAAAAATACAAATTGTATAAACAGAGGTAAAAATTGCAAACCGTAAATATATTTACTCTGATGCCCACAAAATACAAGATTATTGTGGCGGTGTTTCTTTTGACCGTCGCCGCAATCGTATTCGGTATAATTAAATCCAGACTGGCAAAATTCGATTTTGAGGGCGAGGAAGACTTTTTCAAAAACAGCAAAAACAAAATCGACTGGTTCAAAAAATAGATTTTTCCGCTTTTTTGAAAAGTATGGCATAATGGGCGGTTTACGGGTCGGCAATATGCGCCGTCAGCATTCGGTTTTATGCGAAAAAAAAGCGGCCGCTGTCGTGACCGCCCGGGGCTGTGCCGTAAATTGTTATTCCCCTAATTTTATTATGTTTTCAAATACGGCTTGACACTTTGACGAAATGTATTTGTCCTTGTGAATGCAGCCGAAATACCATTTTTTGTATTCGCATACTGTCCGCAGCCTGTCTAAAAAATCCCTTGTGTTGCCGCCGCGGACGCCGGTTTGATTTATAAATCTCTCTGTGGCGCCGCTCGGCGAATGGGTCAGTATGTAGTCTGTTTTGTTTCCGCACTTTGCCAGATTTTCCAGCCGGTTTTCAAAATCTGCCTCGGTCGGCACAAAATCGCTGAAACAGTCGTCGTCCGGGTCGTCCCGTCCGCCGAAAAACAGTATTTTGCAGTCGTCGATGACGGCTGTTTCGCCTCTCTCGACATAAAACAGCTTGTTTTTTACTATCTCTCTCGCCTTTGCGCCGTGAAAAACAGCGGGCGGATAGCGGCGAATGACATTCATATCGTCGTTGTATCCGTCGATAAACACCGTCTTAAAGGGAAGTTTTGATATTTTTTTCAGGTTTTTTTCAACCGTCTTTTCATCGCCCCACAGATAGCCGAAATCCCCCAAAATTATCAGGGTGTCGCCGATTTTTATTTTTTTCAATTCTCTGTCTGTCAGTCGGCTCAGTTCGCCGTGGGTGTCAGCGGTGATGTATACCATTTTTACCGTCCTAAATTTATAAACTGTTAAAATATTATCACATTTTTTTGATAGAATTATATCTGCATTATGATATAATATAATACAACACTTATTATACTTAAAACCAAGGGCAATGTCTATATGAAATTACTTAAACGCTTTTTGAGCGCGGCAATGTGCTTTATTATATTATTTCAGATTTCCGCTTTTTCCGTGTCCGCCGATAACGGCGCCAGATACGAATTGGATTTCGATGTAAATGCCAGAGCGTATATCGTGGTCAGTCTTGACACGGGTGAGGTCATTTTTGAAAAAAATTCACAGGATAAGCTCATCCCGGCTTCTCTGACAAAGCTGATGACGGCGTATGTCGCGATGAAATATATTGACGATTTGGACGGTACGATGATAACCGCGCCGAATGTGATTTACGACGAGCTGTACGGCCTCAACTCCTCCACCGCCGATATAAGACAGGGTGAGGTGTTGTCCGCCCGCCGGCTGCTGTACGCTTTGCTGCTGCCGTCGGCAAACGAGGCGGCTAGCATACTCGCTTACTACATAGGCAACGGCAACATCGACAACTTCCTTATGATAATGAACAGCGAGGCGAAAAAGCTGGGCTGTACAAATACGAATTTCACAAATGTGCACGGTCTTTTCACCGACAACCACTATACCTCCGCCTACGATATGTACCTTATTGCAAAAGCCTGTTACGAGACGGAGGGCTTTATGGACATCGTGACAAAGACAAGATATGAATTGCCGGCGAATAAAAAACACGCCACGCCGTACTATATTCTGTCCACCGTCAAAATGCAGAACGCCTCCTCGCCTTATTACCGCGATTATGTGCGCGGAATGAAGACAGGCTCTCTGCCGGAAATAGGCCATAACTTCGTGTCGCTCTGTGAAAACAACGAGGAAAAGTATATATGCGTCGTAATCGGGGCAGACAACACCGGCGACAAATACGCTGCATTTGTATCGACGGCGCAAATTATGGACTACTTTTTTGAAAACTATTCACTGAGACAGGCAAACACATCGGAATTGCCGGTGACGGAGGTCGCCGTCAGGTATTCAAAGGAGACCGACAAGGTACTGCTTTACGCGGACACGCCGGTAAAGGCTATCTTGCCTAACAGCGCCGACGAGAGCACATTTTTGAAAAAATACAATCTGCCGAAATATGTAGACGCGCCGCTTTCCGAGGGCGACACCGTGGGCACGGTGGAATACTATCTGGGCAACAGCCTTGTCGGCACATCGGATTTGAAAGTACACGAAAATGTGGACCGCAGCCTGCTCATGCTGGTTGTGGGCAAATTCCAAGAGGCGTATTCGTCGCTGTATTTCCGCACGGTTTTATGCGTTTCCGCCGTGCTGATAGCTCTGTATCTTGTTATGCTGGTGATTGTCAACAAGAGAAACGACAAAAAGCAAAAGATAAGAAGAAGGAGATAATTTTGAAAAAAATATACATTGTGCTCAGCCGCTCTCAGACGGCAATGGCAAAGGCGATACGACTTGTAACAAAAAAATACTATAACCATTCGTCGCTGTCTTTGGATTCATCGCTGGACAATTTTTTCTCCTTCGGCAGACGATACCCAAAATACGCCCTGCCGGCAGGCTTTGTAATCGAGCACAGGAACAAAGGCTTTTACGCTCTGCACCCGGACATTCCGATAAAGGTGCTGGAGGGCGAGGTCACCGACGAGCAGTTCAGCCTCATTGTACAGAGATTGACGCCTTTCATAGCCGAGCCGAAAAAATATAAATATGGCATCGACCAGGCTCTCTATATGACGGTGAACAGAGAATACGAAAACGGCAACAAATATGTCTGTTCGGTTTTCGTGGCGACAATGCTGAAAGATATTGTCAGCTTTGACAAGGAATTGATTTTCGTTCAGCCCGAGGACTTTTTGAAATTGGGCTGGAAGACAGTATATGAAGGAGAAATAAAGGACTACAAATATGAAGAACAGCAAGTTTGAAGTATCCGACCCGAGAAATCTGTCAATTCTGACAGACTTTTACGAGCTGACAATGGCAAACGGCTTTTTGAAAAACGGAATGAAGGACACGACAGCAGTGTTTGATGTGTTCTTCCGCAAAGTGCCGGACAACGGCGGTTTTGCTCTCTTTGCCGGTCTGGAACAGGCTGTGGACTATCTTAAAAATCTGAGCTTTGACGACAACGACATCGAGTATCTCAGAAGCAAAAACCTCTTTGACGAGGAATTTCTCGACTATATGAGAAATTTCAAATTTGCCTGTGATGTTTGGGCTGTGCCGGAGGGCACACCGATTTTCCCTAAAGAGCCTCTTGTGGAGATTGAGGGCCCGATAGTTCAGGCACAGCTTATTGAGACGGCTCTGCTGGTAATTCTCAATCATCAGACGCTCATCGCCACAAAGGCAAACAGAATTGTGCGCTCCGCCATGGGCAGACCGATACAGGAATTCGGCGCGCGCAGAGCCCAGGGTGTAGACGCCGCAAACTACGGCTCGAGGGCCGCGTACATCGGCGGCTGCGTGTCCACCTCCAACACGATGATGGAGAGAGACATGGGCATACCGGCTTCGGGTACAATGGCTCACAGCTGGGTACAGTCATTTGACAGCGAATACGACGCGTTCAAGACCTACGCCCAAACCTATCCGGACGCAACCGTGCTTTTGATAGACACTTACAATGTGCTCAAAAGCGGCCTGCCGAACGCGATAAAGGTCTTTGACGAAGTGCTGAAACCTATGGGCAAACGCCCTGTCGGCGTCAGAATAGACTCCGGCGACATCGCCTATTTGTCTAAAAAGGCGAGAGTGGTTTTGGATGAGGCGGGCTATCCGGATTGCAAAATTGTTGCCTCCAACTCTCTGGACGAATACATCATCCGAGATTTGCTGATCAACGACGCCAAAATAGACTCCTTCGGCATCGGCGAAAAGCTCATCACCTCCCGGACATCCCCTGTTCTGGGCGGCGTTTACAAGCTGGCAGCCATCAAAAAGGACGGCGAGTACATACCTAAAATCAAAATTTCCGAGAGCTTTGAAAAAATCACCATTCCGGGCAGAAAGAAATGGTACCGCATATATTCAAAAGAGACCGGCAAAGCCCTGGCGGACTACATCGCAAAGGTGGACGAGCCGTCGGTATCGGATTTAGATACAATCACCATCTTTTCACCGCTGGAGCCGTGGAAAAAACAGACTCTGGAAAATGTGACGATAAAGCCTATGCTGGTGCGCATTTTTGACAAGGGCGAATGTGTTTACGACTGCCCGAAACTCTCCGATATCCGCGATTACGCAATGCGGCAGATTGACACCCTGTGGGACGAGGTAAAGCGCCTGGAATATCCTCATACCTACTATGTTGACCTGTCCGAGCGGCTGTGGCTGGAACAGAGAGCGCTTTTGGAAAACAACACCAAATAATTCACATAAATTTTATAAAAAAATCAAATGGGTAGGTTGAAAAACCTACCTTTTTAGTGTAATATATGATATGGAAATAACTAATCATACGATAGTTTGGAGATAAAAGTATGCTCGAATTACAAAATATAAAATATTCCGTCACGGACCCGGACGGCTCCGTAAAGGAAATCATAAAAGGCATTGATTTGCAGATTGACGACAGGTTTGTAGTCATCACCGGCCCTAACGGCTCGGGCAAATCTACCCTTGCAAAAATAATATCCGGCATCATCACGCCGACTGAGGGCAAAATTTTGCTCGACGGCGTTGACATCACGGATATGAACATCACCGAGAGGGCAAAACGGGGCATAAGCTTTGCTTTTCAGGCTCCGGTGCGTTTCAAAGGAATAACCGTCAGAGACCTTTTGAATATGGCTCGGGGAAAAAGACTGACATTTTCAAAGGCTTGCGACTACCTGTCGGAAGTCGGTCTTTGCGCCAGAGATTATGTCAACCGCGAGGTCGACGCGTCGCTGTCCGGCGGCGAATTAAAGAGAATCGAAATAGCCATGATTCTCGCCCGCGGCACAAAGCTGTCGCTGTTTGACGAGCCGGAGGCAGGTATCGACCTGTGGTCATTCAAAAGCCTTATCCGAGTTTTTGAGCAGATGCACGAAAACATCGGCGGCAACATCATCATCATTTCCCACCAGGAGAGAATCCTCAACATCGCCGACAAAATCATTCTGCTTGAGGGCGGCCTGATTAAGAGCATCGGCACAAAAGAAGAGATTATGCCAATGATTCTCACCGAATCAACGACATGCCCACAGATAAAGGAGTAAAATATGGCAATTCAGTTTGACGCTTTGCAGATGAATATGCTGTCGACTATATCCGATTTGGAAAAAGTGCCTACCGGCGCCTACAACATACGCCAAAACGGTCAAAAGCTGGACAGAAACACAACTGCAAACATAGATATTGTTACAAAAGACGACAAGGACGGCATAGACATCTACATAAAGCCGGGCACGAAAAACGAATCCGTGCACATCCCGGTAATTCTGTCTGAATCCGGCCTGCACGATATGGTGTACAACGATTTCCACATCGGCGAGGGCGCCGATGTCGTCATCATCGCCGGCTGCGGCATTTACAACTGCGGCGAGCAAAAAACCGAGCACGACGGCATACACACATTCTACTGCGGTAAAAATTCCAAAGTAAAATATGTGGAAAAACACTACGGAGAGGGCGAGGGCACAGGCGACAATGTGCTGAATCCCGTAACGGTCTGCTATCTCGAGGAAGGCGCATATCTGGAAATGGAGACAATCCAGATTAAAGGCGTGGACTCCACAAAGAGAAGAACGGAGGCGGTAGTCGGCAAAAATGCCACGCTCATAATAGGCGAAAAGATTTTCACCCACGGCAAACAGTTTGCCGAGACATATTTTGATGTAAAGCTGGACGGCGAGGGCTCGCACACCCATGTCGTTTCCAGAAGCGTAGCCCGCGACGATTCAAAACAGGTCTACTACTCAAACATTTACGGCAACGCCGCCTGCAACGGCCACACCGAGTGCGACGCCATCATTATGGACAACGCCAGGGTAGACGCCATACCGGAGATACACGCCAACAACACCGAGGCGTCCCTTATTCACGAGGCCGCCATCGGCAAAATCCGGGGCGAACAGCTGACAAAACTGATGACTCTCGGCCTGACGGAAAAAGAGGCGGAGGATCGGATTATCGCCGGCTTTATGAAATAAGCCGAAATAATGCGGAAATCATTTAACGGAATATTCAAAACACCGGCTCACCGAGCCGGTTTTGTTTTTTCAAAGGCGTCGCCGTGTTTTTGAGAAAAAGAACAGACGAATCCGACCGGTGAGATAATTTATCGGGCAAAACAGATTAAATTATACAATGTAGCTCCTCCTTAATATTGCCGCAGCTTCGGCGACACGGCAAATAAAAAGGCGGCCTAATCGGCCGAAAACAAAACCGACCTGTAAAAAGGTCGGTTTTCCTTTGTATATCAATTGTCTGTTTTTCCGCCGTCTTTAGCGGTCTGCGGCTGCTCTTTCAAGTTATCTTTCAGCATTTTCAGTGTGGTTTTCATTATGTCAATAGGCTTTGAGCCGTCCGCCACCTGTACGGATATATAGGCTCTCGGCGAATTGACGGCGCCGATTTTGTATTTTGCCGCCGCCGCGCTTTTGAGAAATCCCGCCATATTTACCCGTGTGTAGTTGTCGGAATAAAACATCATCAGATTTTTGCGCTGGGATATCTCCGTCACGCCGATTGCCGCCGCAGCAACGCGCAGAACCGAAATGTCGATAAGCCCCAAAACCGACTGCGGCACATCGCCGTATCTGTCCTGCAGCTCGTCTAATATGTCGCTTATATCATCGTCGGTCTCCAAAGCGGCTATTCGCTTGTACGCCTCGATTCTGTTTTCCGTCGAGCTTATGTAGCTTTCCGGTATAAAGGCGTCCACCGTCACATCTATCACGCAGTCGCTCTTTTCCCGTTTCAGCGGCTCGCCCTTCATCACGGCTATCGCCTGATTGAGCAATTTTATGTACAGCTCATAACCGATACTTGTCATAAAACCGGACTGGGTTTTGCCCAAAACAGAGCCGGCGCCCCTGATTTGCAAATCCCTCATGGCTATTCTGTAACCCGAGCCGAAGGAGGTGAATTCCTTTATGGCGTTCAGCCTCTTTATCGCCACTTCGTTCAGCACCTTGTCTTTGCGGAATGTGAAATAGGCGTAGGCTTTTCGTGTGGAACGCCCCACTCTGCCCCTTATCTGATACAGCTGTGCCAAGCCCATTCTGTCCGCGTCCTCTATGACGAGGGTGTTGCAGTTCGGCACGTCTACCCCGGTTTCTATTATGGTGGTGCAGACAAGAATATCTATGTCGCCGTTTTTCAGCGCCCGCCACACCGAAGACAGAGCCTCCTCGCTCATCTGGCCGTGGGCGACGCCTATTCTCGCGTCCGGGCACATTTTCTGTACTTTCCGCGCGCACAAATCTATCGTCTCAACACGGTTGTGCAGATAGTAGCACTGGCCGCCCCTGTTCAGCTCTTTGTTGAGAGCCGAGGCGATGATGCCTGTGTTGAATTCCGAAACGTATGTCTCGATAGGTATTCTGTCCACAGGCGGCTGCTCCATCGAGGACATATCCCTTATGCCGTTGAGAGCCATTGAGAGAGTCCTCGGTATCGGCGTGGCGGAAAGTGTCAGCACATCTATTCCGTTAAAGCTCTCGACCAGTTTTTCCTTGTGGGCGACGCCGAATCTCTGCTCCTCGTCTATAATCAAAAGCCCCAGGTTTTTGAATTTGACATTTTTTTGTATGAGAGAATGTGTACCCACGACAATGTCGGCAACGCCGTCGTTTATATCTCTCACCGTCGCCCGTCGCTGCTTTGCCGAGCGGAAGCGGGACAGCATCTGTATATTGACAGGGAAATTACTCATTCTCTGCAGCAGCGTCTCGTAGTGCTGCCACGCCAAAACGGTGGTCGGTACCAGAATCGCCACCTGTTTGCCGCTCATGACCGCTTTGAAAGCCGCGCGCAGGGCGACCTCGGTTTTGCCTACGCCCACATCGCCGCACAAAAGCCTCTCCATCGGGTGAGGGGATTCCATGTCTCTTTTTATTTCGTTTATGGCTCTGAGCTGGTCTTCTGTCTCTTCGTACATAAATCGGGCTTCAAAATCTCTCTGCCACTCGGTGTCCGGCTCAAAGGCAAAGCCCTTTGCCTTTTCTCTTTTTGCGTACAGTTCTATCAGCTCTTTCG
Organism: Oscillospiraceae bacterium; assembly: GCA_029007985.1. Taxonomy (GTDB): domain Bacteria; phylum Bacillota; class Clostridia; order Oscillospirales; family Ruminococcaceae; genus RGIG3102. The sequence continues at coordinate 23,343 of JAQXIW010000024.1, read as the reverse complement.
CCATCTCTTCGGTGGCTTTTTTCGCCCTTGCCTTTTGCTTTTTCCAGGTCTCCGTGCCAAGTTTTGACAGGGAAACCTTTTCCGTATCGCCGGAATAGGAATATCCGGATATCAAATCCAGCTGGGTAACCGGAACATAAATGCTGTCGGTGCCGTCGTATTTTATGTACAGATAGTCCTTTGTCACGCCGGACATCGTCACCGACTCTATGCCCATGTAAATGCCTATGCCGTAATTCTGATGTACCACATAGTCGCCCTTTGATAGTTGCTCTATCGAAGTGATGGCGTCTCTGCTTCTTTTCCGGGGCTTTTTCACGGCGCCGACATTTTGTTTTTGGCCTGTTATCAGGGCTATTTTGCTTTGCGGCAAAACAAAACCGCCGTGGGTTCTGCCCGCCCGCACAACTATGCTGCCGGTGCCAACAGCGCCGTCTTTTTTTACAAAAGAGGCCTTGAAATTCATATCCGACAAATCGTTTGCCAGAGTCTGCGCCGCCTTTTCCGTGCCGGCGAGAATACAAATCCTGTACCCCAGAGCCGTCATCTCGTTTAAGTCTTCTTCGAGTACCTTGTATTCGCCGTTCCAGGCGGAGGACGAATTGCACACGACGCTTACCATATCCGACAGCGGCAGACCGTCAAAGCTGCGCATAAAATCCTCAGACACCACCGTCGGCATCCGCAGGAATTTTTTCATTATATAGCTTGCCGGGGCGTAAAATTCCTCCATGCCCTTTGAGAGAACGCCCTCTTCAAACAGGTTTTGCACTTCTCTCAAATGCCGGGCGTGAAAATCGTCCGCCCGTTCTCTGACGGCAGAAAGCTCGTCGACGAAAATCAACGCGTCGTCCAAATAGTCAAAGACCGTCGCTTTTTCTTTGTAGCACATGGATATGTATTTATCCATGCTCTGCGGCATAACGCCGCTTTCCAATGTCATTATCTCTTTTTCCGTCGCGTTGTCAAACGCCGTCCTCGCCCTCGGCGCCAGCGTCTGTCTGAAATCGTGTATTGCCGACAGCGCCTCGTCACAGGAGGTGAAAAGCACCTCTTTGACCGGGGAGATGTGCACTTTATTTATTTTGTCTATGCGGCGCTGGGTATCGAGCTCAAAGGTGTTTATTCTGTCTATCTCGTCGCCCCACAGCTCAATGCGCACAGGCAAAGGCATATCCGGGGTGTACAAATCTATGATGTCGCCCCTGACGGCAAACTGACCCGCGCCCTCGACCGTGTCTCTGCGGGTGTAGCCGGCGTTTACAAGCTTTTGTATAAACCGGTCTCTGTCCAGGCTGTCGGTGTCCTTAACCGTCAGAGTGTTTTGCAAAAACTTTTCCCTCGGCATTGTGTACATCATGGCCGCTTCGATTGGGGCTATTACTATTTTAGTGTTTTTCCCGACAAGATTGCCCAGCGTGCGTATGCGGCGGTATTCGTACTCTCTTGAAAAGCCCTCCACCGACCTGAGCATTAAATCTCTCGGCGAAAAAATCTGTGCATCGCTCTCAAAAAAGCCGATGTCGTCCAGCAGCCTGTTTGCACTGCGCTCGTCCTTTGTCAGCACCAAAACGGTTTTGCCGCTCTCCCGGCTCAGCGCGGCTATATACGCTGCCCTTGCCGTCCCGGACAGGCCGAAAAGCGCAATAGGTTTTTTACTATTTTCCACGCTTTCTGCCAGCCTTATAAATTCGGCTGTTCTTTTAATTTCGGTCAGTATCATTTTAACCCACCTTACTTAACAAGTCATGCCGTGAGATACTCACACAGGGGTATCCCACGGCTGTTTTCAGTTATATAAATTCATTGCTTTGTCCGTCTGTCCGTCAATAATGAGCTTGACAGCGGAAAATACGCTCTCGTATTCCTCTTTGAGAACTTTGGTCTCCCGGTCGGTGAATTTGCCCAAAACCCAGTCTGCCAAATCGTAATCCGGGCTCGGCTTTTCGCCCACGCCTATCTTAATGCGGGGGAAATTGTCGCCGATGTGGCCGATAATGCTTTTCAGCCCGTTGTGACCGCCCCGGCTGCCCTTGCGCCTTATTCGCATTTTGCCGACCGGCAAAGACACGTCGTCGCTGATGACGATGATGTTCTCCGGCGGTATTTTGTAATATTGGGCGCACAGCCAAACGGCGTCGCCGGACAGATTCATATATGTCTGCGGCTTCATTAAAAACACGCGGTTGCCGTTGTATTTCCACACGCCGTACAGCGCGCGGAACTTGGCTTTGTCAAGCTTTGTGCCTGTCTTTGACCGGATGTAATCCGCGGCGGCAAAGCCCACATTGTGCCTGGTGTTGTCATAACGGGATTCGGGGTTGCCCAAACCTACAACGAGGAAATCAGCGCCGGTGTCTTTTCTAAACAGCATTGATTGTCCTTATTTTGTAAAAATTTCGGAAACGCTCTTGTATTCGTAGATGTTTCTTATCGCCTTTGCGAAAACAGGGGCTACGGTTTCCGTTGTGATGATGTCGATTTTCTTTTCCTCCGGCAGAGGGATTGTGTCCAGGAGAACCAGCTCCTGCAGCGCGGAATCTCTCAGTCTTTCGACAGCCGGGCCGGAGAGAATACCGTGGGTGGCACAGGCGCGCACGCTCTTTGCGCCCCTTTCCATCAGGGCGTTGGCGGCGTTGCACAGAGTGCCCGCCGTGTCGATGATGTCGTCGATGATGAGAATGTTTCTGCCCTCTATTTCACCGATGATGTGCATAATTTCCGAAACATTAGGCTTCGGGCGGCGCTTGTCGATGATTGCGATAGGGGCGTCCAGATAGCCGGCGAATTTTCTCGCTCTTGTGACCGAGCCGAAATCCGGGCTGACGACGGTTACATCCTCAATATTTTCGTCCTGGAAATGCTTTGCCAGAATTTCCATACCCTCGAGGTGATTTACCGGGATGTCAAAAAATCCCTGTTCCTGCTGTGCGTGGAGGTCCATTACCAAAACGGAGTCCGCGCCGGCAGATTCAATTACATTGGCAACGAGCTTTGCCGAGATAGGATCTCTCCGCTTGCTCTTTCTGTCCTGGCGGGCATAGCCGAAATACGGTATAACCGCTGTTATTCTGCCTGCCGACGCCCTTTTGAGAGCGTCTATAACTATGAGAAGTTCCATAAGGTTGTCGTTGACCGGCGTACATGTGCTCTGAATTACGAAAACATCGCATCCGCGCACGGATTCGCCTATGGTCACGGATATTTCGCCGTCGGAAAATTTCTTTACTTCACACTTTGCCAGAGGCACGCCCAATTCGTCGGCGATTTTCTTTGCCAGAGCCGGGTTTGAGTTAGCTGCAATCAATTTGATGCCGTTGCCGTGAATATTCATTTTTTACTCCTCGAAGATTGTTTATATATACTTTCGGTTTTGCCTGTCAGGTCGGTAACAGAGACACAGACCTAATATAACTATAATATATTTGTAAAAATTTTCAAGTGATAAATACCGTTTAGTCAAAAAATCGTTATTTTTATCAAAAAATTTCGTTATTTATTTATTTATTTTGAGTGTATTGACACATAAAGTTTATTATGACAAAAAAGACAAAAAACGGCCGCCGGCAAAAGCCATATTTATATGAATTATTGAAATTTCACTTTAATATTGAAAAATCGGCAGATTGTAATTATAATAACTGAGTTAAATATTATGGGAGAGAGGTCATAATTATGCTTTCACTGTTCAAAAAGCATCATCTTACGGCATTTTTTGTGCTGTACTTTATATACACTATGGCGTCGAATTTCGTACACCCGGTAACACCTGCGTTTTTGCAGATGATAAACTGTTCCAGCTCGATGTTCGGCTTTGCCTTTGCCGCCATGGCTCTGGGTCAATTTGTCACATCGGCTCTCTGGGGTAAAATCGGCGACAAAATCGGCTACGCAAAAGCCGCCTCATTCGGTTTTGTGGGCTACGGCGTGTCCGCTCTGATTTTCTCGATGGCTAAAAGCTGGCACCTTGTCGTGCTGGGCAGATTTATAGGCGGTATGTCTATAGCCTCCGTCTCGGTAAACAGTATGGCGTACCTCACAAGCATGGACGCCCCTATCGAAGACAGAAACAGACTTCTGGTAGCGTACGCTTCACTCATGTCCATCGGCGGCGCGTTCGGTTTCCTTGTGGGCGGTCTTGTGGGCGATATTTCGCTGTACTATTCTTTCTATCTGCAGTTCGCCACTCTCATTGCGGTGGCTGCCGGTATGCTCTTGCTGGTTAAAGAGCACCCGAATTTTGAAAAGAGCACGGAAAAGCTTACCGCAAGGGATGTAAACCCGTTTGCCCAGATTATCTCCGCCTCAAAAATTCTCAACGCCACGATTTTGGTATTCCTCATCGGCGCATTCCTCACACAGTTTGCCTCAACGGGCTTTGACCAGAATTTCAACTACTATCTCAGGGCTAAATTCAACTTTGCACCGTCCTCGTCGGGCATGTTCAAAGCCGTCGTAGGCGTAATCACTCTGGCGGTTAATATGACGATAAATATGTGGATTGTAAAAAAGACAAACATTTCAAAATCCCTTGTCGCCACAATCACACTCACCGCTCTGGGCATTTTCGCCATGGTTATGTCGACAAATCAGTCGTCAGTTCTGTTCTTTGCGCTGACTTACTATGCGTTCTACGCCATGTATTTCCCGCTGCAACAGGCGGTTATGCTCAAAAACGACGACAACTCCTCAAAGGGAGCCGTCTCCGGTCTGCTCAACGCCGCCAGAAGCTTGGGTATGATGACAGGCCCGACATTTGCCGGTCTTATGTTTGACATAAACCCGGACTACGCCTTTATCACTTTCGGCGTCGCTCTGCTCTTGGGCGCGGCGGTTTCCTACGCCAATTACAGAATGCTCAAAAAACGGGGTATTGATTAAGATACGGCGCAAAATTGCGCTGTCAGACACGGTCGGTTCGATTTTATTCGCGCCGACTGTTTTTTATTTGTTTTTTTTCGCAGTTGTGCTATAATCCTAATATTGAGAGGAATAAAGGAGACTTATATGCATATTAAACTAAAAGGCAACAAATCCCTTGCCGCCAGCATTGTCGCCATAATATTTGCCCTGGCGATGACGGTTTTCACATTCAATGTCATTTTGCCGATAGACAGCGATGTTTTGCAGGTGATATTCTTTATCATTATGTTTTTGCCGATGAAGATGTTTATGGCTAAAAAGCTGGGCGTGGACACCTCGGAAAGCGACAAGGTCTACGAAGAGATGGATTCCAGAATGAAGATAAAGAAAAAGGAAGACGATGAAGGCTAATCGGACAAAACAGAATTACGACGCAATGATGTATCGGCAAATGCACAGCATAGCCGAGGGCGAGCCTTTACTTTTGCATGCCTGCTGTGCGCCCTGCTCATCCGCCGTATTGGAGAGAATAGGCGACTTTTTTCGTATAGACATACTGTTTTTCAATCCGAACATCACAGACCGGGCGGAATATCAAAAAAGATTATCCGAACTGTATAATTTTGTTGAAAGTTTTAAGACAAAATATCCTATCAGTATAATCGAGGGCGAATACAATCCGTCGGATTTTTTTGACATCGCAAAAGGTTTGGAGACCGAGCCGGAAAAGGGCGCAAGATGCTATAAATGCTATCGGCAGAGAATAGAAAAGACGGCGCAGACGGCGGCCGAAAAGGGCTACCGCTTTTTCACTACCACTCTGAGCCTGTCGCCACACAAAAACACCGAATGGATAAATTTAATAGGCGAAAAGGAGGGCAAAAAATACGGCGCGGAATTTTTGTACTGTGATTTCAAAAAGAAAAACGGCTACAAGCGCAGCATAGAGCTGTCCGCCGAATACGGCCTGTACAGACAGGATTACTGCGGCTGTATTTTCTCAAAAATCGAGACGGAAAAGAAAAGAGCCGAAAAAAATCGGACGGCGGCAAAAGGCGAACGGTAGGCTCGGGGCTTGCGGCAAAAAACAAACGCCGAACTGTTATCGACGGCATACGGAAAACCCGAGTAATAGGGAAAATACCGCACAGCAAACGGCTTTGAAAGCGCCAAAGCCAAAAACCGCACAAAAACAGGAAAACGGCAATAATAAACGCCGCAAAAACCGACAGAAATACAAAACAAAAAAAGACACGGATTTGAGCTTTTAATATCAGGCTCTCACCGTGTCATTTTAATTGTAGTTTATTTGAGAACTTTTCTGTCCGCAAATTTTTTGACCGCTTCTATGTGCATGTCGATTACTTTCTTTCTGTCGGCGGACATCGCCATTTTTGCGTTCACAGGCTTGCCGGTTATACCGATAAAGTCGGCTACCGTACAACCTCTGGTCTGTATGCCGTTTAAGTCAATCTCGATATATGCGTCATGCATATCCGCAACGCTCTCGTCAATCAGCCAGGCGACAGGCAGAGAATCGTGTAAAACTGCGCCCGGGTAATTTGCCAGCCGTCTGTAAGTCGCCGCGTAAGGCTCAAGACAGTTTTTTAAGAATGTGCCGGTTTCGCCGCCGGCTTTCGCCATTTCCTCTCGCTCTTCGTCGGTGATGAAAACACCCATGGTGGCGTCCAGGCCGAAAACTGCCTTTTTAACGCCGCTCATAAACACTATCTGCGCGGCCTCCGGGTCGTGCCCCACATTCGCCTCGGCGTAAAAACGCATGTTGCCGCTGTAAGCCGCGCCGCCCATTATGGCTATCTGCTCAATTTTGTCCTGCAATTCAGGGTAACTCACCAAAAAAGTCGCGACATTTGTCAGAGGGCCGGTGGCGATTATCGTCACTTTTTCCGGCGCTTCTTTAATCGCCTTTGCCATTAAATCCGCCGCGACAAGCCGGCTTTTTTCTTTTACAGGCTCTTTCAGTGTGTCGCCCACATTGCCCAGACCGTCCGCGCCGTGAATCGCTATACCCAAACCGCCTGAAAAATCCATAGGCGGATCTATCAGTGGTCTTTTTGCGCCGCTCGCAACCGGGGCGTCAATGCCCAGCGCCTGCGCGACCTTCAATGTGTTGTAGGTTGTCTTTTCCACCTCATTGTTGCCGAAGGTGCAGGTCAGCGCAAGTATTTCAAAATTTTCCTGTGCGGCGGCAAGCATTAAAGCCATGCTGTCGTCACAGCCGGTGTCAACATCCATTATCAAATATTTCTTGCTCATATCACACCTCATATTTTTCAAGGCAGTCAAAGTACATTTTTGCGTATTTGTCCCTGTCAAGCCCGACGCAGAGTTTTACGTTGGTCATGCCCGACAGGCCGTATTTGTCTATGACGGTACAGCCCATGGTTTTTTCGCCCTGGGTTTCACACATCATGTAGACAGGCTGATAGGTTGCGACGCTCTCGTCTATCAAGACCGCCGATGCCGCCGCGTCACAGAACACCATTTTTTCTGCCATTCGGGCAAATTTTTCTTCATACACCGTACCGACGGCCTCTTTAATAGAATTGTCTCGGTGTATCATATATGCTTTCAACAGCGGGGCAAATGTGTTTTTATCCGACATATTGCGGATTTTTTCCTGCTCCGCCTTGTCTAAATATGCCGTCTTGCACGCCTGATAGTCCACTACGACAAAATCCTTAAAGCCGGCCTGCAAAACTATTTCACAGGCGTGAGGGTCCTGGTATACGTTGAACTCTGCCAAAGGCGTCATGTTGCCCTCGGCGCGGGCGCCGCCCATTATGACTAATTTTTTGACCAGCGACGGAAAATCCGGGTGCTTCATCACGGTTATCGCCAGGTTTGTCAGAGGGCCTATTGCGCATATTTCCAATTCGCCTTTACATTCAACGGCGGTTTCATACAGAAAATCCCGGGCTTTGCCGCTTGCAAATTCCAGCCCTTCGGCGGAAAATTCATATCCGCCCAGACCGCCGGCGCCGTGGACGTTTTCGGCTCTCGGCAGACGCATAATCAGAGCTTGCTCCGCCCCTTTGTAAACCGGGCAGTCAATGCCCAAAAGATGAGCTAAATACAGCGCGTTTACGGATGTCATCGACAGAGGCACATTGCCATGGGTGGCGGTTATGCCTTTAATGTCAAACAGTCCGCTTGCCGCCAGCATCATTATGCATTGTGCGTCGTCTGTACCCGGGTCACAATCAATTATCAATGGTCTTTTCGACATAATACGATCTCCTTTTTATAACATAATTCTATTATAAAACAAAATTTAATTTTTTTATATGGTACAAGTGCATAAAAAACAGGGAATATTTGTATATGTATGCATATCAATCCCGTTGAAAACAAGGTTTTGTTGTGATATTCTAATAGTAATAAAACTTTTTGAGGTGCGGGCGTGAAGAGTGACGGCTTTTTCCGGAAATTCATTAAACTGATAATAAATTTAATTTGCGGCTTTGCGGCGTTTTGTATGTTCGGGGCGGCGGTCACGGGGCTGTTCAACGAGGGCGGCAAAATTCTGCGGTTTGCGCAAAACGGCATACTGCTGTCCGCGCGTGTGTTTTTCAGTCTGTTTATGATTCTGTTCTGTTTTTTCTGCGGCCTGTTTTTTGTCAGATGCGTTATGGGCAATAAGGCGCCGGAAAAATTCACCTATCTAAGAACGGCAGGCTGCGTCGCGGTATGTTTGGCTTTTGCCGTGCTGTCGGGCGTTTTGCAGTCCTATCGGGAGACAAACTGCCGATATCTTTACTATCTGCCGTCGGTGGAGACCGGCATGACAAAACACATTAAACGGTCGTCAAATCTGCCCTTTGACAGCGAGGACAAAATCGAAATCAACGCCTATTTCAACTTTATCGGCGGCGGCTTTGCCGATGCGGATAAAGTGACGGTCGAGACAGACGAAACGCTCGGCGACAGGGTGGATATCTACATTTCCTACAAGGGCGATGACTGCTATGCCGACGCCTACTTTTACGGCAAGGACGAATACGAATACAAGGAGTACAGCGAGCTGTATGTGAGCCTCTACCCGAAATACAGCCGGGTAATAAGCGATTACGAATACGCACAATACTACAAACAGGGCATAATGCTGGACTATGCGGACAGATTTGCGGTCTGCTCGGTGAGAATAGTCACAGCCCACCCGGAAAAACTCATATTGAATATTGACTATGGAAAAAATTTATAACTCAAAGCTCGGAAAACGCGCGCTTGACAGAGAACTTAAACGGGGATTGCCGCCGGATAACAATCCGGGACGGAAAGACGCAACCCGGTCGGCATTTATTTACAAAGAGAGCGACGCGGCAAAACGGCTGCCGAAAAGAGAGGACAATTCCCACAAGGGCACATACGGCAATGTGCTGATGTGCACCGGCTCGCCGGGTATGTACGGGGCGGCTGTACTGTGTGCGAGGGCGGCTCTCAAAAGCGGCGTCGGTCTGGTGTACCAATACGCCGACAGGGAGAGCCGGCGGATATTTGTGATAGCCGCACCGGAGGCCGTGACGGTCTTTGACGGCGATTTGGCGCGGAAAACGGAAACGGCAAAGGCTATTGTCTGCGGCTGCGGTCTGGGGAAAAGCGTAAAAGCCGCCGAAATTGTAAACGCCGTAAAGAAAGCCGGCTGTCCGAAGGTGTTGGACGCCGACGCTCTCAACATTATTTCGGTTCAAGGCCGGCAAAAGCTGAAAAACACCGTCATAACGCCTCACCCGGCGGAAGCGGCGAGACTCCTCGGCGTGACGGTCGACGAAATTCAGGCGGACAGAATCGCCGCCGCAAATACTTTGACTCAAAAATTCGGCTGCGCGGCTTTACTGAAAGGCGCGTTTACCGTAATTGCCGCGCCGGGAAAAAACACCGCCGTAATAGCCTGTCGGAATTCCGGTCTGTCAAAGGGCGGCAGCGGCGACTGTCTGTCGGGCATTATCGGCTCGCTGGCGGCACAGGGACTCGACATATTCGACGCCGCCTGTCTCGGCGCATACATTCACGGCCGGGCGGCATACGAGACAAAGGAAAAGCTGGGCGAACACAGCATGCAGCCGTCGGATTTAATCGACAATCTGCACATTGTGTTCAAAAAACTGAAAGAGAAACAAAATGAAATTACTGATAATTCCTAACGGGACAAGAAAGGAGTCTCTGGACTTCGGCGCCCGCCTGGCAGAGCTGCTGACGGAAAAAAAGCAAAAAGTAGCGGTTTTGCCGGAATTCAAAGAGATTTTTGAAAAAGATTATTCCCTCAAAACTGAAAAAGAATACACGGATTCCGACATTGCCGTAGTCCTGGGCGGCGATGGCACGGTTTTGAGATACGCCCGCGTTCTGCACGGTTTGGAAATACCTATCTGGGCGGTGAACTACGGACATCTGGGCTATTTGACCGACTGCGATCACGACGAAGCGTTCGGCTATGTGGACAGACTGCTGGCGGGCGACTACGAGACGGAAAACCGAGTTGTCATCGCCGGCAGAATACGCTCGGGCGAGAAAATGAGCAGCTTTGTGGCTTTTAACGAGGTCGTCGCTTACAGGGCGCGGCTGCTCAGGGCGTTGAAAATAGATTTGTTCATCGACAGAAAATTCATTCAGACGATACACGCCGACGGTATTATAGTGTCCACCCCGACCGGCTCGACGGCTTACAACTGGTCGGCGGGCGGCCCGGTGATGCTGCCGGAATCCGAAAATATGGCCATCACCGCCATCGCCCAAAGCCTTTATTCAATACCGTCAATGGTCACTTCGGCGGATTCGGTGGTGTCTTTTCAGGTACACTATCCGTCGACGGAGGGCAACAACGAGAGTGAAATGCCTGTTCTGACCTTGGACAGCCTTGAAAAAATACCGCTGAGAGACGGCGACGCCATTGATATTTACCGCGACAGGACGCCGCTTATGCTCATCAGGGTAAAAAATCTCGACTTCTATCAGACTCTGCAAAGAAAACTGTCCTTTGACACCGGCGATTATTGAGCCGCCGGGCAAATCCGGGAAAATTTTCTAATTTGCACAAAAAATATATGTTTTCGGTGAAATATTATCTACATTTATGATATTAAAATCACTTGATAGAATCGTTATTTATTGATATAATATTATCAATTTGGTAATTTATCCCAATCGGGACAATATACAATACAAGGAAAGGGTAGAATTTATTATGTATAAGATAGTTGACAGAAAAAATCTTAACCCTACGGTCACCATGATGGACATCGAGGCTCCGCTCGTAGCTAAAAAAGCCAAGCCGGGCCAGTTTATCATCCTTCGTGTTGACGCAGAGGGCGAGAGAATTCCTCTCACGGTTGCAGGCACAGACAAAGAAAAGGGAACAGTTAAAATCATTTTCCAGATTGTCGGCGCAACAACCGAAAAACTCAACCACAAATTTGTGGGCGATTACATTCAGGACTTTGTAGGCCCTCTCGGCGTTGCATCAAAAATCGAACATCTCAAAAAAGTATGTATCGTAGGCGGCGGCGTAGGTTGTGCCATCGCCATGCCTATCGCACAGGCTCTTCACGCACAGGGCGCAAATGTCACATCAATCATCGGTTTCAGAAACAAAGACCTCCTCATTCTCGAGGACGAATTCAAAGCCGCTTCCGACAAGCTCTATGTCATGACAGACGACGGCTCATACGGCAGACACGGCAATGTTACCGTTCCGCTTAAAGAAATGCTTGAGGCCGGCGAAACATTCGATGAAATCATCACAATCGGTCCGCTCATCATGATGAAGTTCGTTACACTTACGGCAAAGCCTTTCGGCGTTCCGGTAACCGTTTCTATGAACCCTATTATGATCGACGGCACAGGTATGTGCGGCGGCTGCCGTCTCACACTCAACCAGGACGGCAAAAAAGTCACAAAGTTTGCATGCGTTGACGGCCCTGACTTCAACGGCTATGAAGTAGACTTTGACGAAGCCATGGAAAGAGGCACAATGTTCGGCGCCTTTGAAAGACACGCATACGAAGAAACATGTAACCTGTTCGCTAAGGAGGTAAAGTAAAATGGCAGCAAATATGCGTCTTGACAAAAATCCTATGCCTTCACAGGACCCTAAGGTAAGGGCTCACAACTTTATGGAGGTAACGACAGGCTACACAGAGGCTATGGCTATCGACGAGGCAATGCGTTGTCTCAACTGCAAAAACATGCCTTGCGTAAAGGGCTGTCCTGTAAATATTCACATCCCTGAATTCATCTCAAAAATCAAAGAGGGCGATTTCGAGGGTGCATATCAGATTATTTCTCTCACATCTTCTCTGCCTGCCGTTTGCGGCCGTGTTTGCCCACAGGAGACACAGTGTGAGTCAAAGTGCGTAAGAGGTATCAAAGGCGAGCCTGTCGGCATCGGCAGACTTGAAAGATTTGTAGCCGACTGGCACAACGCCCACGACACAGCTGCCGCAGTAAAGCCGGAATCCAACGGCCACAGAGTAGCTGTTGTAGGCTCGGGCCCTTCAGGTCTCACATGCGCCGGCGACTTGGCTAAAAAAGGCTATGAAGTAACGGTTTTTGAGGCTCTTCACACAGCCGGCGGCGTTCTCGTTTACGGTATTCCTGAATTCCGTCTGCCTAAGGCCATCGTTGCCAAGGAAGTCGAAACACTCAAAGCTCTCGGCGTTGATGTTCAGACAAACGTAGTTATCGGCAAAACTCTCACAATCGACGAGCTCTTTGAAGAAGGCTATGAGGCTGTATTTGTAGGCTCCGGCGCAGGTCTGCCTAACTTTATGAATATTCCGGGCGAATCTCTCAAGGGCGTTTATTCCGCCAACGAATTCCTCACCCGTTCCAACCTTATGAAAGCCTATCTCGACGACCCTGTAACACCTATTTCAAAGGGCGGCAAGGTTGCGGTAGTCGGCGGCGGCAATGTTGCCATGGACGCTGCCCGTACAGCTCTCCGTCTCGGCGCAGAAAAAGTATACATCGTATACCGCCGTTCTCTTGAGGAACTCCCTGCGAGAAAAGAAGAAGTCGAGCACGCAATGGAAGAGGGCATTGAATTCCTCCTGCTCAACAACCCGGTCGAAATCCTCGGCTACAGAAACGAAGAAGACAGACGCGATCCGAAAAACGGCTGCGTAGTCGGTATGAAGTGCATTAAGATGGAGCTCGGCGAGCCTGACGAAAAGGGCAGAAGAAGACCTATCCCGATTGAGGGCAGCGAATATGTACTCGATGTTGACACAGTAGTTATGTCCATCGGCACATCTCCTAACCCGCTTATCAAGTCCACAACAGAGGGCCTTGAGGTCAACCGCCACGGCGGCATCATCGTCGAAGAAAACACAGGCGCAACAACAAAAGCCGGCGTATACGCAGGCGGCGACGCAGTAACGGGCGCAGCTACCGTTATTTCCGCCATGGGCGCAGGCAAAGTAGCCGCAAAAGCAATCGACGAATACATTCAGAGCAAATAAAAAATTATAAAGAGGTCTTGACAGACCTCTTTTCTTTTCACAAACCGCGTTTTTTCTCTTCGGCGGCGGTTGAATACTTCCGACGAATTTTCCTATATTTTAAATTTCACAAAAATCGGGTGAAAAGTTTTGTTGTGAAATATGCAGGAATGTGGTAAAATACAATTAAGGAAAAGTGTGTTTTGCACACAGGCGGAGGTATTGTATGAGATATAAAGTTATTACCATATCGAGAGAATTCGGCTCCGGCGGCAGAACCGTCGGCAAACAGCTTGCGGAAAAGCTGGGTATCCCGTGCTACGACAGAGAAATAATCGAAAAAGTTGCCGAGGAATCCGGCTATGACAAACAGTACATCGAAGAGACCGGCGAATACACAAAGGGCGGCATTTTGAACACAATTTTCCAAAGCCGCAGTTACGGCTATTCACCGTCAAACGAAGACATCATTTGGAAAATCCAGGCTGAGCTCATCAGAAAACTGGCTCGGGAGGGTCCGTGCGTCATCGTCGGACGCTGCGCCGACTACATTCTGAGAGACGACCCGGAGGTGCTCAGAGTCTTTATTCACGCGTCGATGGAATTCCGCGCAAAGAGAATTGTCGAGGAATACGGCGAAAGAGAAGATTCTCCGCAAAAGCGTCTGCGCGACAAGGACAAACAGCGCACGGCTTACTACGACTACTACACGGATATGCGCTTCGGCGACGGCAGAAACTATCATCTCTGTCTTGACTCGGGCGAATTGGGCATTGACAAATGTGTTGATATTCTTGCGGGTGTCGTAAAATAAACTGAACTCATCAAGGCGGCAAAAGCCGCCTTTTTTCTTGCCGCTTCGGGCGTTATTGACGGTATTATTTTTACGACGACAAATTTGTTATTCCGATCTCTCTCTCCGTCACGGCGTTCCGCTGCGCCACCTCTCTCGTCAGAGAGAGGCTTGCACTAATGTTTCTACACACAAAGGACGAAAAACCTACAATATATATTATCGGTACGATGTGGGCATCGTACCCTACGGTGACAAATATATTGCTTTACCAAAACGGGGATTTATTTCCGCTTCTGTTCCCTGTTCGCTTTCCGTCACGGTACGCTCCGAGCTTGCTCCGCTATGTCGATAAGCATAACAATCCTGCCGTCTGCGCTCATACTTTTGTAAAAAACATCAAAAATTCCGGCTAATTATTCCCCTATTATTTGAACTTTTACTTAAATTCTACAAATATTTTACACAATTATTTATTAAAATATGTATAAATTATTAATTCGGAGGTCAATGCCGTGACGCGTCGCAAGTTTACTCTTTTCACTGCAGTGCGGCTGTCCGCTTTTTTGCTGGGCGGCTGTTCCAAACCCGACTATGAATGGGTGATGAAAATCCAGGACAGAGACATCCCGGCGGGCATTTATGTAATGTCGGAAATGTTGGCCTATATGCAGGAAAACACCGACACGGATTCAGACGCGGCCGGCGAGACCGACGAAAACCGGGAGGCCCGCATTGAAGAACAGGCGGTGGAAAATCTAAAGGAATATTGCTTTGTGCGGCAGGAATTTGAGGACAGAAACTTAGAGCTGACCGAGGAAACGCAAAAGCAGATAGACGAAAAAACCCGGGACACCTGGGACAATGTCAAAGAGGTCTACGAAAACAACGGTCTGACCTACGACGAATACAAGGAATATCTCACATATCTGTGCAAAGAGGATTTGATTTTCGACGACATATATCTCAACGAGGATATGATAACTAAAAATAAAGACGAAATTGCCGAATATCTGAAAAGCACTATAAGCCGCGTGTCTATTCTCGGCCTGCCTTTTGAAACTAAGGACGGCGAAAAACCGACGAAGGACATTATGCGGCGGCTGAGACAGACGGCTCGGGACGCTGTCGACAGCCTAAATTCCGGCGGGGATTACGAGACCGTCGCCAACGGCTGTATATGCCGATTTGCCGAGCTGACCGACATAGACCGGGATTATTTGCAGAGCGAAAACCTGCTTTCGACCTCTTATGTCAACAAATCCTACACCGGCTATGACGAGGATTTCAAAGCGTTTATTTTTGAAATGCTGCCGGGCGAAAACAAAGTGTACGAGACGGAAAATTCCATTTACATCGTGTCAAAACTTCCGCTCGACAAAGACAGCCGGGATTACGACAGTATGATTAAACGGGCTATGCATCGGCTGAAGGACAAGGAATTCAAAGCCTACATCGAGGAAGGCGTGTCGGAGTACACAATCGAGATAAACGACGAGGCAATCAGCTTTTACGCCCCGTCAAAAATTAAAATCACATTGGATTAGGGGGCGGCTATGACGGTAAAACCGGGCAGATACAGACATTTTAAGGGCAACGAATACCAAGTGCTGTACAATGCCAGACACAGCGAAACCATGGAGGAGCTGGTGGTGTACAAGGCTCTGTACGGAGAGGGCGGTATTTGGGTCAGACCGGCGGCAATGTTTTGCGAGACGGTCACCCGAGACGGCAAAACCGTGCCGAGATTTGAATTTATCGGAGAATGAAAACGGAAAATCACACAAAACGACACAGTTTTCGCTTTTGCCTTTTTATATGTACAGGAAAAGCAAAAACTCCTTGATTTCAATCGATTTTACGGAATTTTAAATCGGTAATTTTATTATATAAATTATTAAAGGAATTACCGGTTGAAAGGTTAAAAAATCAGTGCATTTCGGCTTATGAATTAAGTACAAATTGCAAGAATGATAAATTTTTGCCAAATTTTTGTCATTTTGATAAAAATTTATCAAATAAAAACCGAATATTTGTTAAGATAAATAATTGATATTTGTATAAAAAATACTATATAATTAGTATAGTCGGATAAAAGAGGGATTTGATATGAAAGCAGGCAAGGGCAGGAACAGTATATGGTATAACCTGAGCCTTTTAAGCCAGCTTGCCATATCAATGCTCACTCCCATATTTATGATGATTTTTGTCTGCACATGGCTGAAAAACAAATTCGGGCTGGGCGACTGGGTCGTGATAGCCGGAATAATTTTAGGCCTTTGCAGCGGTATCACAAGCGTGTGGGGCTATCTGAAAAAAAGTATAAGAGATGCTGAAAAACAGCGGCAGGAGTACGAAGACAGATTTAGATAAAGGAGAAAAACAATATGGCAGACAGCAATCGCAAAACAGACAAAAACTTTGAAAAAGTGACAAAATCAAATGCTGTTCTCACAGTTGTCGAAAACATAGTCTTTCTGGTTTTAAAACACTGGGATTACACGGTTTTGCTCGGCTCTCTATGGGGATTTCTGATGACAACCGCATTCTTCTATATGATATGTGTGTCAGTGCCGAGAGCACTTGCTTTCGATGACCCGGATTTAGCTTCAAAAAAGCTCCGCACAAGCAAAATGGAGCGAACGGCAGTTCTTGCGATAGGTATTATTGTAGCTATGAAATTCCCGCATTTCTACTGGCCTGCGGCGGTTATTCCGTTGTTGTTCACCCGCATTTCTATATCACTGCTTCATCTTGAAAGAGAGGAGGAATAAAAAATGGAAGTATCCATAAACGGACCTAAGATACTATTTACATTGCCTTTTTTCGGCGGTATAAATGTTACGGAATCTATAGTGCACACATGGATTGTAATGGCAATTATCGCTTTTGTTTGTTGGTGGCTGACAAGAGATTTATCTATTGATAACCCCGGCAGAAAACAGATTATAGCGGAAAAACTTGTCACAATGACGCAAAGTCTTGTTGACAGCAATATGGGCGAGAAGTGGCGTGATTATGTGCCGTATATCGGAACAATACTTGCCTTCAGCTTTTTGTGCAGTGTTATGAGTATTGCGGGTTTGCGCAGCCCGACGGCTGACTTTTCTGTTACGCTGGCTATGGCATTGGTAACATTTGCGATTATTGAGTATAACTACTTTAAACACAAAGGTTTCATTGGCTTTTTCAAGCGACTTACAGAACCTGTTATTGTAATGACGCCTATGAATATCATCAGCGAAGTTGCCACTCCTTTATCACTGTCATTGCGTCATTTTGGTAACATCGCTTCCGGCGCAGTTATTACAGCTTTGGTATATGGTGCACTTGCCGTGTTATCAAAAGTAATCTTGGGCTGGATACCGAATACTTTTATAGCAAACATACCAATTGCACAGATAGGTATACCGGCTATTCTTTCACTTTACTTCGACTTGTTCTCAAGTGCAATTCAGGCTTACATTTTCTGTATGCTCACTATGGCAAACATAGCAGGCACGGCAGATTAAATGAATAATATTAAAACAAAAACATTTTTTAAACATTTTTGGAGGTTTATTATGGAAAAAGCAATCGTTTTGGCAGCATCAGCAATCGGTGTAGGTATCGCTATGATAGCAGGTTTAGGACCTGGTATCGGTGAAGGTTATGCAGTAGGTCAGGCAGTTTCAGCTATCGGCCGTCAGCCGGAAGCACGGGGAAAAATTCAGTCCACAATGATTCTCGGTTGTGCTATCGCAGAAACAACAGGTATTTATTCTCTGGTTGTATCCCTTATCCTTCTGTTTGCAAACCCACTTGTTAAACTCCTGTAATCAGCTTTATAAGGAAATACTGCTGAAAGGAGGCACTTTAATTGAAATACCTTGAGTTTTTTACAATAGATGTATGGACAATGATATTCACTTTGGTGAATATGTTTATTGTTTATGTAATAGTTAAGAAACTTCTTTTTAAACCGGTTTTAAAAGTGCTGGACCGGCGTGATGCTGAAATCAAAAAGATTTATGTTGACGCCAACGAAGCAAACGCAAAAGCTCAGACTCTTGAAAAAGAGTATAGCGAAAAAATGGCAAACGCAAAGGACGAGGCCGGTGAAATAATCAAACAGGCAACACTCTCCGCACATAGACGAGAACAGGAAATCATCTCTGCCGCACAGGAAAAAGCAACACTTATGACAAAAAAAGCCGAGGCGGAAATCGAGCAGGAGCGCAAAAAAGCATATCGGGATATCAGAAACGATATTTCGGATATATCTGTCGCTATCGCCGGTAAAATGGTCAAAAAAGAAATATCTGCCCGGGATCACGCAAGCCTTATCGACGAATTCATAGAGAATGTAGGTGAGTAATATGACTAACGCTATGGCGGCTGTTTATGCCGATGCACTCTATGAACTTTGCGCCGAGACAGGCGTCTGCGACGAGGTACTCGCACAGACAAAAACTGTTTCACAAGCTCTCAAAGACAACAAAGATTTCATAAAGGTACTTGATGCGCCTGCTATCACAAAAGATGAAAAAATCTCTCTTTTAGACGGTATTTTTTCAAATAATGTGCATCGGTATCTGCTCAACTGTATGAAGGTTATGGTCAAAAGAGGCGACGGGGCCGCATTGCCGGGAACTCTCGCCGAATTTGAAAAACGGTACAACAGAGCAAACAACATAGAAAAGGCAGTCGCTGTCACGGCTGTGCCGATGTCCGAGGCTCAGAGCGAAAAGCTCCGCGCCAAGTTACGGCAGGTCACAGGCAAGACAATTCTGCTGGAAAACAGAGTCGACGAATCTCTCATAGGCGGCGTCATTCTCGAAATGGACGAAAAGCAGTATGACGATTCAATCAAATCAAAGCTTGCGGCTCTGAACAAACAACTTAAAAACAACTAATACATCGGTATTATCCGAAATCTAAAAGAAAGCAGGTGTATCATACTAATGCAGCTCAAACCTGAAGATATTAGCAAAATCATCAAAGAGCAAATTAAAAATTTCGACAGTAAGATTGAGCAGAGCGAAACCGGTACCGTAATACAGGTCGGCGACGGTATTGCCAAGGCTTACGGTCTTGATAACTGTATGGCTAACGAGCTGATCGAGTTCCCTAACGGCGAGCTCGGTATGGCTATGAACCTTGAAGAAAACAGCGTGTCCCTCGTTGTCCTCGGCGACGACAAGGGCATTAAGGAAGGCGACATCGTAAAGCGCACCGGCAGAGTAGTATCCGTGCCGGTCGGCGAGGGTCTTATCGGCCGCGTTGTAAACGCACTCGGCTCGCCTATCGACGGCAAAGGCCCAGTCGACTCCAAGGAATACCGCCCGATTGAAAGCCCTGCACACGGCATTATCGAAAGAAAATCCGTCGATGTACCTCTTCAGACAGGTATTAAAGCCATCGACTCGATGATTCCTATCGGCCGTGGACAGCGTGAGCTCATCATCGGCGACCGCCAGACAGGTAAAACAACAATCGCAACAGACACAATCATAAACCAGGCGGGCAAGGACGTTATCTGTATCTATGTCGCCATCGGTCAGAAGGCATCGACAGTCGCACAGCTGGTCGAGACTCTCTCCGCCCGGGGCGCAATGGATTACACAATCATCGTTGCCTCCACTGCTTCTGAACTTGCCCCTATGCAGTACATCGCGCCGTACGCCGGTGTAACAATGGGCGAATACTTTATGGACAAGGGCAAGGATGTGCTCATCGTATACGACGATTTGTCTAAGCACGCCGTCGCTTACCGCGCACTCTCACTGCTCATCCGCCGTCCGCCGGGACGCGAAGCATACCCGGGCGACGTATTCTATCTGCACTCCCGTCTGCTCGAAAGGGCGGCGCGTGTTGCCCCTGAATACGGCGGCGGCTCAATCACGGCTCTGCCTATCATCGAGACTCAGGCCGGCGACGTTTCGGCTTACATTCCGACAAATGTCATCTCAATCACAGACGGTCAGATTTACCTTGAAACAGAGCTTTTCAACGCCGGTATCCGCCCGGCTGTAAACCCGGGTATCTCGGTATCCCGTGTCGGCGGCTCGGCACAGATTAAGGCTATGAAAAAAGTAGCCGGCTCGCTCAAACTGCTCTATTCGCAGTACAACGAGCTCAAGAGCTTCTCACAGTTCGGCTCCGACCTTGACCGGGATACAAAATCCCGTCTGGCACAGGGCGAAAGAATTGTCGAGGTTCTCAAACAGCCACAGACAAAGCCTGTACCGGTAGCATTACAGGTTGTCATCATCTACGCCGTAACAAACGGCTATCTCGACGACATCGATGTCAAAGACATCGCCGACTTCGAGGCGGGCCTGGGCGACTTTATCACTACACAGCGCCCTGACATCATCACTTCGATAGATGAGACAAAACAGCTGACTGACGAAAACACACAGGCAATCATAAACGCAATAACAGATTACAAAGCAAAATTTGTACCTGCAAAATAAGAGAAGGAGGTGTGAGCTATGGCTTCAATGAAGGATATAAAGACGAGAATTAAATCCGTCCAGAGTACAAGGCAGATAACAAAGGCCATGGAACTCGTTGCTTCCTCCAAGATGAGAAAAGCCAGAGAGAGAGTCGAAAATACAAGGCCGTACTTTTTGCACCTGCGCGACACTCTCAGCGAGATTGCAGCTTCAAACACTGACTTCACTTCGGTCTACCTGGTAGAGAGACCTGTCAAAAAGAAAGGCTATGTTCTCATAGCGGGTGACAGAGGCCTGGCGGGCGGTTACAACTCAAATATGTTCAAACTCCTGCGGCGGCACGCCGACGGATGCGACTTTTGCGTTATCCCCGTGGGCAAAAAAGCAGTAGAATTTTGCAAATCAAGACATATGGAAATCGTCACCGAGCGCTTTGCTTTGACAGAGCAGATGAAGGTGGCGGATTGTCAGGAAATGGGTGCCATTATGGCGGACAGCTTCGCAAAAGGCAATGTGGACGAATTTTATGTCGGCTACACAACCTTTGTGTCAATGCTGTCACAGCGCCCGGAAATGCTCAAAGTCCTGCCGATTAACAATATAGACGGCGAAAAGGCGGAAAAAGGCGTAGTACACTCACTGATTGAGTACGAGCCGGACGCCGAAACGCTGTTTAACATCATCGTGCCCCAGTACCTGTCGGGTATTGTAATGGGCGCGCTCGCAGAGAGCTGGGCTTCCGAATTGGCTGCCCGCCGCACTGCCATGGACGCCGCGTCTAAAAACGCCGACACAATGGTATCGACTCTCACATTGCAGTACAACCGTGCAAGACAGGCCGCAATCACACAGGAAATCACCGAAATTGTGGGCGGCGCAGGCGAAGGCTGATTGCACAAATCAAATCTAAAATAAGGAGAAATCAAATGAGCCAGTCAAATATAGGCAAGGTTGTTCAGGTACAGGGCGCCGTTATTGATGTGCGCTTTGAGGAGGGTCACCTTCCTGCGCTGAACAATGCCATTGAGGTTGAACACGGCGATAAAAAACTTATCGTCGAGGTAGCTCAGCACATGGGCGACGATGTCGTCAGATGCATAGCTATGGCCTCTACAGACGGTCTTGTCCGTGGCGCAAAGGCGGTGGATACGGGTAACACGATTACCGTACCTGTCGGCAAAGAGACACTGGGCAGAATCTTTAACGTTCTCGGCGAGCCGGTAGACAACAAACCGATGCCGGAAGGCGTGCCGAGAGCGTCAATTCACGCAAAGGCTCCTGCATACGAAGACCAGGCGACTTCTGCGGAAATTTTTGAAACAGGTATTAAAGTTATCGACCTTATCTGCCCGTACACAAAGGGCGGTAAAATCGGTCTTTTCGGCGGCGCAGGCGTCGGCAAAACGGTTCTTATTCAGGAGCTCATCGCCAATGTTGCCAACCAGCACGGCGGTATTTCGGTATTCGCCGGCGTTGGTGAAAGAACCCGTGAGGGCAACGACCTCTACAACGAAATGATAGAGAGCGGAGTTATCAACAACACAGCCCTTGTATACGGTCAGATGAACGAGCCGCCGGGGGCAAGAATGAGAGTAGCTCTCTCCGGTTTGACAATGGCGGAATATTTCCGCGACAAAGAGCACCAGGATGTTCTGCTCTTTGTTGACAATATCTTCCGTTTCACACAGGCGGGCTCCGAGGTATCGGCTCTGCTGGGCCGTATGCCGTCTGCCGTCGGCTATCAGCCGACTCTCGCCACTGAAATGGGCGATTTGCAGGAGAGAATCACATCCACAAAGAACGGCTCTATCACATCGATTCAGGCTGTTTATGTGCCTGCCGACGACTTGACAGACCCGGCTCCTGCCACAACATTCGCACACCTTGACGCCACTACAACACTGTCGAGAAGCATCGCATCCCTCGGTCTCTACCCGGCTGTCGACCCTCTTGACTCCACATCGAGAGTTCTCACCCCGTCCATCGTGGGTGAAGAACACTACAATGTTGCCCGCGGCGTTCAGAACATTTTGCAGAGATACAAGGAGCTTCAGGATATCATCGCCATCATGGGTATGGACGAGCTTTCCGACCGGGATAAACTCATAGTTTCCCGCGCCAGAAAGATTCAGAGATTCCTTTCACAGCCGTTCTCCGTCGCCGAACAGTTCACCGGCTACGAGGGCAAATATGTACCTCTTTCAGAGACAATTCGCGGTTTCAAGGAAATCCTCGAGGGCAAATACGACGATTATCCGGAATCTGCATTCCTTTTCGCAGGCTCAATAGACGATGTTATCCGGAGAGTAAAGAAGGGAGAATAATTCATGCAATCATTCAACCTGAAAATCACCACTCCGAACGGCGAAAAATTCGACGGCACCTGTGAAAGCGTAATTGTGCGCACATTACAGGGTGATGTCGCGATTTTGGCGCGCCACACCGACTATGTCACCGCCCTGTCCGCCGGCAAATGCACGGTAACCGTAGGCGGCGAAAAAAGAACGGCGGCCTGCATCGGCGGCGTTCTGTCGGTAATCAAGGGCAACGCCACAATTTTGGCGTCGTCTTTTGAATGGTCGGACGAAATTGACTTGGAAAGAGCCAAAGAGGCTCTCGAAAAGGGCAAATCAAGACTTGCCGCAGCCCACGATTCAAAGGAAGTGGACTTGGCAAAGCTGAGAATTATGCGCGCCCTGACCCGTATCAATGTCGCCGAAAAAAAATAAAAGCAGCCCGGCAAAAATCTAATAATTACTCAAAACGCTCTCCCCCGAGGGCGTTTTGT
>JAQXIW010000023.1 GCA_029007985.1 Oscillospiraceae bacterium | reverse complement strand
AACCCGTTTATCGGCGTTATCGTCGGTGCGGTGTTTACGGCTCTTATTCAGTCGTCATCGGCTTCCGTCGGTATTTTGCAGGCTCTGGCAGTATCCGGCGTTGTCAGCCTCGACACCGGTATTTATCTTATGTTCGGCTTTACAATCGGCACATGTATTACTGCCGCCCTTGCCGCCATCGGTACAACCGCCAATGCAAAGAGAACTACCGTCATTCACTTTATGTTCAATGTAATCGGTACGCTGATATTCATTGTTTTCTGTCAGGTTTTACCGGTCGTATCATGGATTGAGGCCATTACGCCTAATTCGCCTGCGGCACAGGTTGCCAACGCTCATGTCATATTCAAAGTGGTGACCACACTCATACTTTTGCCGTTTGCAAATGCGCTGGTGAAATTTGCCACAATTGTCGTCAGAGACAGGAGCGCCGAAAACAGACGCCCTACAATCGCAGAAAGAGCAAAGCTCACGGCCGGCTATTCAATGGGTAATTCCGCCATTATTATCAACATAATCAGAGAAGAAATCAACTATATGTACGAGCTCACAAAGAAAAACGTCGAGCTCGCATACGACGCCGTAATAAGAAATTCCGGCGAAAATCAAAAGCTTTTGGCGGAAAACGAAGACGAAATAGACAAACTCAACGCCACTATATGCGAATATATTTCCTCCATAATGCCTATCACAACGGCGGCGTCGGATTCAAAAATTATTTCCGGTTACTATCTCATTGTCGGCAACATCGAAAGAATAGGCGACCACGCCACGAACTTTGCCGACTATCAGAAATACTTTGCAAACAGAAATATCGGACTGTCCGAAAGAGCCATAGGCGAAGTCGAGATTATGAAAGCCAAAACCCTCAAAGCCATGGAATACCTTGAGGGCGACAAGAGAGATTCCGCGCCGGAAGTTCTAACAGCCGTCCAACACGCAGAGCAGGAAATGGACGATATGACGGATTCCTACCGCGACGCCCAGCTGGAAAGAATGAAAAATACCTCCTGTTCGCCGGAAGCCTCCGTAATATATTCCGAAATGCTCACCGACTTTGAAAGAATCGGCGACCATTTGCTCAACATTGCGGAAGAATACGCCGGAATGTATGCCGGAAAGTAATATTTTGTACAAAATAACAAATTTCAAATCAAAACGAATGTCATTTTTGACATTCGTTTTGTATTCTTACCGTTGACAAATGTGTTCACAGGGTGTATTATAGACACATAAATTTAATACATCTCTGAAAAGCATTGATAAGAAAGAGTAAATTTTATTCCGATTCGCAGAGAGGTCACGGCCGGTGTAAGTGACCATGAGGGTAATTTTGAACACATCTTTGAGCTATTCACCGAAAGGTTATCCGAGTAGACTGAATCGGTATTCGCCCGTTACAGCGATAGGGTATGATAGTACCCGTTGAGGTCATTTCCGCAAGGCAATGATAAAAAGAGGTGGGACCGCGATTGTTTATCGTCCTCTTGATACAATATGTATCAAGAGGATTTTTTATTTCGCAATTCTTATGCATAAAGAGAAGCATTAAATTTAAATAATAATTAGGGCACAGCCCAAAGGAGTACATTATGAAAAAAATATTTGCTTTGATTATCGCTTCTCTTATGCTTGTCGCAATGACGGCTTGCTCGTCGTCCTCGTCCGAGAGCACAAGCACCTACGCTAACCGACTTGAAGAAATAAAGGCACGCGGCTACATAACCGTCGCCACAGAGCCGTATTTTGCGCCTCAGGAATTTATCGACCCGACAATAACCGACGGCGACAACATCGTCGGCAGCGACATCGAGTTTGCAAAATGGCTTGCCGATAAGCTCGGCGTCGAGCTCAGAATAGTGCCTCTTGAATTCTCCGAGGTATTGGCGTCGGTACAGCAGGGCAAATACGACCTGGCTATTTCCGCTCTGGCTTACAAGGAGGACAGAGCCGAATCCATGAACCTTTCAAAGCCTTACTACAAATCCGGCGACTCAAAGGGCTACGGTATGATAGTCAGAGCAGAGGACAAGGAAAACTACAAAACAGCCGAATCCTTTGCAGACGCCACCATCATAGTACAGAAGGCTTCTTTACAGGAGGGCTTTGTGAACAATCAGATTCCGCGGTATAAAGAACTCAAATATCTATCTTCAATGAACGACACATTCTATGCGGTTTCGGAAGGCAAAGCCGACGCCGCCGCCTGTGCAATAGATATGGCGGAACTCTTCATCGAACAAAACCCGAATCTTGGCCTTGCGATAGCGGACGAATTCAAATTCACCATTGACGAAGACAAAGAGGGCGTGCTCGTCGCAATGAAAAAGGGTGAGGACGAGCTCACCGAGGAGATTAACAAACTCATCGACGAATTCACACGGACGGGTCTCTACAAGCAGTGGAACGATGAATACAAAGACTATGCAAAAAAACTCGGCATAATGAATTGATACAAGATAGGACTTTATTAAACGGCAATGATACAGGATATTATAAAAATATGGTCAAAATACGACTACGTATTTTACCGGGGCATCAAATACACACTCTTTCTTTCGGTGATAACAATATTTTTCGGCACCATACTGGGCGCTGTAATAGCTTTTATGAAAATGAGCAAAAGCAAGGTGCTGAACACGGCGGCGAACATATACAACGGGATTATCCGCGGCACGCCTATACTTTTACAGCTTTACTTCTTTTGGTTGTGGCTGCCAAAAATATCGCCTATCGAGTTATCCGACAGAATGTGCATCACAATAGCACTCATTGTAAACGGCTCTTCGTTTATATCGGAGGTCATTCGATCGGGCATACAAGCTGTCGACATCGGTCAAATGGAGGCGGCAAAGAGTCTCGGCATCCGTCAAAGCTACGCTATGAGATACATCATAATGCCGCAGGCAATAAAAAACATTCTGCCGGCTCTCGGCAACGAGTTCATCGCCATGATGAAACAGACCTCTCTCGGCTCTGCCTTCTTTATCGGCGAACTCATGACGGCATACCGCACGGTACAGTCCGCCACCTACAAGGGAATAGAAGCTCTCATAATCGCGGGTATTATTTATCTTATACTCACTTATGCGCTTACGTTCCTGCTGGGAATATTTGAAAGGAAGTTAAAGGAAAGTGATTGACAACCAGAGCGAAACACTTATAAAAGTAGAAAATTTACACAAAAAATTCGGCGATTTGGAAGTGCTTAAAGGAATAGACACCGAGGTCAAAAAAGGCGAGGTCGTCTCCATTATAGGCCCGTCCGGCGGCGGTAAAAGCACATTTTTGAGATGTCTGAATCTGTTGGAAGAGCCGACCGACGGCAAAATTTATTTTGACGGTACGGAAATCACCGCAAAGGGTGTGGATGTCAACAAGCACAGGCAGAAAATGGGTATGGTTTTCCAGCATTTCAATGTGTTTAATAATCTGACAGTCCTCGACAACATAACGCTTGCTCCGAAATTGGAAAAGAAAGTGCCGAAGGAACAGGCGGAAAAGAGAGCCCTCGAGCTTTTGGAGACGGTGGGAATGAAGGACAAGCGGTACGAATACCCGAGAAAACTGTCCGGCGGCCAAAAACAGAGACTCGCCATCGTGCGCTCGCTGGCAATGGACCCGGAGGTCATACTGTTTGACGAGCCGACTTCCGCTCTCGACCCTGAAATGGTAAAAGGCGTTTTGAATGTTATAAAAGAACTTGCAAAAAACAATATGACGATAGTGATTGTAACTCACGAAATGGGCTTTGCAAGGGAAGTGTCCGACAGAGTGCTGTTTATAGACGGCGGCGTCATCTGTGAAGAGGGTGCGCCGGAGCAAATTTTTACAAATCCGCAGAACGCCAGAACAAAAGAATTTCTCAGCCAGGTTTTATAATATCCGAACAAAAAATAACGGGGCCTATCTGCACAAGTCCGTAAAAAACGGACATAGAAAATAAGAACCCTCCTGGTGTAGAATATAAACTGCATCAGGAGGATTTTTTATGGCAAGAAGTTACAAAAACATAAGCAAGTATGAAAAAGAAATAATCGAATTAAAATCACAAGGGTATACACTACGTGAAATAGGTGAAAAATATGGATTCACATATGATCAGGTGCACAATT
>JAQXIW010000022.1 GCA_029007985.1 Oscillospiraceae bacterium | reverse complement strand
ATGAGCTTGCTCAAAATGTAGTTGCCCACCGTCACCAGCACCTGTGAAACAAGAGTGGCTATCAAATCGTAAATGCCCATTACGGTAACCATAATGTACATTACCGCCATATCAAGCAACAAAGTCCGCACTCTCGACGAGGCGAATGTGGCAAATTCTTTGAGATAGTCTTTTCTCTTGCTTTTGAAAACAAATATTTTGTTTGTCACATATGCAAATGTAACGCCGGTCACCCATTTAATAAGATTTGCTATCTGTAATTGAATCGGAATTTCCGGGTCTAAAAATGTTCTTGTGGAAATATAATAAAAAATCAGGCTGACCACAGTAGTCATAACGCCCACTATTAAGTAGTTTATTATTTCCTCATAATTTTTGTATATGTTTTTTATAAAATCCATTTGACACCTCTGATAACAAGTATTTATTATTTTAATGTCAAAAGGTGATTATGTCAACAAAAAGGCACACCGATGTGTGCCCTAAAGTTTTAATCTTCTTCAATGATTTGTGCGTCAACAGAATTTTTCTTCACGCTGTTAATTCCGTTTTTACAGTTTGCCTTTGTGGTGTACGCTTCGCTCGCCGCGATAATTTCGCCGTTTGTCGCTCTGAGATTGAAACGGAACTTATTCCGCTTGTCCTTGTAAATGACAAATTTCGGATGTTTTACCGTCTCGTAGTCCTTAACCGTCTGATCCTCGACATTGGCGACAGGGGCATTTTTCATTACCGAACGAATACCGTTGTCGCATGCTTTTTTAGACTCGTAAACTTCGCTTACAGCAATTGTTTCGCCGTTGCCTGCTTTTAGGCGGAATGTAAAACCTGTGTTTGTTTTCTTGATAAAGAACTTGCCCATAAGAAATCTCCTTTTCGTATCACATTACAAGGGTCACAAGATATACTACCTCGATGACAACAACAAACATCGCCAACAAACCCGGAGCCTTTTTGTACATATCCGAGCAGGTCGGAAATCTCCGCCGATGCCTTCTCTGCAAAAACAACAGAAGGATAAAAGCAGAAGGGCTGAATATCAAGCAAACCTGAAAAGCCTGTAATATCAGTTTTGCTGTTTCAGGATTTGCGACAACGCCGTTCATGGAATAAATCAAGACGCTGCAAACAAGCAAAAAAATGTTTACTGCGCCGTAAAGCAACGGAAACCAAAACCCTATCCGAGTGTATCTCGGCTTTGATTCCGTAACCGTTCCTTTTTTTCTCATTTTATCTGTCTGTTTCATTTTACCGTACCTTTGCCTTTTCTATTTTTTATAATACTTTATTTTACACGATTTGTAAAGATATTATTTATATTGTATTGACTTATTCGAAAAAAAGTAGTACAATAATACTCGCATCACGAGATGTGGCTCAGTTTGGTAGAGCGCTGCGTTCGGGACGCAGAAGCCGCAGGTTCAAGTCCTGTCATCTCGACCACAAGTCCCGTTACGGGACTTTTTTATTTTATATTTCTGTATATGGGAGGTACGGTTTGAAAATTCAGGAATCGGGCGAAATGTATCTTGAAGCAATCCTTGTTTTGAAAGAAAAAGGGCTTGCCAACATACGTGCAATAGACATTGCAAATCAGACCGGCTATTCAAAGCCAAGCGTCAGCCGTGCCTTGCATCTGCTTGAAAACAACGGATATATTGTGATAAACGAAAACGGTTTTATTCACTTTACGGATGTCGGCTTTGAACACGCACAAACAATTTACGAAAGACACAGAGTCCTCACCCGTCTGTTTTTATCTATCGGAGTGTGCGAAGAAACGGCGGAGGAAGACGCCTGTAAAATTGAGCATGTTATAAGCGACGAAACATTTAACGCCCTAAAAAAGAAATTCGATTTAATCTAAGAGGCTGTATTGCCTCTTATTCTTTTATAAATAAGGTTCAAGAAAATTACCGGCCCGCATAATCGGACCGGCTTTTTTGTTAAAATTTCATTTTTTCCATTCTGTCAAAGGCTTCTTTGAGTTGTTCCATACTTACCGTGCATGAAATCCTGAAATGGTTTACACCGCTCGGTCCGAAAACTCCGCCCGGTATGACCTTGATGTGACATTCATCAAACAGCTTTTTTGAAAATTCATATCCGTCCATTCCCGATTTTTCTACCGACGGGAAAATATAGAATGTTCCGTTTACCGGCAGCACATCTATGAAAGGCATTTTTGACAATCTTTCATAGGCGTAATCCACTCTCTCTTTGAAAATTCCGGATACTTCCTCTTCAAATTTGTCAAAATGTCTGAATGCGTGAATTGCGGCTCTCTGTGAAATTGCCGGTGCCGAATAAGTTGTCGCCTCTACTACCGTTCTCACGGCGTCGATGATATCGGCCTCGGCTACCACATTGCCAATTCTCATACCCGTCATAACAAAATTCTTTGACGCGGAATTAACCGTCACCGTTCTTTCAAACATTCCCGGCAGAGACGCAATCGGAATGAACTTTTTGGTGTAATCAAAGGAAGTGTAAATATCGTCCGCAATGACCAACAAATCATACTCTTTTGCAAAATCCGCAATCCGACAGAGAGTTTCATAGGAATATGCCGCGCCGGTAGGATTGTTAGGGTTATTTACGATAACGGCCTTTGTCTTATCGGTGACAGCCCGTTTGAGTCTGTCCACATTTACCGAAAAGCCCTCCTCGAATTTTGTGGCGACAAACACAGGCACACCGCCCGCCATTTCTATTGCGGAAGTATAAGGCATAAAGTACGGCTCAAGAATAAGCACCTCGTCGCCCTCGTCAAGAACAGCTTGGCAAGTGCAGTACATGCCAAATTGACCGGAGGCAGTAACGCAAATTTCGCTGTCGTCAAGCTTCATATTGTATCTATCGGCATAGAATTTCTGTATTTCCCGTCTCAATTCCGGGTAACCTCTTGTGTCCGTGTACTTTGTGTGTCCGGCGTAGGCGTCCTTGAACGCCTCGTCAAGACATATTTTCGGCGTGTTGATATCCGGGTCGCCGATATTCAGATAAATGATATCGTCCCATTCCACCCGGCTGCCGCCGAAAGCGTCGTCTCCCAAGTCGCCTTGGTATTTTTTTGCCAAAAATTTTTGTGCCATTTCCATATACCCCTCAATTTTCCAATTTTTCACTTAAAACAGACCACTCTTCAAACAGCCGGTCCATTTTATTATTTGCCTTTTCCATTTTGCTCCACAATTCCCGCATTTTCTGCGGATTTGTGGTGATTTCCGGATTTTGCATATCTGCGTTGTAGCCGTCTATTTCGGCTTGCAGAGCGTCAATGTCTCTCTCGCACTCTCGCAGTCTCTGTCTGTCAAAAGCAGCCTGCCTTCTTTGCCGTTTTTGGTTTTGAGAAACTTTTTCTGTTTTTACTTCCGCATTGCCGTTTGTGGCTTTGGAATTAAATCCGTCGGATTTGTGATGTGCAAGAAAATCCTCAAAAGACCGATAAAATACGCCTTCACCGTGCTCAATATTCATTATAGGGCAATTCAGCTGCTGCATAAGGTATCTGTCGTGGGTAACAACGATAATAGCGCCCTCAAACTTTGACAGCGCGTTTGTGACCGCCCGTCTCATATATATGTCAAGATGGTTGGTGGGCTCGTCCAAAAACATGATGTTTGCTCTGTCAAGGCTCATTTCGCAAAAACGAAGCCTTGCCCTCTCACCGCCGGACAGCGAAAAACATTCTTTGAATACGTCTTCGCCTCTGTAACCGAATTTTGCCAAATAATTGCGGACTTCAAGCTGCGTCCACTTCGGCCTTTTCGCCCATATCGAATCAATTACGGTGGAATTTCCCACGGTAATATGCTGGTCAAAAACAGCCGGAACAGCCCCTTGTCCGAGTTTTATCATGCCGCTTTTAGGCGGAATTTTACCGGTTATTGTATTTATAAGGGTGGTTTTCCCGGTGCCGTTTGAGCCGGCTATAATAAGCCTTTCTCCCCTGTGCACAGTCAGCGACAGGTTGTTTATAAGCTCTCTGCCGCCGGCGACGACCGTCAGCCTGTCCAGCACAAGCAATTCATCATACGGTCTTATATCAAATTCAAATTTGAAATTCAGCGGCACCCTCGGCGGCTTCGGCTTTTGGGTGATTTCCATTTTTTCAAGCTGCTTGCGGCGGGACTGCGCCATTTTTGTCGTAGACGCACGCACTAAGTTTCTGTCGATGTAGTCCTGCAGTTTTGCCGCCTTTTCCATATCGGCTTGGTATTGTTTGGCCTGTAAAGCGAGTTTTTCCTGTTTTTGAACATCGTATGCGCTGTAATTGCCTTTGTATTCGGTAAGATAGGTGTCCTCGATCTCCCATATCTTCATAGAGATTTTATCAAGGAAAAATCTGTCGTGGGATACGGCGATAATCGCACCTTTATATGTCAAAAGATAGTCTTCAAGCCAGGCGAGAGTGTCAAAATCCAAATGGTTTGTCGGCTCGTCCAAAATCAAAATATCCGGGTTTTCAAGCAGAAGTTTTGCCAGATTAAGTCTTGTTCTCTCGCCGCCCGACAGAAATTTGACTTCTTTTTGATATTCCTCTTCCGAAAATCCCATGCCGTTGAGCATCTTTTTAATCATGAAATCGGAATTGTATCCGTCTTTTGAATATATGATATTTTGTAAACTGTGATGTCGTTCTATCAAGTCCTTATCGTCCGGGGTGATTGCCAGCTGTTTTTCGATTTCGTTGCACCGCCGAATCGCATCGTATACCGGTTTGTAAACCGTCTGCATTTCCCGATAGACCGTGTTAGATAAATCTAAACCGTCCATCTGTTTGAGATAGCCTACGGTTGCGTTGTCGTCAAAAATAATGGTGCCTTCATCATTTTCATACACGCCCATGAGCATGTTCAGCAGAGTGGTCTTGCCCCGTCCGTTTTCGCCTATGACGCCTATTCTGTCGCCGGCGTTTACCGTGGCGTTAATGCTTTGTAAAATGATGTCAACACCGTAGCTTTTGCCGACATTTTCAAGTGTTATAAGCATCAGTGTTCCTTTATAATGTCTTCAATTTTTGCATTTGTCAACTTGACCAAATCCCCCGGCGACATTTCCACCTGTTTGCCTATTCTGCCGGCGGAAAAAATTATTGTGTCAAAATTCTTGCAAGAGGAATGTAAATATGTCGGGAAAAGCTTTTTCATCGCAATAGGACTGCAGCCGCCGTGAACATAACCCGTCAGCCGCAAAAGGTCTTTTTGCTTTATCATTTCCACATATTTCTGACCGCTGGCTTTTGCCCGTTTTTTCAAATCCAGTTCCTCTGCCACCGGTACAACAAAGACGCAGTTGCCTTTGTTGCCCACTGTTACAAGAGTTTTGAACACCTGCTCGGCAGGTTTGTTTATCATATTTGCAGCCGTCACGCCGTCTACGGCCTCGCTCACATCAAAAGTATAGCTTTGATGTTTGATTTTCTTTTGGTCAAGTAATTTTTCTACTATTGTTTTTTGTTCTTTCATAATTATTCAACAATCGGTATGAATTTTGAATTAGGGACATCAAAAAGCCCCATATCCGTCAGCTTGCACTCCATAGAAACCGGCAGACACATTGTGCCTATGCTCATGATAGGGTCATAGCTTTCGTACCCGATAGAGCGCATTGCTTCCTCGACGGCCTCAATATCTTTTGCCACCTCCAACGGACTGCGTTCGCTCATAAGTCCGCACACTTCAAGCCGGCATTGAGCGATGACTTTGCCGCCCGAGACAACACAGAAACCGCCTCGGTTGTCTATCACGGTATTTGCGGCAACAGCCATATCCCTGTTGTTGTCGCCCAAGACGACGAGATTGTGGTGGTCGTGGGCATAGCTTGTAGCCACGGCGCCGCCCTTGACAACGCATTTGCCGCCCGCCAAAGCCGCCTTGACATTTCCGTTTTTTCCGTGTCTTTCAAACACAAAAAGTTTATTTGTGCCTTCCGGCAAAGCAACAATGCCGTTTATTATTTCCGCTTTTTGAGAAAATTTCGGCGTGCGTGTGGATTCATACACGGTTTGCAAACCGTTTACGGTGTATGTACCGTTCGGCTTATCCTCCTTAAAATCAAAGTCACTCTCGCTCAATTTACCGAGCTTCATTGTCTCGTAAAAATCTTTTGGGAACGCGCCCTTGCAATCGGCATAGGAATTGACTTCCGCACGGTCATACACTATTTTGCCGTTTTTATAGGTCTGAAGCGGTTTTATGCCGTCTGTGTTTTCCAATATGCAGAAATCCGCGAGCATACCCGGCGTGAGCCGACCTCGGTCATATAGGTGCATTCGCTTTGCCGGGGTAGCCGTGGCGCAGTACAGGGCGTTTTCAAACTTCATTCCCAGCTCGGTCATATACATTATTACTCGGTTGAGATGTCCTTTTTCCATAAGTGTGGACGGCGGAGTGTCGTCAGTCACAATGGCTACATTTTCGTACAGGCTGTATTCTTCTATCGCCTTTGCTATTTCCTCTTTTGCGGTGATGTACTGTATTTGATAAAATACGCCGTTCATCATTCTGTGCATAAATTCATCGTAGCCGTGGTCGGTGTGGTCGGAATTTATGCCCGTATAGACATAATGATTCAAGTCCGTGCCGCTGATTCTCGGCACATGTCCCTCAAGCGGCATATCCGGGCGGTTTTCTTTGAGATAATTTACAAATTCAAGCTGTCTGTCCCGCGGATTGTTAAGCACTCCGTTTGTGTTCATGACCTCCCCAAGACAGATCACTTCTTTATGCTTTATCAGTTCTTTTACGGCATCAAGATCTATAATGTCACCGGTGGTTTCGTGCTCTGCGTCGGTGGACGGAACAGAGCTCGGAATGGCGTAAAATATATCCATGTCCGCGCCTCTGCCGGCCTCTATCATCGCAAGAACTCCCGACAGTCCTTTAACATTTGCGATTTCATGCGGCTCGCTGACTACGGTAGTTACGCCATTTTCGACCATGACTCTTGCAAAGGTTTTCGGGGTTATCATACTGCTCTCAATGTGCATATGACAATCTATCAGCCCCGGGATGACATATTTGCCGCCCAAGTCCGTTTTGTTTTCATATTTTACATCATCAGGCACTTCGCCTGCTCCCAAATGTAAAATCCTGTCCCCTTTTACCGAAAAATATCCGTAAACAAACTTTTTGAACGCTGTAAAATAAATATACCCGTTAAAGTATAATGTGTCTGCTTTGAACATTATGCCTCCAGAACTTTTTTGCACCAATTGTAAATATCGTTATAAACTTCGCACCTGTTGATTTCGTTTAGCATCTCGTGTCTGCCGCCGTCGTACAGCTTAATCCGAACATTGTTGTGACCGGTGGATTTGTAAGCTTCAAACACTTTGTAAACGCCCGTTCCGTAGTCGCCGACCGGGTCCATAGAGCCGGAGAATATAAAAATCGGCATATCCGGTGTGTTTTCAAATGTCTCTTTTTCGTTGCTGAGGCCATTTACAGTCAGCAAATCCTTATAGCCCGAAAGAGTGAAATTAAACGTACAGAATTCATCGGCATTGTATTTTTCAACAACGCTCTCATCCCTTGTCAGCCAATCGTTTTCGGTTTTCGGGTTTTTAATCTTTTTATTAAATGAGCCCAAGACCAAATTTTTGAACATAGGCGAGCGGTATCTGTCACCTTTTAGTTTTGTCAAAACTTTGTTCAGACTTAGTCCCAAGCCGGCTGCGCTGTTTGAGTAGCCTGTGCCGGAAATGATTGCCCCATCGGCTATGCCCGGAAATTTAGATATAAACACTCTGGCGTAGAAAGAGCCCATGGAATGTCCGAAAAGGAAAAGCTTCAAATCCGGGTACTCGGATTTAGCAGTTTCCCGCGTGTGCAGCAAGTCTTTCAGCACATAAGTATATCCGTATTCTGCCGCCATATAGCCCAAATCGTCCGTCGTCTGTACGCTGTGCTTGTGGCCGAGATGGTCGTGGCAATAGGTCACAAAGCCCATGTTGGCAAGGTAGGTCATAAAGTCAATATATCTTTCATAATGCTCCACCATGCCGTGAGATATAACAAATGTCGCCTTCGGCGTAACCTCGCTGTTGTATATCTTTATGCCGCCGATCGTATTTGTTCCGTTTGAAGATAAAAATGAAAATTCCGTCTTTACAATACTCATTTATTTTTCCTCCCATTTATCTCCGAGAATAATTCTTTTGAGCTCGGTATAATCGCGGACGGTATACTTAGGCTTTATGTCGGTCGTGTTTTCTTTGTCGTTGAAATTCACCCAGCAGGTATCCAACCCGGCGTTGATTCCGCCCTTGATATCGGAATACAGGCTGTCGCCTACAACGAGTACGCTTTTTGTGTTCTCTACCCCGAGTTTTTTAAGCGTTGTCGTGTAAATTCTCTTGTCGGGTTTGTTGTATCCGACCGAATCGGATGTAAACACGCCGTCGACATATTCGATGATGCCGGACAATCTCAGCCTGTTTTGCTGCGTCTCTTCGTCGCCGTTTGTCACAATGGCAACGGTGGCGTAATCCTCAATATCCTGTAAAAACTCGATTGCTCCGTCAATTACATGGGCGCTGAATTTTAAATAGTGTTCGTACTCCCTGTTCAAAGCCTCGCCCGACACACCTTTTATACCGAATTTATCAATGACTTTTTGAAAGCGCTTTTTGTGCAAATCTTTTTTCTTGAGATTGCCTTTTTCGTATTCGCTCCAACATTCTTCATTGATTGTGTGATAATACCGTATATTCTCTTCTGTACTCGGTATACTGTACTTGTTATATAATTTTGCAATACACTCGTGTTCACTCTGTGAAAAAGAAACCAAAGTTTCGTCAAAATCAAGCAATATACAATTATAGGACATACTCGCACCTCTGTTGTGGATATAATATATTATTATATAACATAAAAACCGATAAATAAAGAAAAAATATTGCCGTTCTTTGCGAAAAATTATATCGTTATATGCTATGTTCACCGCAGTCTTACGGCAGAAATATTCAAAAAACATTCGTTTTCTTCTTACAGTTTAACATAATTAACGGCAAAATAAAAGTCCGCGAAAAGCGGACTTTATACTGTTAATATCAGCCTTCAAGCTCTGCGTCGATAGCGTCAAATTTGGCTCTGTCGATTTCGTAGTGAAGTGTATCAGGCATAGACATAAGAAGCGGAACACGGATGCAGATTTCGCATACGATGTAAATGATGAAAACCCACTGAGGACCGATCTTGTCCCAAATGTTACCTGAAAGTGCAGCAAGGATAGCCGAACAGAATGCCGTTGTCAAACGGGTGATACCCATAAAGCGACCGCGGAGCTCGTCTGTGATGATTTCCTGACCGATAGATGCGGAAAGTGTGGCGCCGATTTCCTGGAAGCCCTGAAGAATACCTACAAGAATAAGCATTGTAGGGTTCTTTGTAATAAGAAGAAGAGATATACCGGCAATGTAAAGACCTATTGTTACGAACAAAATTGGCTTTCTGCCGAATTTGTCGGAGATGATACCGAAAGCATAACCGAGCAAAACGGATGTGAGAGCTGTTGCGGATGTCATAAGAGCAAGTGTGCCGGCAGACGCGCCTTTTGCCTCCGTTGCAAAGAGTGAAACATAAGGTGTAACAAGTGACATTGGCATACCGCCGATGGCGCCGATGATAACCCACTTGCGACAGTTTTTATCAGCCTTTAGAATTTTGATACCGTCTTTGATAACATTTGTCTTTTTCTTTGAATGTGAAGAGCCCACAGAAGCAAATGACATCTTTGTGTAAATCATAATCAAAGAAAGAATAGCGATAACGGTACAGACGTAGAACAGAGGTCTGATCTGATTCGGGTCTGTCGGTTTGCCGACAACACCCATAAGATTTACGAGAATCCAACCGGAAATCATAGGGCCGACCATACCGAGAAGGCCTGCGGCAAGGGATTCGCAAATAAGCATACCCTTGGCTCTGTCGCAGTTTTCAAGACAGTTGCCGCAAATGTTACCGCAGCACTGACCGGAAATACCGCCGCCGACGGAGTGCATAAACAGACCGAGAGCCGCTACCTGCCAAACCTTGGCGCATGAGAAAGCCAAATAACCGCCGATAAGGATATAAATACCGACAAGATAAACTTTTTTAGGTCCAAAGCGGTCAATAGACTGACCGATAAACGGGCCCATAATGCCGCCTACAATAAGACCGGCAGATGTGATGTAACCGTACTGTGTCTTTGTAGCACCGAGCAAAATGATGAACAATGACAAATACGGGAGAATCATCTTGTAAGCAAGACGTTCCATTGATGTACGATAAACAGTAATTCTCCAGTCCTGACGCTGCTTCATCCAGAAAGCAGGAATGTTCAGGAGAGAGTTTTTGTTTTCATTTTCCATTTTTATTTCCCTCCGTAATAAATAAACCTAAGTTATTAACTTAGTCATTATATATCTTTATAAGCCTAATGTCAATAAAATTATACGATATTAGTGTATTTTTAATTTCGATTGAAAATCCATTTATTTACTAAATATTATGTATAACAATATTATGTAACAATACTTACATATATTAAAAAAGTATAATATAAATATATATATAAAAAATCCGCCCTGTCGAGCGGAATCTTGGAGCAGGTGATGGGAATCGAACCCACACGACCAGCTTGGAAGGCTGGAGTTCTACCACTAAACTACACCTGCATATAATCTGCCGATTTTCATCGGCAGACTTTATTTTACTATACTGTCTTTAATTTGTCAAGACCATTTAATTTTTATGTCTCCGCCGTCGATAAAGGCGTTTACGGCGGTAATTGCGTTGTTTCCCACTATAATTTCCGCAACTGCGTCTTCAATCTCTTTGCGGATTATTCTGCGTATATCTCTTGCGCCGAATTTGCCGCCCTGTGCCTTTTTGACAATCTCCTCACACACGGATTTATCCCATGTGAATGTAATGCCTTTTTGTTCCATCGGCTTTACATATTCCGAAAGCATCAAATCGGCTATGTCGCACAGAACATCATGAGTGAGAGGCTCGAAACATACTATTTCGTCAATTCTGCTCAAGAATTCAGGTCTGAGGAATGAGTTAAGCGCTCTCATTGTCTTGTCCTTTGACATCTGTGCCTCTGTTTTGTTAAATCCGAGCTCGGCTCTCTTATCCGACGAGCCGGCGTTTGAAGTCATGCAAATGACGGTGTTTTCAAAATTCACCGTTCTGCCCTGTGCATCATTAATCTTGCCCTCGTCCAGAATTTGTAGCAAAATATTCATTACATCCGGATGAGCTTTTTCGATTTCGTCAAACAGTACAACCGAATACGGTTTTCTTCTGACCTTTTCTGTCAACTGGCCTGCCTCGTCGTAGCCCACATAGCCTGGAGGCGAACCGATGAGTCTGGACACGGCGTGCTTTTCCATGAATTCGGACATATCGAATCTGATAAGCGGGTCTGCCGTGTCAAAAAGTTCGTTTGCAAGCTGCTTTACAAGCTCTGTTTTGCCGACGCCGGTTGGACCGACAAACAGGAATGACGCCGGGCGGTTTCTGCCTGAAATTGCGGCTCTGTTTCTCTTTATAGCCTTTGCGACCAGCGAAACAGCCTCATCCTGACCTTTTATTTTGGCTTTCAGAGCATTTTCGAGATTCGCGACTTTGTTAAATTCGCTCTCTTTTACTTTTACCGCGCTTATTCCCGTCCAAAGCTGAATAACCCTGGCAATGTCGTCAAGCGTTACCTCGATTTTATCGACAGCTTCGGCAAGTGTTTTCTCTTTGCTCTCCACCGACAAAATCGACTGTCTTACATTTGCTATCCGCTCATAATCCAATGCCTCTTCGCTTTGCAGGGCATCGAGTTTTTCGTTCAACTCTTTCAGCTCGTCGGCCGTACCGAGCCAATCGGAAATCTCGGCATGTCTCAGCGAACAACAGGCGCAGGATTCGTCCAAAAGGTCGAT
The DNA here is from genome assembly GCA_029007985.1 of Oscillospiraceae bacterium. Taxonomy (GTDB): domain Bacteria; phylum Bacillota; class Clostridia; order Oscillospirales; family Ruminococcaceae; genus RGIG3102. Next base: position 53,665 of record JAQXIW010000022.1, on the reverse strand, counting down.
GGCCTTGTCCGGCAGGAATCTGTCCGTTATGTACTTTTCGCTCATACGAACAGTCATATCAACGATTGCCTGAGGCACTTTTACATGGTGATATGCCTCGTAATACTGTTTTACGCCCGAGATAATGTCAATTGTGTCGGAAATTGACGGCTCTTCAACCGTAACAGGCTGGAATCTTCTTTCAAGGGCAGCGTCTTTTTCAATGTATTTTCTGTACTCATTGAATGTGGTCGCGCCTATTACCTGAATTTCACCTCTCGACAGGGCCGGTTTCAGAATATTGCCGGCGTTCATTGCGCCTTCCGAGTCGCCTGCACCGGTGATGGTGTGCAGCTCGTCGATAAACAGAATAATATTTCCGTTTTTCTTGACTTCGCTTATCAGGCTCTTTACTCTCCGCTCAAACTGACCCCTGAACTGGGTACCCGCCACAAGATTTGTCATATTGACGAGATAAATCTCTTTGTTTTTGAGATGCTGAGGGACTTCACCCCTTGCGATTCTCAAAGCTATACCCTCGGCGATAGCAGTTTTACCTACGCCCGCCTCACCGATAAGACATGGATTGTTTTTCTGTCTGCGTGACAGTATTTGAATAGTGCGGTATATTTCGTTGTCCCTGCCGATAATGTTGTCTATTTTACCTTCTCTCGCCTTTGCGGTCAGATTTTCACAATATTGGTCAAGGAATTTTCTTGTATTCTTTTTTGTTCTCTCTCTTTTGCCTTGCTCGCCGTCTTGTGAATAAGGCATGGTCCGAGAGCCGCCCGGCTCAAAATCGCCGTCTTCGGAATAACCGTCGTCCATATCATTTGCCATATCAAAGATATTTCCTATCGGGAATGAGCCGTCAGGATTGCCGCCGTCGAGCATTCCCTCCATCTGTTCTTCCATATTGTCGAGCATTTCATCGGTTATGCCCATCTGTTTAATCATATCGTCGATAGGGCCTATTTTCAATTCGCGCGCGCATTTAAGGCAATAGCCTTTTTTCTTCATTACGCCGTCTTCGTTGATCTGCATAAAAATCATCGCAGGGCGTTTTTTGCATCTGTCGCACAACATGTTCTCCACCTCGCTATGACATAAACGGATTTATGACAGCCGTCAATGTCAAAATTTTACTTTGTCCAATTATCGCCGAATTGAGATAAGTCAGCGAGTCCTTGGTTATGATAACAATTATACTCAAAATAAATGATAATATTATGATATTTATCGCGCCGTTTATGACTCCGACAAAAAATCCGCCGATTTTATTCGGTGTGCCTATTATCGGCACATCGTTGACATTTTTCAAAATTTTGGCAACAATGTGACAAATCAGCGACAAAACGGCGAAAACCGTAATGAGCAACACTATGCTTATTATAGAGACCACAATAGGCGAAACAACGGAATCAATGAATATTTCCGCCGATTCTCTGGTCGGAGACAGCATTGTTGAAAGGGCAAATTCGGTTTTTGAAATTACTGTGTCGACAAAAGGCTGAGGAAATTTTCCCAGCACATTTGAAAGTGCCTCTTCGACAGAGACATTCTGAGACACCCCGACAAAATAGTTGTAGCATCTTTCGACAAATGTTTCTCTTAAATAAGAATCAAAAACAGTCTGCGAATAATGTGAGCTCACATACCATGCGGCTATAAAAGCCGCAAATGAGCCGACCAAATTGATAATTGACGTCAAAAAGCCATTGAGATAGCCCCTTATTGCACAAATGAGCAAAAGAGCCAGCAGAATACCGTCAAGAATCAAAGATGAATTATATTCCATATTACTCCTTTATTTGTTTTTTGCCTTTTTAATATTTTCAATTTCAACGGAAGTGATAAGCTTGGTGCCGTTGTAGTTTACAAGCATTTTTGAAAACGCGGAGACATTTTCCGTGTTTGTCAAAAGACCGTCGTAATTGAATTCATACAAATTTTCCGACCCGAGTGCAAATAATCTGGACTGTGAAAGCGAAAGGCTTGACACATTATCGTCAACATCGGCGGAAAATTTTTCTTCCAGCCCGTCGGTCAGTAAAACCACCTTGGAGCTGTCAAAAAATACGGTTGAACCGTATGACAACGCTATGTATCCGTTTTTTTCGGTGTAGGTTTTCAGATACCCGCTGTCAAAGCCGTAACTTGATATTTCACCGCCGGACTCGACGCTGTAACGGGTCAGTTTGTCCGGGTATATTACCAAAAATTCGGATGACGATGTAAACAAAATGTCAAGCGGATAGTCGTCGCAATCTATTTTATACATTTCTTTGCCGTTTTTTACATCAATTATATATATTGAGTTTTTCAAAAAACCGCCCTCGGTGCTTACCGCAAGAGAAGCCAAATAATTGCCGTTGTCCGAAAGTTTTGAGTAAATCGGATATCCCGACGCGCAGTACCATGTCATTTTCGGCTCCATGCTGTAAGAATAGACCGTTACTTCACCGCTGTAGCCGGAGCTTTTAGTCGTGACCGCGACTTTGTTTGATTTGCAAATATCGGCGTGTACTATGCTGTTTGAAAGCTCCCGCGAGAAAACCACGGTGCTTGCATTCAAAACTTTAAGGCTTGTGGAGTTCAAGTCGTACAAAACGGCCCTTGAGCCCGACGCTGAAATAATCGGATTTTGCATCGAGTGAGAATAAATCTGTATTTCCCCGCCGGTCGGCGAATAGAGAGTAAGATTATCCTTGTCGAGTACGCAAAGAGCCGACCCCATTTTTTCAGCCTGAAGCATATCGGTATAGTCGCCGCTTTTCGGCCAGCCTTTGCCGATGTGAATATATGACAAGCCCTGCGAGAGAAAATCCCCCAGGTATGCCAAAGAGGTACCGAAAATACCGGTTATCCGGGCAAACACCGCCGTCAAACCGATTATGATAATCGTTCTGATTATTGAGCGTGTTCTTTTTGTCTTTTGATTTTTTGAACGCAAATCCTTGCGTGAAGTGTTTATTTCACCCATCCGAAATACCGATAATCAATATATGACTTTTGAAAGAAACAGTCCCTTAGCCGGAACGGTTACGCCGGCTTTTTGTCTGTCTTTCGATTCAATAATAGTTTTTACATCATTTACGGCAATATATCCTCTGCCCACTCTTATTAAAGTGCCCGCCATAATTCTGACCATGTTGTAGAGAAAACCGTCTGCACAGACAATAAATTTTACCATATCGCCGTCTCTTTCGACTTTGGCGTAGCTGACAGTGCGGACGCAGTCGGTTATTTTGGAGTTCGAGGCCATAAAGGATGTAAAATCGTGAGTGCCGACAAAATGCTGAGCCGCTTCGTTCATTAAATCCACATTCAGCTTTTGCGGTACTCGGTAATAGTATTTTTCCAAAAAAGGATTGTCCGTGTGGGAATTCCACATATAGTATGTATATTCTTTGCCTTTACAGGAATATCTCCGGTGGAAACCGTCCGGCACAACCTCAGCGCCTAACGCTCTGATGTCCGGCGGAAGATGATAATTCAGCGCAAAATGCAGATGCCGTACATCGAGACCGTCGTCGGCATAGAAGCTCAAATAAAAGCAATTTGCGTGCACGCCGCTGTCCAGCCTTGAACACGCCTTTATGTCCGTAGGCTTGCCCAACACCTTTACAAGCGCATTTTGAAACCGGCTGAACACAGTGTCGGCGTTAGACTGTATCTGTGTGCCGTGATAGTTTGTGCCGTCAAATGTGATATTTACAAGTACATTCACTCTAAATCACCTGAGGGAATACAAATCTCAAAGAAAAAATGCAGACATAAATCAATGAGATGATAATTGTAGAAGATATATCCTTTTTTGTTATTGTCATCCGCTTTAAGCGTGTGCGGCCTTCGCCGCCCCTGTAACAGCGACATTCCATTGCAGTCGCAAGCTCTTCCGCCCTTCTGAAAGCAGAAATAAACAGCGGCACAAGAATAGGCACCATTGCTTTGATTTTATCCTTGAATGAGCCGGAATCAAGCATTGCGCCCCTCGATTTCTGAGCCGACATTATTTTGTCCGTCTCTTCGATAAGCGTCGGGATAAAGCGCAGAGCAATCGTCATCATCATGGACATTTCATGCACAGGAAAATGAATTTTGTTCAGCGGTTTAAGCAGGGATTCGAGACCGTCCGTGAGCGCAAGCGTGCTTGTTGTATATGTGAGCAAAGATGTACCCGAAATGAGAAAGAGAATTCTGCACACCATAACACAGCAAAAAACAATGCCCTCTTTGTATATTTTTAGTTTCCAAAATGTGAGCAGAGGGTCGCCTTCGCCGCTGATGAAGAATAGGTTGAGTACCACCGTAAACACAATGAGGGGCGCAATGGGTTTTAAGCTTTTTTTCAGCAGTTTAAGCGGAATATTCGCCATTTTATACACAGCTAAAACCAGCGCGCCGCACAAAGCCAGACCCGGTACATTTGTGCTCATAAACAGCACGACAATGTAAGCCACGATGGCGACTATTTTAATACGGGCATCCAATTCGTGTACTCGGGATTCTCCCGGGAAATACTGACCGATAGTAATGTCTTTAAGCATTCTTTTCAGCCTCCTTTTTTGCCTTGTATTTCAACAGCGTTTTTACAGCATACGGTATGGTATAAACATCCGTGCCGATATCTACGCCCATTTCGCGCAATTTGATAAACACCTTTGTGACATCCGGTATACCCAGACCCATTTTTGCCAGAGTTTCGGCATCCCGAAATATCTCCTCTGTCGGCGCATATTTATAGACGGCGCCGTTTTGCATAACAACGACTTTATCGGCGTAATTTGCAATGTCCTCCATTGAGTGAGAGACAAGAATCACTGTGCCGCCGGTCTCGTCGTGGTATCTTTTGACCTGTGAAAGTATGAGCTCTCTGCCCTCCGGGTCAAGACCTGCGCACGGCTCGTCAAGTACAAGTACGCGCGGCATCATTGCGATTATGCCGGCTATGGCGGCTCTTCTTTTTTGTCCGCCCGAAAGGTCAAACGGCGAGCCGGCGAGCATTTCATCTGTCACGCCGCAAAATTTTGCCGCCATTTTCACCCTTTTGTCGATTTCTTCTTCGGAAAGGCCCATATTTTTCGGGCCGAAAGCGATATCCCGATAACAAGTCTCCTCAAAAAGCTGGTATTCCGGGTATTGAAAAACAAGACCTACCGAAAACCTGACATCTCTGATGTTTTCATAGTCTTTCCAAATATCCTTGCCGTCCAAGAGAATTCTGCCTGTCTGCGGTTTTGTCAAACCGTTCAAATGGCTGATAAGCGTACTTTTGCCCGAACCGGTGTGACCGATTACTCCCACAAAAGTGCCCTCGTCAATCTCAAAATTTATGTTGTCGAGAGCTTTTGTTTCACTCGGCATACCCGGGTTGTAAACATAAGATAAATTTTCTATTTTTAATACCGACACTTTTACGCCTCCAGAAATTTATACAGCTGTGCGGCGCATTCGTCAATGGAAATCGCCTCTGTTGAAAGATTGTATCCCAGCTTGTTTAATTCATATGCTAAGTCGCTGGTCTGCGGCACATCAAGAGAAAGACTTTTTATCCATTCTACCTGTGAAAAAATCTCTTTCGGCGTACCGGTCTTTTCCACCTTGCCCTTGCTCATGACTATCACCCTGTCCGCCTGGGCGGCTTCGTCCATATAGTGAGTGATAAGTACGATGGTGATGCCGTATTTTTGATTAAGTTCTTTAATTGTCCGCATTACCGAAGCTCTGCCCGACGGGTCCAGCATAGCCGTCGGCTCGTCCAAAACTATGCAGTCCGGGCGCATTGCAATAATACCGGCTATCGCAACTCTCTGTTTTTGACCGCCGGAAAGATTGTGCGGGGCTTTTTTTCTGAATTCGTAAACACCCGCCTGTTTCATTGCCTCGTCTATTCTTTGGCGGATTTCATCGGTCGGGACGCCCAGATTTTCCAAGGCGAAAGCCACGTCTTCCTCAACTACCGTGGCGACGATTTGGTTGTCCGGGTTTTGAAACACCATACCGACTCTCTGTCTGACGTCAAACAGCTTGTCTTCTTCTCTTGTATTTATGCCGTCGACAATCACATCGCCCTCGTCCGGCACAAGAATTGCGTTAAAATGCTTTGCAAGTGTAGATTTGCCGCATCCGTTAGAGCCGAGGACGGCGACAAATTCGCCTTTTTTTATTTCAACGCTCACCCCTTTGAGCGCAGGCTCGCTGTCCTCGGAATATCTGTACAGAATATTCTCTGCCTTTATCATAGTATCCATTTATCTGTATCCCTCTTTTTTCCAGAAAGCCGTGCTGCCGCAAGGCAGAGCCATACCCGTGCTTTCCACCACAAGGCCGATTTCCTCTGCGGAAACGCTGCCCTTGTATTTTTTATTCATAAGTGTGCCCAGCATATAGTTCATGACAGACGGCGAAACGCCTGTCGTGTAGCTGTTGACCGCCACAAACAGCGGGTCGTCGCTCAAAACATGAGTACAAAGCTCCATCAATTCGTAGATGTTATCCTCGAGTTTCCAAATTTCGCCGTTAGGGCCTCTGCCGTAGGACGGCGGGTCCATGATGATGCCGTCGTATTTGTTGCCGCGGCGGATTTCTCTTTGGACAAACTTAATACAGTCGTCGACAATCCATCTTATAGGTCTGTCGGAGAGATTGGAAAGCCGGGCGTTTTCTTTGCCCCAGGCGACCATGCCCTTTGACGAGTCCACATGGCACACTCTTGAACCGGCTTCGGCGCAAGCCAAGGTCGCGCCGCCGGTGTAACCGAAAAGATTGAGAACATTGATTTCTCTGTCCTCCCGCTCTATCATTTTCTTATATTCGTCCCAGTTTGTAGCCTGCTCCGGAAAAATACCGGTGTGCTTAAAGCCGGTAGGCGAGACCTTGAAGGTCATATTGTTGTAATCTATTGTCCAGCTGTCAGGGAACTTCTTTTTGTATTCCCAATGTCCGCCGCCGGAGGACGAACGGTGATACACGGCGTGAGCCTTTTCCCAAAGGGGACTCTTTTTGTCAAATTTCCAAACCACCTGCGGGTCCGGGCGCACCAATATTACGCCGCTCCAGCTTTCGAGCCTGTATCCGTCCGTGGCGTCAAGCAGTCTGTAATCCTGCCAGTTGTTGTCTGCTCTCATATATTCTCCTGCAAATCAGCAAAGTCTGTCTCTTATCTTGTCCCGAATCTCGTTTGCCACATTTGTAATCATGTCTTCGTCCTCGCCCTCGACCATTACTCTGATGAGAGGCTCCGTGCCGGAAAGTCTGACGAGTACGCGGCCCATGCCCATGAGCTGCTGCTGTTTGGACTCTATGAAGCCTTCGATGTATTCGTCGGTCTTGAACGCCCGTTTGCCCTCGGCCGTGGTTTTTATGTTTATTAGCACCTGAGGGAATTTCGAGTAGCAGCCGTTAAAACCGCTGACCTTTTTATCCGTTTCTTTAGCAAAGTAATTAAGCAGCGAAAGAGCGGTCAATTCGCCGTCGCCGGTTGTGGCAAAATCCGAAAGTATGACATGGCCGGACTGTTCGCCGCCGAGGTTGTAGCCTTTGGCTCTCATCTCTTCCAGAACATATCTGTCGCCGACGGCTGTTGTGACGACATTTATACCCCTTTTTGTCATGTGTTTCATAAAGCCGAGATTAGACATAACCGTAGCGACTGCCGTATCGTTTTTCAGTCTGCTCTCTTTTTTCATTCTGGTGGCAAGTATGGCAATGATTTTGTCGCCGTCTATTTCGTCGCCGTTTTCGTCGACGGCAAGGCATCTGTCGGCGTCGCCGTCAAAGGCAAATCCGCAGTCGTAGTCGCCCTCTTTTACAAGCCGGGCAAGATTGCCCAGATGTGTTGAGCCGCAGTTTCTGTTGATGTTTGTGCCGTCCGGCTCACAGCCGATAAAGTCGGCTTTTATTCCCAGCTCGGTGAAAAGCGACGGTGCGGTGACAGACGAAGCGCCGTTTGCGCAGTCAAACAAGACTTTCATTCCCCTCAAATCCGCGTCGCAAGCTGTTTTGAGATGCTCGACATAGTCTCTTGCCCGGGTGTCTATATGAGAAACTCTGCCCATTTCGTCGCCTGTGACATTTACCAGTTTTTCCGGTGTGTCGAGAATGAGGGCTTCGATTTCCTCCTCGACGGCATCCGGCAATTTATAGCCTTCGCCGCTGAATATTTTAATTCCGTTAAACTCCATAGGATTGTGAGACGCCGAAATTACCACTCCGGCATCGCAGCCGTATTTGCCCACAAGATAGGCAATGGCAGGTGTAGGTACCACTCCGGCCGTTTTTACATCCGCGCCCACGCTGCAAAGACCGGCCGCAAGCGCGCTCTCAAGCATATCGCCGGAAATTCTCGTGTCTTTGCCGATTAAAAACACCGGCTTGTGATGTGTGTGTTTTGTCAGAACGATTGCCGCCGCTCTGCCTATATTTGTTGCCAGCTCGGCTGTCAGCTCGCTGCCCGCAATGCCTCTGACGCCGTCTGTGCCGAAAAGTCTACCCATAATTACTCCTTATATTCATCAAAACTCTGCTGATAAATGCTGTCGTCGAGTTTTGGATTTTTTATTGATAAATGTCTGTATGCCAAATCCGTAACGATTCTGCCCTTAGGCGTTCTCGATACAAAACCGAGCTGCATAAGATACGGCTCGCACACATCCTCAAGCGTAACGCTTTCCTCGCCTATCGTTGCGGCAAGGGTCTCTATGCCCACCGGGCCGCCGCCGTAAAGGTTTATAATGGTTCTCATAAAGTTTCTGTCCAGGGAATCAAGACCAAGGTAGTCTATATCCATTCTGTGCAAAGCGTCGTTCGCTATTTCTTCGTCTATTATGCCGTTGCCTCTGACCTGGGCAAAATCTCTCGCCCTTTTGAGAAGTCTGTTTGCCACACGAGGCGTGCCCCTTGAACATTTAGCCAGCGCAAGTGCGCCGTCCTCGGTACAGTGAACTCCGAGAATGCCGGCGGAGCGGCTTATGATTTTAGCCAGCTCCTCGTGGGAATACGGCTCGAGCTTCAGTACAACGCCGAATCTGTCTCTCAGTGGGGCTGACAGAGCGCCGGCTCTTGTTGTCGCGCCTATGAGAGTGAATTTCGGCAATTCCATTCTTATCGTCTGAGCCGACGGGCCTTTTCCGATTACTATGTCGAGAACATAGTCCTCCATAGCGGAATACAAAACCTCCTCGGTCTGTCGCGGCAGACGGTGAATTTCGTCTATAAAAAGAACATCGTCTTCCTGTAAATTTGTCAGAAGCGCCGCCAAATCGCCCGGCTTTTCAATGGCAGGGCCGGAAGTGGTGCGCATATTAACGCCCATCTCGTTGGCAATAACACCGGCGAGAGTGGTTTTGCCCAAGCCCGGAGGGCCGTAGAATAGCAGATGGTCCATCGGCTCTCCCCTCATTTTAGCCGCTTTCAGATATATTGAGAGATTTTCTTTTAATTTTTCTTGACCGATGTAATCTTTCAGATATTTAGGGCGAAGAGATAAATCCTGTTCTTCCTCTTCATCTACCGCTTTCGGAGAAACCAATCTGTCCGGGTCTTGAAAACCGATGTTGTTCATTAGACTTTACCTCCCGCTATCAATCTGAGAGCCTGTTTAATCATATCCTGTACGGACAAATCCTTGTCGAGTTTTGACACAGCCAAAGCCGCCCGGCTCTGTGTGTAACCCAAAGCTACAAGACCCCGGATTGCCGTACCCACATTGCCGCCCGACGACGCAGCCGAGGCCAACCGCCGCGTGTCAGACCGTGCAAATGATGCGCTGTCCAATTTGCCTTTAAGTTCAAGCACTATCCTCTGGGCAACCTTTGGGCCGACGCCCTGTGCCGCCGTGAGAGATTTGTAATCGCCGGACGCCACCGCCACGGCTATTTGAGCCGGTGACAGCACGGACAAAATTGACAGCCCGGCTTTCGGCCCTACGCCTGATACCGAAATAAGAGTTTTGAAGCACTTTTGCTCCTCGTATGTTGCAAAACCGTACAAATCCATGGCGTCCTCTTTGACGGACAGATATGTGTATAGTTTTGCGGTTTTGCCGATTTCCGGCAATGCGCCGCATACGTTCATCGGCACGGATACCGCAAAAGCTATGCCGTAAACATCCAATACCACCGTATCCGGTGATTTTTCCGCCACCGTTCCTGTTAAGCTGTATATCATTTCGTAGTTCCTATCTGTGTAAACAATTTAGATTTATATGAATATCCGTGACAAATTGCCATAGCGAGAGCGTCGGCTGTATCGTCCGGCTTTGGAATACTGTCGAGTCGAAGTATGTTTTTTGTCATCTCCTGAACCTGTTTTTTTACTGCTTTGCCGTAACCGGTGACCGACTGTTTGACCTGCAGCGGCGTGTACTCGTACACCGGCAAATCGTTCAGCGACGCCGCTAAAAGAATAACTCCTCTCGCCTGTGCAACCTGCATGACAGTCTTTTGATTTGTCGTGTAAAAAAGCTTTTCGATGGCGAGCGCCTCAGGTCTCGTTCTCTTTATTATCCGGTCGACCTCTAAAAAAATTTCTTTAATTCTCATCTGAAAGTCGGTGTGTGCGTCCGTGGTAACCGCGCCGTATTCAACAGGGTAAAATTTGCCTTTTTCGTATTCCAGAACGCCGTAACCGACAATGGCATAGCCCGGGTCGATACCGATTACTCTCATTTTCACACCGCCTATCAAAACATACTTTTTAACTAATAAATTATATCATAATAATTTTGTATATTCAATATGTGCGTATGTTTCATTTTAAGAGCCGGTTTTTCAACAAAAAACGGCTTCTCTGTCAGTTTACAAAATACAGAATATGATTTCTGTGTCAATAGCATTTTTCAAAAATCTACGGATATTACAAAAAAATCTTGATTATATCGTCATTTAGTAGTAAAATATAGTGTAATTTTTTAGTATTATCAGGTTATTTATTATCCGGAGGAAAAATGATTAGAGAAGATATGAGAAATATCGCTATCATTGCCCACGTTGACCACGGCAAGACCACTCTTGTCGACGGAATGCTCAAGCAAAGCGGTACGTTCAGAGAAAACCAGGTTGTAAACGAAAGAGTCATGGACTCAGGCGATATAGAGAGAGAAAGAGGCATTACAATTCTTGCAAAAAACGCTTCTTTCCGTTACAACGGTGTTAAAGTCAACATTGTTGACACACCGGGTCACGCGGACTTCGGCGGCGAAGTAGAGCGTGTACTTAAAATGGTAGACGGTGTTCTTTTGCTGGTTGACGCCGCAGAAGGCCCTATGCCTCAAACAAGATTCGTTCTTGAAAAAGCTCTTGCACAGAATCTTTCAATCGTAATTATTGTAAACAAAATCGACCGTCCGGACGCAAGAATAAAAGAAATCATAGATGAAATTTTACTTCTCCTTATGGATTTGGGCGCTTCCGACGAGCAGCTCGACAGCCCTATGCTCTTCTGCTCCGGCAGAGAGGGCATTGCAAATTATTCGCCCGAGATCAGAGGCACGGACTTCAAGCCGATTTTCGACACTATCCTCGAGTACATTCCGGGCCCGGATGTAGAGCCGGACGAGCCGCTGGCAATGCTGGTATCAAACATCGACTATGACAACTTTGTCGGCAGAACAGCCATCGGCAGAATCGAAAAAGGCACTCTCAAGGTCGGTCAGGAAGTCACTGTATGCGACTGGCACGATTCGTCGGTAAACAGAAAAGGCAAAGTCACCGCAATTTATACTTTTGAGGGCACAAACAAAGTGCCTGTGCAGGAGGCAAGCGCCGGTGAAATCGTGGTTGTATCCGGTATCGGCGATGTCACAATCGGCAACACGCTTTGCAGCACACAGAATGTGCAGCCGCTTCACTTTGTAAAAATCGACGACCCGACAGTTGAAATGACATTTGCCGTCAACGACTCTCCTTTCGCAGGCAGAGAGGGCAAATTCGTTACGAGCCGTCAGATTCGCGACAGACTGCACAGAGAGCTTCTCAGAGATGTGGCTCTCAAAGTTGAGGACTCTGCTACAAGCGAGAGCTTCAAAGTAATGGGCAGAGGTGAAATGCACCTTTCGATTCTCATTGAGACTATGAGAAGAGAGGGCTATGAATTCCAGGTTTCACCGCCGAGAGTCCTTCTCAAACAGGAAAACGGTCAGACTTTAGAGCCGTTTGACCATGTTGTAATCGATGTGCCTGTCGAATCGCAGGGCGCAGTTATCGAAAAACTCTCCGGCAGAAAAGGCGATTTGATTGCAATGACTCCGCAGGGCGACAGCCGTATCAGAATCGAGTATTCGATGCCGTCAAGAGGTCTTTTCGGCTACAGAAGCGAATTTTTGACGGACACAAAGGGCGAGGGCGTAATTAACACGATTTTTGAAGGCTACAAGCCGTACAAGGGCGATTTGCCTGTGCGCGCCTCCGGCTCGCTTGTATGCTTTGAAACAGGTACCTCTCTCACCTACGGTTTGTACAACGCCCAGGAAAGAGGCGTGCTCTTTATCGGCCCGGCAACACCTGTATACGCCGGTATGGTTGTCGGCTCTAACCCAAAGGGCGACGACATTGTAGTAAATATCTGCAAAGCAAAACACCTGACAAACACCCGTGCCTCCGGCTCGGACGACGCTCTCAGATTAATTCCGCCGAAGCAGATGTCGTTGGAAGAATCACTTGAATTTCTTGCCCCTGACGAGCTTTTGGAGGTCACTCCGAAGAGCCTCAGAATCAGAAAGGCTATTCTTGACCATTCAGAGAGAGCAAGACTCGTATCAAAAGCCAAAAAAGGTTAATGTAAATAAAGACCGTATTTTTTACGGTCTTTTGTTTTAGGAGTTGCTATGGATATAAAAGCTGTAATTTTTGATATGGACGGCGTTATCTTTGACACCGAGGCCGTCTCTCAAAGGCGGTGGTTTGAGTACGGGGACAGTTTCGGGTTTTACAACATAAAAGAAGTCTATCCGAAAATCATCGGCACAAATTCCGCCGACACGAGACGGATAATGATAAACGAGTACAAAGACGCAGAAAAAGTCGCCGAATTTTTGAATGTTACCCGTGAGAGATTTTTTGAAATTCTGCGCACCGATGGTATACCTTTGAAACCGGGCGTCAAAGAGTTGCTTTTGCGGCTCAAAGCCAAGGGGTACAAGACGGCTCTCGCATCCTCCACAGCGACGGACACGGTAAAATCCGAGCTGTCGCAAACCGGTTTAATAGATTATTTTGACTTTATCATAGGCGGCGATAAGGTGAAAAAGTCCAAACCGAACCCGGATATTTTTCTAAAAGCCGCAGAAGGATTGGGCGTAAGCGTTAGCGAGGCAATAATTATCGAAGACTCTCACAACGGTATCCGCGCGGCAAGCCGGGCGGGTATATTTTCGATAATGGTGCCGGATTTAATGCCCGTCACCGACGAGATGAAGTCATTAGCCGGTCTGGTGCTCTGTTCCCTGTTTGAAGTTAAAGAGTTCATATTAAAACAATAAATAAAGCGGGTTGTGCACCCGCTTATTTTTATACGAATTTTTTATACATCTCTTTTACCGAGATAATGTATGATATAGCCGTCACGGCTGTGCCGAGTACAATACCGGCTATTATTCCCGCCGATATCGGTATACTGTCTATCAAAGCCGCAATGTCTAAGCTTTTCGGTATTACATATCCTACCGCTGCCACGGCAATCACAACTATTCCGTAGAGTACCAAGAGTGCGGTTTTACTCTTTTCGCCGCCGAATTTAATTTCTACCGGTATTGAAATAAACGCCACAAAGCAGACTGCTATAAATACTACCAATGCCGCAAGCGGAATTTCGCCGAGTTCCGAGCCGTTGCCCGTAACCGTTTTTACCGCCGATATTGCCACCGTTCCGATAAGAACAAAAACAGCATTTGATGCAATACAGAGTATATACTTCTCTCTGACATATTCCTCTATCGTACATGGGAATGTCATCAAAAACGGATAGCCGTTATTGTATTCGTCATAGGTGATTGTGCCCAATGACATCATAACACCCAGCATACTTATATATCCAACGCCGAATTCAGCAGAGGCGGTATAAGCCATATATACGCCGATAAGAGTGAATAACAGAATAAACTTCGCTCTTTTTGATATTATTTTTATATCCTTTACAATCAAGCCCTTCATTTTACTTTGCCTCCGACATAAGAATAATCATATCGTCTATGCTGCCCTTTTCAATTATTATGTCCGGGTAGTTTTCAGCATAGTATTTTCTCTCGTTGGTGAAACACGACCAGCCGAAGTTTTCTTTTTTCTTTTTCAGAATATACTGTTTGTCGATTTTGTCGTACATTTCGTCGCTCAGTTTCAGAACTCCGTATTCGCCTTTCAGCTTGTCGGTGTCCTCGTGAATGATGATCTTGCCGTTGTGAATCATATAGATATCGTCGCAAAAGTCCTCTAAATCCGACGAAATATGTGAGGAGATCAGAACGGTTCTGTCCGGTTTTTGACCGAGATAATCTCTGATTTCATCCAACATTTCGCCTCTTGCGACTACATCAAGACCGGATGTAGGCTCGTCAAGAATAAGTAAATCCGCGTTGTGTGAAAGAGCCATCAGCATTTTCAATTTTGCCGTCATACCGGTTGAAAACTGCGCCACCTTCTTGTCAATAGGAAGGTTGTTCTTTTTGCATTTTTCCAAAAACTTTGCTTTGTCAAAATCCTCATATCCCGCCGCCATAATGTCGACAATGTCTTTAATGTTCAGCTCGGTGGTGAAAAAGGAATCCGGCATTGTAACGCCTATTTTCATTTTGTCTTTTGCCGTCAACTTTTTAGGGTTTTTACCGAATATTTTTACATCGCCGCCGTCTGTTTCGATAAGCCCCAGAATTGCTTTTATGGTTGTGGATTTGCCGGCGCCGTTTCTGCCGACGATACCCGTAACTCCGCCCTTTTTTACCGAAAGCGTTATATCGGTCTCAAAATCCGAATAAATCTTTTTGAATGAATTGAGTTCAATCATCTGTCCATTCCTCCATCTCTAATTCAAATAAATCAATTAAGTCCTTTTTTGATATGCCCGTATCCTTTGCAAAATCCACAAGCTTTTTTAACTCTGTCTCGCACCTGCGCAACCTTGCCTCCCGTGCAAGAGCCGTGTCTGTCCGCGCGATATATGTGCCCTTGCCGTGAACGGTGACAACAAAGCCCTGTTCCTCCAAATAGTCATAGGCTTTTTTGACGGTCAGCGCGCTGATTTTCAAATCGTTTGACAGCGTGCGCACCGACGGCAAAACATCGTCGGCTTTCAGTTTACCGCTGATGATATTCTTTTTTATCTGCTCTGCCACCTGTTCGTAGATGGGCACCATAGAGTTGTTGTTTAATATTATATCCAGAATTACCACCTCTTTTGTAAACAGTATATAACAGTATATAACAGTTGTCAAGTGTTATATACTGTTTATTTTATTTTTTTGCAAAAAAAATACGCATGAGACCATGCGTATTTCAAAAAGGGGAAACTTTTTACAAGTTTTGATTATTTTACAAGAATCTGCGGGCCCTGTGGAGTATCTTTTACGATATATCCCAGCTTGTCGAGTTCGTCTCTGATTTCGTCTGCACGAGCCCAGTTTTTAGCTTTTCTGACTTCTGTTCTCTCGGCAACCAAATCAAGAACATTCTGCGGTATTTCGCTTGTCTTTCTGTTGTAGAGCAATCCGAGTACACCGCAGAGCTCGTCGAATATAGCCGTGGCGTATTTGAGAGCCTCCGGTGACTGCCGAGCACCCGTCTTGTTGACGGCTGTTGTGATTTCAAACAGCTTTGAAAGAGCGTCCGGTGTGCCGAGGTCGTCGTCCATGACCTCTATAAAGCCCTTCTTGGCATCGTCGGCGACCTTCTTTATCGAATCGTCCGTGCCTGTGGAGTTGGCGATAAGGAAATCCATTTGGTCGCGTGCGGTGTAAAGCGATGTGAGAGAAGCTTTGCACTGTGCGATAATATCCGTCGTGTAGTTGAGCGGCATTCTGTATCTTGCTGTGAGCAGGAAGTAGCGAATAGGCTCATAGCCGTAAACCTCGGCAATTTCTCTGACGGTGAAAAAATTATTGAGAGATTTTGACATTTTCTGGTTGTCGACATTGATAAAAGCATTGTGCATCCAGTAGTGTGCAAATTCCTTGCCTGACGCTCCTTCGCTCTGTGCGATTTCGTTTTCGTGGTGAGGGAAAACCAAATCTTCGCCGCCGGCGTGAAGGTCAATCGTCTCACCGAGATGCTTTTTGCTCATTGCCGAGCACTCGATGTGCCAGCCCGGTCTGCCTTCGGAGAACGGTGAATCCCATTCAGGCTCGCCCGGCTTTGCGGCTTTCCACAGCGCAAAGTCAGCCGGGTCTTCCTTTATTTCATCAACGGCAATTCTTGCGCCGCTTTCCAGGTCTTCAAGTGACTGATGAGATAGTTTACCGTACTCAGGGAAAGATTTTACACGATAGTATACATCGCCGTTCTCTGTCTTGTATGCGTGACCTTTTTCAATAAGTGTTTCGACAATGTCGATGATTTCAGGGATGTGGTCCGAAACTCTCGGTCTGACATCTGCAAAGCGGACATTCAAGCCCTGTAAATCCTTGTAGTATTCGTCCTCGTATTTTCTTGCGACAGCCTCGAAAGGTATCCCCTCTTCGTTGCTTCTCTTTATGATTTTATCGTCAATATCTGTTATGTTTGATACGTATTTTACCTTGTTGCCCCTGTATTCGAGATAGCGGCGAAGCGTATCAAAAACAACGGCCGGTCTGGCATTACCTATATGAATGTAGTTGTAAACAGTAGGGCCGCAAACATAAATTTTGTACTCGCCCTCTTTAATAGGTATAAATTCTTCTTTCTTTCTTGTGAGTGTGTTAAATATCTGCATGTGTTCCATAGCAAATTTCCTTTCTTTTTCCAAGTATTGACAACCGAAGACCGAAATAAAAATCCGCCCCCGTATGCAAACGCATACGAAGGCGGCTATATACCGCGGTTCCACTTCGATTTATCTCTTGTGAGTCATATAACGGTGACACCCGTGCACAGCTACTGTTATTTCGCCGTGCCTGCTCTCAGGTGCATTCGTCAAATTATTGTTTCTTGGGTGCTTTCAGCGGGTCACACCCATTCTCTGTAAGAATTTTACTCTGATTACTATTCCTGATACAAGCGCATTATACTTATAGATGTATGATATAAAATTAAATTGATTTTGTCAAGTTTTATTTTGCGTTTTTGACAAGGTCGATGTTCGGCAAAATGTACTGCATACCCGACACAACCGTCAAAGCCGCCATAATCCACATAAGGAAGTTTACAGCCGTGCAAACCGCACCGAAAAATGTTTGATTTATCAAACCCAGCGAAAACAGGGCCAAATCCGAATACGCCACAATAATTGCAATCATCTGGAATACGGTTTTTGCCTTGCCCATTAGACCTGCCGCAATTACTTTGCCGCCGCCCGGCCGGGAAGCCGCAACCATGCGGATACCGCTGACGGCAAACTCTCTGATGAGGACGAGGCAGAGCACAATCTCGTGACAAAATCCGAGCTTGACTAAATAAATGATAGCTACTGTCGTGAGAACTTTGTCTGCCAGAGGGTCCATAAACTTGCCGAAATCAGTAACAAGATTATTCTTTCTGGCAATTTTGCCGTCGAGCATATCCGTAAAGGAGGCAACGGCAAAAACAATGAGTGCAATCAAAAAGCTGTATTTTGACTTTGTGTACATAAAAATCATAAAAACAGGTACCAAAAGTACTCTCAATGTTGTCAGCTTATTAGGTAAATTCATAACAGCACCTCTTATTCCCGCAATTCGCCGTAAAGGTCATATACATCGCTTTCGGTTATTTTCACTTTGTAAATTTCGCCGACCTGCATATCGTATTCGCCGGACACATATACCTCGCCGTCTATTTCAGGGGCGTCGTAAACCGAGCGGCATACAAACAAATCGTTGACATCGTCGTACTCGTCGACGATGACCTCGAGAGTCTTGCCCACTGTCTCGGCCTGATTTTCAGCCATAATTCCCGACTGAATGTTCATGACAATTTCCGCGCGGCGCTCTCTCTCCTCCACAGGCATCTGCTCCATTTTTGCAGCTACTGTGCCCTCTTCCTCGGAATAGGCAAAACAGCCCAGTCTTTCAATTCTCCGTGATTTTACAAACTCGCACAGCTCGTCAAATTCCTCGAGCGTTTCCCCCGGATAGCCGGTGATAATGCTTGTTCTGATGGTGATGTCCGGGATTCTCTCTCTCAGTCTTTTTATGGCGGATATGATGATGTCTTTTCCGCCCGGTCTGTTCATGCTTTTGAGTACTCTGTCGTTTATGTGCTGCATAGGCAAATCGAGATAGTGCAATACCTTTGGATTTGTCGCCATGACCTCAATCACATCGTCGCCGAGTCTTTCCGGATAGGCATACATAAGTCTTATCCAGCGGATACCGTCAACTTCGGAAAGTTTAGAAACAAGCTCGGCAAGTTTGTTTTCTTTATAGAGGTCTTCGCCGTATCTTGTTATATCCTGGGCGACGACTATCAGCTCTTTAACGCCCTGGTCGGCAAGCCATTTAGCCTCTTCGATACAGCTTTCCATCGGGCGAGAGCGATGTCTGCCGCGAATCATAGGAATGGCACAGTAGTAACAGCCGTTTGAACAGCCTTCGGCAATTTTCAAATAGGCATAGTGACTCGGTGTGGAAATAATTCTCTTTGAGGTGAGCGACAGATTGGTCTTTGGCCCGAAGAATGAATATTTGCCGCCCTTGGTGACATTTTTTACCGTTTCGACTATTTTGTCGTGAGAGCCGATGCCTATTACGGCGTCTACCTCCGGTATATCCTCGAGGATTTCGTCCTTATATCTTTCCGCGAGGCAGCCGGTGACAACTATTTTTAAGTCCGGATTGACCGCCCTGGCCTCTACCGCATTGAAAATATTTTCAATGGCTTCTTCCTTTGCCGACTGGATAAAGCCGCATGTGTTGATGACACAGACATCGGCCCGGGTCATATCGGCAGTCGTTTCAAAGCCGTTTTCGATAAGATTTCTTGCTATAATGTCGCTGTCCACCTGGTTTTTAGGACAGCCGAGAGAAACAAGCGTTACTTTCATTTTATTCCTCCTGTATATTTTCCAAAATTCCGTATACCGCTTTTTTTACTTCCCCCAGCGGAAAGCCCTTGCGCACCAGCGATGCGATGACCTTTTCCGGCCGGGATAAACGGGACATATATTTTTTGTATATCAATTCTTTGATGACATCCGATTCACTGCCGGTGTCAAAATTTAATATTACATTATCTATCGTATTTTTGTCAACACCGAGAGCCGACAGTCTCATTGCCGTGTCCTTCAACGAGTGTTTTTTTACATTTATTAAGTAATCCCGTTTTGAAAAAGCGAATTTTTCATCGTCGAGATAACCCAGCTCCCTCATTCTTTCAACGGCACAGTCTGCCGTGTAGGAGTCGAAATATTTGAGCAGCTTATCGCGCAATTCTTTTTCCGAATGCATACGGTAGGAAAGCAGAGTGAAGCATTTGTCCTCCCGCTTTTGATTTGCGGATTGCTGTTTAATGCAAACAAACTCCCGCCGCGAAAGGCAGGAGCCTATTTCTATATTGTATTGTTCGACGATGACATCGTCCACCGACACTTCAAAACCGTTTTGTGAAAAAATTGCATTGTATCCCCGTTTTGTTTTCTTTATGTCGGTTATATAAACATCATTCAACATCTATGTCTATATTTGCGCTTCTGCGCTTTGTGACAGGCTTTTCGGTCGGCGCATCCTCTTTGACTTCCTCCGGTTTGGCTGTGGAAGCAACAATCGGGCGGGCATTTTTCTTTGCGTTAGGAGAAAGTACGTTTATGCCCTCTTCCTGACCTTTTTTGACGGCGGCAAAAACTTTATCCTCAATTTCTTTTGCAAGAGTCGGATTCCGTTCAAGGTACTCTTTTGTGTTGTCTCTGCCCTGGCCAAGTCTTACCTCGCCGTAGCTGTACCATGCGCCGGATTTATTGACGATACCCAGCTTTGCGGCAATGTCTACGATTTCGCCCGTTTTTGAAATACCCTGGCCGAACATAATGTCAAATTCCGCCTCTTTGAAAGGAGGAGCAACCTTATTTTTAACAACCTTTGCCCTTGTTCTGTTGCCTATTATCTCGGTGCCGGATTTAAGGGCTTCTACGCGGCGCACATCAATGCGCACCGAGGCGTAGTATTTGAGAGCCCTGCCGCCGGTGGTAGTCTCCGGATTGCCGTACATAACGCCGATTTTTTCGCGGAGCTGGTTTATGAATATAACGATTGTATTTGTTTTGCCGATGGCGGCTGTCAGCTTTCTCATCGCCTGTGACATAAGTCGGGCCTGTAAGCCGACATGGGAGTCGCCCATGTCGCCCTCGATTTCCGCCTTTGTGGTCATGGCGGCGACAGAGTCGACTACCACAACATCAATGGCGCCTGAGCGCACGAGAGCTTCACATATTTCCATGGCCTGTTCGCCGGTGTCCGGCTGTGAAACAAGCAAAGAATCTATATCTACGCCGAGATTTCCGGCGTAAACAGGGTCGAGAGCGTGCTCTACATCGATAAATGCCGCATTGCCGCCGGCTTTTTGTGCCTCGGCGACGCAGTGCAGAGCCAATGTTGTTTTACCGGAGGATTCCGGCCCGTATATTTCAACAATTCTGCCTCTCGGCAAACCGCCTATACCCAGCGCTAAGTCGAGCGAAAGCGAGCCGGTGGAGATTTTGTCCACATTCATTGTGACATTGTCGCCCAGACGCATTACCGCGCCCTTGCCGAACTGTTTTTCAATATTTGCAATAGCTGTCCGCAATGCTTTTTCCTTGTCTGTTTCAGGTGTAACTATAGCCATATATATTTCCTCACATCTTTTACAACTTTTAGTTGTTATAATTATAATAGCATACTGAAGCGGTTTAATCAAGTATTTTTGACGAAATATCCCGAAATTTGCGGGCAATTATCCCTCTCGGGTTGCCCCGGGTATCAACTATTTCCTTTTCGACTGCATATTGATTTGACTCCACAATATATCTGACATCATCGGCTTGGTCATAGCCGTATTCAAAAATCAGATATCCGTCGTCTTTTATCGTTTTATAGTAATATTTAGCGATAAATTTGTAAAACCACAGACCGTTTTGACCGGCAAAAAGCGCGGTATCCGGTTCAAAGGAAACCTCTGTCTGCAATTTGCCTTTCAGCTTTTCGTCTATGTATGGCGGATTTGAAATAATAACATCGAATGTCTGCGGCTCTATCACATAGTCAAATCTAAATACATCCGCCTTTATAGGCAAGATCGAGAGCCCCGTGTCCTTTATGTTTTTTTCGAGATACCGATAGGCGTCGTCGTATTTTTCCAAGGCGACAACATTTGCCGCCGGGCAATACTTTTTTATTGCCAGAGCTATTGCGCCCGTGCCGGAGCACAAATCCAAAACATTTGGACTGTTAAACTTTTTTATATAGTCAAACGCCCGCAGACAGACATCCTCGGTGTCCTGTCTCGGAATTAAAACACCCTCGCCCACCGAAAGTTCCATATCGAAAAATTGCCATTTCCCCAATATATACTGTAAGGGATAGCCGTTTTTTCTCTTTTCGCACAGGGAGTACAATTTATCTTCCCGTTCCGATGATACCAAATAATCTGTCCCATAAAACGGTCTTGGACGGCCAAGCACATATTCTATCAAGCAGTCAGCCTCAAATCTTGCGTCGCTGTATTCGTTGGCTGACATTATCTCCTGCATATTTTTGAAAACATCTGTAAGTTTTGTCACTTTGTCATTCCTCATTGCCGTTTGAAATCACGGTTTCCGGTAATATGGCGTTTACCGAGGCTATTGCCACCTCTATCATCTTATCGTCCGGCTCTTTTGTGGTCAGCCTTTGGCACCACAGACCAGGCTTTACCATTATTTTTGTGAGCGCATTTTCGTGCGTGCCGGTGAATTTCAATATTTCGTATGCTATTGACACGACAACCGGCAAAAACAGAACTTTCAGCACAGCCCTTTGAAAAGTGCCTTTCCACGGCACAAATGAAAACACTGCAATGCTGACAAACAGCACGATAAACAAAAGCGATGTGCCGCATCTCGGGTGAAATCTGGATTGTTTTTTTACATTCTCCACCGTCAAAGGCAAACCCTTTTCATAGCAAAAAATAGTCTTGTGCTCTGCGCCGTGGTATTGGAACACTCGCCGAATATCTCTCATCTGCGAAATCGCAAGCAGATAGCAAAAGAAAATCGCAAGTTTTGTCAGACCCTCGACAACCCGTTTGAAGTTTCCGAGAGGGAAAAAGCCGTTAATAAAGCCCGTTACGGCGGTCGGCAGCACCATAAACAGCACAAGAGCCAAAACCGTGCCGCCTATACCGGCAATCGTTGTGAGAATCCCCGTAGCCTTTTCGCCGAATTTTTCTTTAAGCCAAATTTCAAATTTGTCCTCTTCGTAATCCGTGCCCATTGAAATTTCAGCCGAGCGCATAAGACATTTGTAGCCTGTCGCCAAGCTGTCGATAAAATTGTATATTCCCCTTACAAAAGGGATTTTGCCCACCGGCGAAGGCTTGACGGCGTGCGTCTCAATGCTTATTTCGCCGTCCGGTTTTCTGACGGCAACGGAATATTTATCCTTGCCCTTCATCATTATACCCTCCATCAGCGCCTGTCCGCCGATGGATATTTTACAGTCTGCCATTATTTTCCTCTCAAAGTGCGAATTGTCGGCAGTGTGAATGTCATCTTAGTGTATTTGCCGTATTCGCTTTCCACATTGAATGTGCCGTCGTGCACATTTATAATTTCTTTAACCAGCGCAAGTCCTATGCCTGAGCCTCTTTTTGAGCCCTTGCCCTTATAGAACTTTTGCGTAACTTTTTCGATGTCGTCCGGGTGTATGCCCGTGCCGTTATCCGTGACGGAAACGGTCACCAGGCTTTTGCGCTTGTCGTAATCTATGTTTATGGATATTTTGCCGCCGACGCCGGTATATTTTATTGCGTTGTCCAACAAATTCACCATGACCTGCCTGAGCCTGTTGCGGTCGCCCCATACGGCTATTATATCGTCCGGCATATCGTATTCCAACTCTATACCGTTTTGTTTACAGCGGGGTGCAAACATAATTACCGCGTCCTCGACTTCCGCGGATATATCCAGCTTTTCTTTTGTCAGCTTCATGTCCCGCTGTTGCAGACGGGAAAAGTCCAACAGGTTTTCCACCATGGAGTAAAGTCTGCCGGTCTCGGTCAGTATGACACCCGTCCCCTTTTTCACCGTATCGGCATCACCGGGGTTGCCGTCCATTGTCTCAGCCCAGCCTTTGATAGCCGTTAAAGGCGTGCGCAGTTCGTGAGATACGGACGATATAAACTCGTTTTTAATTTCTTCGCTTCTGCCCAAATCCTCCGCCATATTGTTTATGGCATTGCACAGTTCGCCGATTTCGTCATGGTAGTTGTTGTTTATGCGTATTTCAAACTCGCCCTTGCTGATTTTTGCCGCCGTAGCCTCTATCTCTCGAATCGGCTTGACTATGCCCCTGATGAAAAATGTACCGGACATTATCATAAACACGACCAAAACCAACAGAATAATCAGAGCGAATGAAATTATCAGCTCCATTTGCGTGTCTATTTTTGTCATTGAGGTCACAAGCCTGACCGCGTACACCGTCTTGTTGCCCGGTGTGATAATACATGTGGCGGACAAAACCTTCTCGCCCATTTTTGTGCGGTATATTTCGGTGGCAATGCCGTCCTCCGACTGCTGAGCAAGACGAATGTCCTCAAGGTGCATATCGTCGCTTGGCAAAAAGCCGGACGATGTGGCAAGCACTCGGCTGTTTGTGCCGATAACCATAAATTCAAATTTGTCCTTTTCGGAAAATTCCTCGCTCATTCGGTATATGAGCTGCGTTCTCTCGGAATCCGACAGTGTCGCAGACGCCGACAGAGTCGCGTTAACCGTGTTTATTCTGGTCAAAATAAGGTTCTGAGCCCGCGAATAGTAGGAATTTCTTATCGAAAGCACAACCACTATTTCGGCTATGATGATTGCAATAATTTGGAAAACAAGGTTTGTTTTTATCCACCTTTTCGTAATGCTGCTTGAATTCATACGGCTGACTTACTGCACATCCCATCTGTAACCGTAGCCCCACACGGTAACTATGTACTGTGGATTTGACGGATCGTCCTCAATTTTCATACGAAGTCTGCGTATGTTGACATCGACAATTTTTATATCGCCGTAGTAGTTTTCACCCCATACGCCCTCGAGTATTTTTTCTCTCACCATTGCAACGCCCTCATTGCGAAAAAACAATTCCATAATTGAAAACTCAACGCTTGTCAAGTCAATCCGGGTGTTGTCCTTGTGCAGTATTCTGCTCTTCAAATCGAGAGTAAACGGGCCGGAGGTCAAAACATCGTCCGACACCGTCGGTTTGTCGTGTTTGCCGATTCGTCGCAAGAGCGCGGAAGCTCTGGCTAAAAGTTCCCGTACGCCGAAAGGCTTTTGCACATAGTCGTCTGCGCCGACAGAAAGCGAAAGGACTTTGTCCTGTTCCTGACTTTTTGCCGAGAGCATAATTATACCTATCGAATCGTCTTTTTTTCTGATATATTCGCACAGAGAAATACCGTCCATACCCGGCAGCATTATATCGAGAATGGCTATGTCAAAATCCGCAGTCCCGTTTTCGTACACGGATTTTGCCTGCTCAGCCGATGTAAATCTTGTCACTTTGTGACCCGAAAGAGAGAAATTCAGCTCGATTACTTCGCCGATGCCCTCTTCGTCTTCAACTACAAGTATTTTCGCCATTTTATTTCTCCTATTTCAAGTAAATAATGTTTTCCGTGATGTATTTTATCTGTTCCGGTGATGTATTTTCGCCGAATGTAAAAGCAATCTGCATTGTACCTATCGAGACCAATACCGCACCGCTGTCGATGTCCGGCGGCACTCTCGATGTGTAAACAGTCATAGTTAAAAGTGCCGATGAATCGAGAACGCTTGAAAATATATAACTGCCGTCCTCATTCTTTGAGACGGTGATATAATTTTGCCACTCGTCCGGTATCGGAATAAAAATACCTTTTTCCGTCTCACAGACGCCGAAAAGTTTTCTTTCCGGGTTCTCAATATAAAAGCAGGTCCATTCCATAAACTTTGCGGTTTTTTCGATCGAAGTCGAATCCGTAATGATAGTCGGCGTTTCAAAAAAACCGTCCTTATCTGTGTCAAGGCTGATTAAGTTATAGGCTTGCGCCCATTCCTTGACAACCGTGTTGCCGGACATAATTTGCTCTAATTTGCCTTTAGTGTATTCGAACACCTCAGTGTGTACGAATTTATACGGGTCGCTGTAATCCACAAGCACGGCATTGCCGCCGTTTTCCGTCTTGGTCAGGGCGATGTTTGTCACCTTGGCGTTTGTCGTGTCCAGCTCGGCTTTGGCTATGGTAATAAAATTTGTGTTTATCAGGGAAATCACCGCGATACTTGCCACTTGTTCTTCGGCATTGTTGCCCGCGATGATAATATCCGCCGCCCTGTCGCCTGTGACATCGCAAATTGTGTAATCCTGACAGGAATATGTGTCCGTCTTTTTTACCGTTTTACCGTTGAGCGTGTAAACCGACAAAAGCTTTTCGGAGCTGTCGGAGAAAGTGTAGCCTACTGCAATGTTTTTCTGTTTTTTATCGGAAAAGCTCTCAAAGTCCGCCTTGTATATTTCCGTGCCGAAGCCCTCGGAATCGTCGGTCACAACCCAGCCTTTTTCAGTCTGAGTGAGGACCGCCATTCTAACATTTCCGCCTATGCTCCGTGCGCTGTAAAACACAACGGCTTCGTTCGTGCCGTCATTGTCTATGTCCACGATATTGACAGGGGACGCGTTGCCGCCGCTTTTCGGATATTTCAAATTTATATTCCGATTTGTGTACTCGGAAATGGCCCGTACGACTTCGCTCTCGTTTTGATTGAGTTTAGGCGCAGATAGAAAATTTATAATATTGTCCTGAGTGGTGAGGCTTTTACAGCCGCTCAGCGCCATAAATAAAAATAACAAAGAAAATAGTTTTTTCATAAACCGTCCGTTTTGCATAGTTATATATCATATTATAACACAAAAACCGATTTTATTTATGGTTATTTTGTAAAAAATAAAAGCTCTCATAGAGAGCTTATATTTATTTGTTGCCGTACATTATTTTGACAGCCGAGGAAGTGCCGAGTCTGTCCGCGCCGAGTTCAATGAATTTTTCCATATCTTCTCTTGTGCGTATGCCGCCCGCCGCCTTAATTTTACATTTGCCTTTGCAGTTTTCGCTGAAAAGCTTTATATCGTGAAAAGTTGCGCCGCCGGTTGAAAAACCTGTGCTGGTTTTAATAAAATCTGCGCCGCCGTCAATTACGCATTTGCAAAGTCTAACCTTTTCTTCGTCTGTCAAAAGACAGGTTTCAATAATGACTTTCAGCACCCTGTCGCCGACCGCCTCTTTGATCAGGCGAATTTCTTCGGTAATGTAATCAAATTCACCGTCTTTTGCCTTTGATATGTTTATCACCATATCAACTTCCGCAGCGCCTTTTTCGACGGCGTCCTTTGCCTCAAACACCTTTGCCCGTGTTGTCATCGCACCGAGAGGGAAACCTATAACCGTACAAACCGGGATTTTGTCGCCGAGTATTCCCTTTGCGTACTCAATGTACCCCGGATTGATACACACGGACGCCGTCTCATAGCGCAGAGCCTCTTCGCAAATGCGCTTGATGTCCCGCTGTTTTGCGTCGGCTTTTAAGAGTGTGTGGTCGACTTTTGAAAGTATTTCTCTGTCTGTCATAATACTATCCTTTCTTTATAAGTAAAATTTTTGCTATATTTTCAATCGTTGCCGATAGATTTTTTTCAATATCCGCCATTGCCTGCCGCAGGGACATAGGGGCAGTATTTGTGGAAAAAACAGCTGTCAATCCCTCGCAATAAGCCTTTTTGTAGTCTTGGGTGTATGCGCCCGTTAGTGCAATGACCGGGACGCCGAGCTTTTTTGCCCTGCGGCAAATGCCCACCACCGCCTTGCCGGAAAGAGACTGCCGGTCGAGTTTGCCCTCGCCGGTTATTATCAGGTCTGCGCTCTCCGCCTCTTTTTCAAATTCGATTGCGTCGAGGACCGCGTCTGTACCGGATTTTAGTTTGCCGCCCAAAAATGCGCAAACGCCGAATCCCATTCCGCCTGCTGCCCCGGCGCCTTTTACCGAGTGATATGATTTACCGGTTTTCCCATGGATAAAATCTGCAACGGCTTTAAGTTTTCCGTCCAATAATTTGACTGTTTTTTCGTCCGCACCCTTTTGAGGAGCAAATACAAACGCCGCTCCGCTCTCGCCGTACAATACATTGTCAATGTCGCACATCGCCGTTATTTCTATGTCGGCAAACTCTTTTTTGTACAGGCCGTCATCAAAATTTGCTATTAAGTCCAGAGTGCCGCCGACGGGTATAAATTCTTTCCCTGCCCTGTCAAAAAATTTAACCCCGGCGCCCCGAGCCATACCCGCGCCCGCATCGTTTGTACACGAGCCGCCGAGCCCGAGCAAAATGCGCTTTGCCCCGATAGCTGCGGCGTGTCTCATCATCTGCCCCACGCCGTAAGTCGTGGTCGTCACCGGGTTTTCTCTGCCCTTTGCGGACGGCAACGAAGCGCAGGCCGCCGTTTCAATTACCCGGGTTTCGCCGTTGAATGCATAGTAAGTCTCGGTATTTTCCATAAAGGCGTTTTTTACCCGTACGGGTATTCTTTCAAAGCCGCCTATGCTCAAAAAGCAGTCTGTTGTGCCCTCGCCGCCGTCGGCAATCGGAAAAGTTTTTATTTCACAGTCGGGGAAATATTTATTCAGCACTTCTTTTGTGATTTTGGAAAAATCCCGTGCCGAAAGGCTGCCCTTAAAAGAATCGGGCATAATGATTATCTTTTTCATTTTCGTCTCTGATACATCGTTTTTATATATCATACCACACTTTGAACAAACAAAAAAGCCCCGCAGGGCTTTTATTACAGCTTAAAGCATTTGACTATGTCTTCATTCCTACCCAAGACCAAAACGATTTCGTCCTTGTGAAAAACCGTATT
Source organism: Oscillospiraceae bacterium (assembly GCA_029007985.1). Taxonomy (GTDB): domain Bacteria; phylum Bacillota; class Clostridia; order Oscillospirales; family Ruminococcaceae; genus RGIG3102. The sequence continues at coordinate 25,466 of JAQXIW010000022.1, read as the reverse complement.
AGGCATGGCGATTTCCTGGATTTTCCGGTCTTTCTTAATTGCGAGAATGTTGATATTGTACTGTTTGCGGACATCCACATCCAAAACCGTCTTGCCGTACCATTCGGCCGGCACCCGCATTTCATAGAGCGCAAATTCGCCGTCCAGGTTTGTGTAGCCCTTGATTTTGTCCGATGAATATCTTATGGCTGTCCATTCACCCATCTGTTTTTCAGGGTAGACGACCTCGTCCGCGCCGTTTCTCAAAAGGAATTTTTCGTGTACGTCTCTGGACGACCTGGCAATGACGAGCTTGCCGCCCAGCTCTTTCAAAAGAGAAGTGGTTTCAAGGGACGCCTGGAAATTGTTTCCTATCGCGCAAATGCACACATCGTAATTTGACACGCCCAGCGACTGCAAAAATTTTTCGTCGGTGGAATCGCCGATTACGGCATTGGTGACATAGGGCATAATGTCCTGTATATGCTTTTCATCCCTGTCGACCACCATTATCTCGTGGCCAAGCTCGCTCATTTTTCTTGCGATATGTCTGCCGAATCTGCCGGCACCTATAAGTAATAATGTTTTCATTTTCTGCTCCTTAGCCTACCGTAACTTTTTCTTCAGGGTAACGGTAGAGATTATCTGAATTTTTAAGCGTGGCATATATTATTGTCAATGCGCCGACTCTGCCGAAATACATGAGCATAATAATCACGCATTTTGAAAAGAAGTGCAAAGACGGTGTAATACCCAATGTCAGACCGACCGTACCTATTGCGGACGCCGTTTCAAAAAGACATGTGAGCAAAGGCAGGCCTTCGCTTATGCTTATGGCAATGCCCGACAGAACAAACAGCAAAATATACATTGTAAATATTGTCGACGCTGTGCGGACTGTATCTGAGGATATACGCCTGTTAAACGCCGTGACATCGTCTTTTTTGCGGAATACCGCAATACAAGTAATAATCAGAACGGCAAAAGTTGTCGTTTTCATACCGCCTGCAGTCGAGCCCGATGTGCCGCCTATAAGCATTAAAATAATGGTTATGAGCTGACCGGCCTCTGACAGTTTTGTCAAATCGGTGGTGTTAAAGCCGGCTGTTCTCGTTGTAATGGATTGGAACAGCGCGCCCCATATTTTTTCTCCTGTCGTCAGGTCGCCGAATTTCCGCTGTGAGTATTCAAAAATATAGAAATACGCAAAACCGCCCAAGATGAGAGCCCGGGTCGTACAGAGCGCAAGTTTGCTCTGCAGTTTGTATTTTCTGAACTTGAATTTATACAGTTTTATGTCGTTCCATGTCAAAAAGCCTATACCGCCTATGACAATCAAGAGCATAATTGTTATGTTTACCGTAGGGTTGCCCGTGAAAGCCGTGAGTGACGAATACTGCTCTTTTACGCCCATCAAGTCAAAACCGGCGTTGCAGAAGGCGGAAATTGAATGCCATATTGCGTAAATAATGCCGTCAAAGTAGCCAAATTCCTTTGCGAATGACGGATACAAGAGAACTGCGCCGGCGAGCTCTATCCCCAGCGATGTAAGCACAATGTCCCTTGCGGCTTTTACTATGCCGCCGAGCTGGTGTGCGGATATTGAATCCTGTAAAACCGAGCGCTGTGACAGAGATATTTTTTTACCTGCCATCATAGTTACAAGCACAGCCATTGTAACTACGCCCATACCGCCTATCTGAATCAGCAAAAGTATAACCGTTTTGCCGAAAGCAGTCCAATATGTCGCCGTGTCGTGAACAACCAGACCCGTAACGCAGGACGCGCTGGCGGATGTAAACAGGCAGTCTATGAAAGGAGCGCTGCCCTTTTCAACCGTGGAAAACGGCATATAAAGCAACACGGCCCCTATAAAAATCATCAATGCAAAACCGCCGATAATTACCTGTGAAGAAGAGAGGCGGAATTTTTTCTTTAACTTGTTCATCTATACCTCTGTGTAATTGCGGAAATTCCGCAAAACATACACTTTTCAAAAGATAATGCCAATCGAAAACAAAAGGCGGAGGTTTCCGCCTCTGTTGTTATGGCTTGATTTCAAGCGGAGCAGCGCCTGTTCTGCCGTGGCAATTCTTATACTTTTTGCCGCTGCCGCAAGGACAAGGCTCGTTTCTGCCTATTTTCTTGCCCGCTCTGACAGGCTGTTTTTTGACAGGCTCCTCACCGCCGCCGCTTGTGCCGGTGATTTTGGCAACCCGCTGTCTTTTAATAGGCTCTTGGTTTATTCTGATTTGTGCGGCAATGATGTTCTTTGCCGTATCCTGACGAATGGACTCGACCATTTCGTCGAACATATCAAAGCCTTCCATTCTGTATGTGGCGTAAGGGTCGTGCTGACCGTAGCTTCTCAAATTCATGCCGCGGCGCAATTCTTCCATGGCGTCGATGTGATCCATCCACTTTGAGTCTACATTTCTCAAAAGAACGACGCGCTCAAATTCGCGCATTCTGTCCTCGCCCAGCAGAGCCTGTTTTTGAGCAAGGTTTGCCTCGGCTTTATCGGTGATGAATTTAACCACATCGTCTATCGTGAGAGCGTCGAGTTCGCTGTCTGAATAATCCAAATCGCTGTCGGAAAGCAGCCAGCCCAAATATGTGTTTTTAAGCGACTGCAAATTCCACCGATGCGCGCTCTCGCCCTGACAGAACATTTCCACATTGTCCCTGATTGAGCGTGTGACCATCTCGTGAATAGACCGGGACACGTCGTTGCCCTGTAAAACCTCGCCCCTCTGTTTGTAGATGAGCTCCCTCTGATTGTTAAGAACATCGTCGTACTGAAGAACGCTCTTTCTGATGTCGAAGTTTCTGCCCTCAATCTTTTTCTGTGCAGATTCGATTGTGTTTGTTACCATCTTGTTTTCGATAGGCATGTCTTCCTCGAGACCCATTTTATCCATGAGCCGAGCGGTTTTGTCGCCGCCGAAAAGACGCATAAGGTCGTCTTCGAGAGAGACATAAAATCTCGTTGCGCCCGGGTCGCCCTGACGGCCGGCACGGCCTCTGAGCTGGTTGTCAATACGGCGTGATTCGTGTCTTTCTGTGCCGAGAATCAGCAAGCCGCCGGCTTCTCTGACCTTTTGTGCCTCAGGGGCAAGTTCCCGCTTATATTTGTCGTTGAGCTCGGAAAATACTTTTCTCGCCCGCAGAATATCCCGGTCTTCCGTATGGAAAAACGCGGTGGCGTTTTCTATCATTTCTTCGTCGTATCCGAGGCGGCGCATCTCGTTTTTAGCCATAAACTCCGCATTGCCGCCGAGTATGATGTCGGTACCTCTGCCCGCCATGTTTGTAGCGATAGTGACGGCGTTGAGTCTGCCGGCCTGGGCTACTATTTCAGCCTCTTTTTCGTGATACTTGGCGTTGAGGACTTCGTGCTTTACGCCTCTTGCTTTCAGCATTTTTGAAAGCATTTCGGATTTTTCGATTGAAATCGTACCGATAAGCACCGGCTGACCTTTCCGATGCGCCCGAACCGCTTCATCAATAACGGCTTTGAACTTTGCTCTCTCGGTCTTGTAGACCACATCGTTCATATCTTTTCTGATGAGCGGCTTGTTTGTAGGGATAGGCAAAACGGAAAGACCGTAAATCTGTAAAAATTCGTCCCGTTCCGACAGAGCCGTACCCGTCATGCCGGACAGTTTTTTATACATTCTGAAATAGTTCTGGAATGTGATTGACGCCAGAGTCTTGCTCTCGTGCTGAATCTGTACGCCCTCTTTTGCCTCAATGGCCTGGTGCAGACCCTGATTATAGCGTCTGCCCTCCATAAGACGACCTGTAAATTCGTCGACAATTACAATCTGACCGTCTTTTACAACATAGTCTATATCTCTTTTCATAATCGCATTGGCCTGCAAAGCCTGTGAGATATGGTGCTGTAATGTCATATTTTCCGGGTCGGAATAGTTTTCGAGATTGAAATACCTTTCGACCTTTTCGATGCCGTTTTTCGTGAGAGTGGCCTGTCTTGCCTTTTCGTCTACTATTACATCCTCTTTTACCACATCGAGCTCTTCTTTTGAATCGGTCTCGGCAACTCTGAAATATGAAAGAGTTTTTGCAAAGGTATTTGCCACCTTGTACAAATCGGTGGACTTGTCGCCCTGGCCGGAAATAATAAGAGGTGTTCTCGCCTCGTCTATGAGAATGGAGTCAACCTCGTCCACAATGGCATAGTTAAATCCCCTCTGCACCATATCCTTGGCGTAGAGAGCCATGTTGTCACGCAGATAGTCAAAGCCGAATTCGTTGTTTGTACCGTATGTGATGTCGGCATTATAAGCCCGCTTTTTTTCTTCGCTCGTCATACCGTGTACGACAAGTCCGACCGTAAGACCGAGGAAGTTATAGAGCTTGCCCATCCACTGAGAGTCGCGGCGTGCAAGATAATCGTTGACCGTAATGACATGAACGCCTTTGCCGGTGAGAGCGTTGAGATATGCCGGCAATGTGGCGACGAGAGTTTTACCTTCGCCCGTTTTCATTTCCGCTATATTGTTTCTGTGTAAAGCAATACCGCCGGCAATCTGTACAGGGAAGTGTTTCATTTCCAAAACACGCCAAGACGCCTCGCGGCAAACCGCAAATGCGTCCGGCAATATGTCGTCAAGGGTTTCGCCGCCGGCGAGTCTGTCTTTCAAAACCCGGGTCTGTGACTGCAGCTCGCTGTCGGACATTGCCCGATATTTTGGTTCAAGTGAAAGCACGGAATTTTTCACCGGCTCTATTTTTTTCAGCTCTTTTGTTTCATAACTGCCGAAAATTTTAGTAATTAAAGACATGTTATCTCCTAAATATATGTAATCCGTTTATTTTTTAACCGTCAATTTATTATTATATATAATTGTGATAATTGTGTCAATTTATATGTACAAACATTATTTTATTATCGGCAATTATCCGAATTTTCTTCGCCGTTTTCCGATTTGCCTATTTTTGAAAATTGATTCTTTATATTTGCAAATGCGTTTTCAAGAGTGGCGGCCGGCGACGGCATCTCCACATCTATCATATTTCTGAATACGATTTTTATCATTGTCATAACCGTATTTGATATTTTTTTCACGGTATCGCTGTCGATTTCTTTAATCGTGGCAATTATTTTTTCGTACTCTTTCAGCGCCGATTGAGGCCAATCCGGGAAATTCGTCTCCCCCGTGGACTCAATAACCCTAAATACCGTCTCGACAGCAAGTTTTTTCTCGTCCTCCGAGAGTTCCGACAGCATTTCGTCGAGGGCGCTTTCCATTTTATCCGATGTCTTGGAAATTTTATCCGCCCACACAAATCCGTCGTCGGACATTTGCCATGTGTACGGGTCGTGCTGAAAAATACCCTTTGCATCGGAATAGACCACGCTGTAATCGCCGTCATTCATAATGATGCCTATAAGCGACTGCTGAGGAATTGTTGTTTTCACAAGCGGTTTTACGGCGTCGTATTCGCTGCTTTCCCTAATTGTACGGGTGAGCCCCGGGCCGTCGTGATTGTAGACGGCGGTTATTCGCCGCCTTGTTTTTTCACAGCAGCAGGACGCCCGATAGAGAGCCAGCGTGCCGCCTTTTGAATGGCCGCCCAGCATAATCTCGCCGTCGGAAATGGCGGCGATGCTCTCTAAATATTCCAAAGCCGTGTACTGACTTTGTATGGCCGGCTCAATCAGCATATAAAAATCCTCTTTCCAGCCTACAACCGAGGCGTCGGTGCCTCTGTATCCTATATATATGTCTCCGCCCGGCAGAACGAATGCGGTGGCAGAAAATTGCTCTTCGATTTTGCTGTTTGTAATTTCGACCGGGTGGTTTATTTTAACATCTCTGAAGCGGGGGCTCCGGCAGAGAGCCGAAAACAGAGCAAAATTGTTTTCTTTCATCTGAATGTTATCGAAAATGCCCGGGAAAAGCTCGGCTTTGTATATTTCAGCAAAGCTTTTGCCGCCCATTTTTATTTCCACCGACGGAACGGCGTTGTCAAATTCCATATAGCATGCCTGCGCCAAGACAAGAGAATCCTCGTCGGAAAAAGGCTTTTCCGCAAAGGTGCGCATTTCTCTCTCGACATACTTGATAATATTGAATGTCTCGCCGTATTTTTTAAGAATTTCTCTTTTTGTTGACATAATACACCTCAGTTAAACAGAGTTTTAGGGTTGTGTCGCGCCACGCTCAGCACAAGGCCTATTGCAGCATAGGTCACTATAACACTTGTACCGCCGGCGGAAAACAGCGGCAAGGTAACGCCTATAACCGGCAAAAGAGACAGGTTCATACCTATGTTTATCGCCGTCTGCGCCATGAGCATGGCAAACACGCCCACGCAAATCAGAGAGCCCCGTAAATCGTTGCTGCGCCTTGCGATTGAAAGTATTTTCATCCACAAAAACAATATTGCCGCCAACAGCAAGACTGTACCCACAAAACCGGTGCTTTCGGCAAAAAAGGAAAAAATCGAGTCGTTGTAAGCCAAAGGCGTGGCGTTGTGATTGTCCACCAAAAAGCCCTTGCCGGTTATCATGCCGGAGCCTATCGCTATTCTGCCCTGGTTTTGCTGCCACATGATGTTTGAAAATTCGTCCGGGTGAAAAAGGGCGAGTATTCTGTTTTTCTGATAGTCATCCAGCACCTTAAACCAAAGTATAGGGCTCATCGCCGCCAAACCCACAACCCCGGCGGCAACCACTTTATAGCTGACGCCCCGGGCAAAGAAAATACAGGCGACTATTACGCAGAAAATCAAAAGAGTGCCGTCGTCCTTTTGATAGGCAACAAATGCCAGCGGAACGAGAGCCGCAAACACCAATCTTGTAAAGGTTTTTATTTCGTTTACGGTGTTTTTATTCTTTTCAAAAAAGAAGGCCAATGTCAGTATCATACTGAGCTTTAATATTTCCGACGGCTGAATCGACAAACCGAACGGCAAAGCTATCCATGCCTTGTTGGTAGTGCCCTCCGGCGCAAATCCTATGACGGCGGTCAAAACCATGAGGGCGTAAGCAAAAGCGGAATGTAATTTCCACATTTCGCACATTTCCTTGTAGTCGATGAGCGAAATCAGAAACGCCGCGACGACGCCGACAGCGGACGCCCCGGCCTGTACGATAACCACGCGGATATTGTTGAGAATTGTCATTTTGGCGTAAATCGAATATATTGATATGACGGAAAAAAAGCTCAGACCCATACATATCAAAAGTACGGTCAAATCCGTCTCTTTAATTTTTTGTTTAAGACTGTTCATATATTTCTCGTTTCGTTATTTATGTTTCGGCTGTTATTTAATAAGTATACCACAAAAAAACGCGTAAAGTACAAATAATTGACTTTAATGATTCATTAAAATGTGATATTATATACTATATTACACAAAGAGGTTAGTTTTTTGAATACTTTTATCACTAATTCCAAAGAAGAAACCGTTGCTCTGGCGAAAAGAGTGCGGAAAAAGCTGTCTTCCGGCGACGTAATTTTTTACAGAGGCGGTTTGGGAATGGGCAAAACCGCATTCACACAGGGGCTGTGCGACGGTCTGGGTATAGACGCCGAGGTCGTCAGCCCGACATTTTCCATTGTAAATCCTTACGAGAGCAAAAATATCAGTCTTTATCACTTTGATATGTACCGCATCGAGAGCGAAGACCGGCTGTACAACATAGGCTTTTACGACTATTTGGATTACAACGGAGTTTTGGCAATAGAGTGGAGTGAAAACATCGAGCCGTTTTTTGACGAATACACCGTGCTGGTGGAATTTGAAAAACTCGGCGAGACAAAAAGAAAAATCACAATATCGGGAGTTGACATAAATTGATTATTTTAGGTCTTGACTGTTCCTCAAAACAGTCGAGTGTATGTATAATGCAGGACGAAAAAGTGATATACACCGCCGTACAGTCGACGAATATCACCCATTCTCAAAACCTTATGCCGATGGTAGACTATGCGTTAAAAACCGTCGACTTGACAATAAAAGAGGTCGATTTATTCGCCGTCACATTGGGGCCGGGCTCTTTTACCGGGCTGAGAATTGGTCTGCGGGCGGTCAAGGGTATGGCTGCCGCCGAAAACAAAGACTGTATCGGCGTGTCCTCTCTAAAAGCCTTGGCGGAGTGCGTCGATTTTGACGGCGTTATCGTGCCTTGCTTTGACGCAAGGAGAAACCAGATTTACGGCGCGGTAATCGACGGCGAGCAAACCGTAAAAGACGATTTTTGCGAGGACATACATATTTTGACGGAATATGTAAATAATTGTCAAAAGAAAATCTGTTTTGTCGGCGACGGCAAGACAGTAGCAGAAAGAGCATTTTCACAATATGAAAATGTAATCTGCGATAAATTCGACATGCCTTGCATAGCCATGGGCGCCTGCAAGCTCGCAAAAAAGGAATACGAAAAAAACGGTGCTGTAAAGCACTTTGATTTGAGCCCGAGCTATTTGAGACTGTCTCAGGCTGAAAGAGAACTAAAAGAAAAAACGGAGGCTAAAAAATGAAAGTATCGTTAGGCTGTGACCACGGCGGTTTTGCTCTGAAAGAGGCCGTAAAAAAACATCTCGAAGAAAAAGGGATAGAATATATCGACTGCGGCACATATTCTACAGACAGCGTGGATTATCCGGATTACGCGCGGGCGGCTTGCAAAAAAATAACAGACGGCGAATGTGAATTCGGTCTGCTTTTCTGTTCCACCGGCGTGGGTATTTCCATAGCCGCAAACAAAGTGCCGGGTATCAGATGCTGCTGTGCGTCAGAAACATATTCCGCAAAGTACACAAGACTGCACAACAACGCGAATGTGCTTGCCATGGGCGGCAAAATTGTCGGCGAAGGCATTGCCTTTGAAATGGTCGATATTTTCCTTTCCACCGAGTTTGAGGGCGGCAGACATCAGAGAAGAGTCGACAAAATCACCGCCATTGAAGAAAACAGATAATATTAAAACGGCATTTCTTGCGGAATGCTGTTTTATTTTTTCCGCCGATGTGATAAAATAAATTGTTACATTATTTTGAAAGGAACATTCTATGTACAGCACGGTTGTAACTTTGAAAAAAGGCGAAGGCAGACAGCTGAAATCCGGCGGTCTGTGGATATATGACAATGAAATTGCCAGAATAGACGGCAATTTTGAAAACGGAGACATTGTGTCCGTTCGGGATTTTGACGGCTACGAAATGGGCGTCGGCTTTATCAACACAAAATCCAAAATAACGGTGAGAATGCTCACAAGAGACGCAAGCGCGGTTATCGACGGTGATTTTATAGAAAAAAGAGTGAGAGACGCCTGGGAATACAGAAAATCCACAATCGACACATCGAGCTGCCGCGTGATATTCGGCGAGCGGGATTTTTTGCCTGGCATAGTAATAGACAAGTTTTCCGATGTGCTGGTGGTGGAATCTCTCGCCCTGGGCATCGACAAATTAAAGCCCGTAATAATCGAAAAGCTCAAAAAAGTGCTGTCCGAAGACGGAATAGAAGTAAGAGGCGTTTACGAGAGAAGCGACGCCCCTGTCAGAGAACGGGAGGGCATGGAGAGATTCAAGGGCTTTATCGGCGAGCCGTTTGACACAAAGGTTGAAATAGTCGAAAACGGCGTGCGCTATATAGTTGATGTGCAGGACGGACAAAAGACCGGGTTTTTCCTCGACCAGAAAAACAACAGGGCGGCGATTCACAAAATCGCAAAGGGCAAAAAAGTTTTGGACTGCTTTACCCACACCGGCTCATTTGCTCTCAACGCCGGTCTCGCCGGGGCAAAATCCGTGCTCGGCGTAGACGCGTCGGAGCTTGCAATAGAACGGGCAAGAGAAAACGCAAAGCTCAACAATTTACAGGACAGAGTACAGTTTACAGTTCGGGATGTTTTTGACCTGTTGCCTTCTCTTGAGGCGCGGGGCGAAAAATACGATGTGGTCATTCTCGACCCGCCGGCATTCACAAAATCGAGAAGTTCAATTAAAAACGCCGTAAAGGGATACAGAGAGATAAATCTCAGAGGTATGAAGCTCGTCAAGGACAGAGGTTTTCTCGTCACCTGCTCCTGTTCTCATTTTATGGACCCGGATTTGTTTGCAAAAACCATAAAAGAAGCCCGGCGAGGCGCCCGCAAAAAGCTGCGCCAAGTGCTGTTTTCGACTCAGGCCCCGGATCACCCTATTCTTTGGGCGGCGGACGAATCCTACTATTTGAAGTTTTATATTTTCCAGGTATGCGACGAGAGATAACACATTAAAACATTAAGACGGCAAGCCGTAAGGTCTGCCGCCTTTGTTTTTAATCTCTTGTCAAAACTTTGATTCTGACTTTTTTGATTCTGTTCTCGCCCACTCTTGTCACGGTATAGTACATATCTTCATCGCCGAAAACATCGCCCGGCCCCGGTATTCTGTTGAGCTTGTCCATAAGATAGCCGGCGACGGTTATTGCGTCGCTGTCCTCTCTGTTTTGAGTGCCGAGCAAAGTTTCGTATATGTCGTCCATCGGGGTATCGCCCAAAACATCGTAAGTCGTATCGTCTATTTTAGTGATAAGCTGTTTTTCCTCGTCGTGTTCGTCCCAAATTTCGCCTACCAGCTCTTCCAAAATGTCTTCAAGTGTGATTATGCCCATAGTGCCGCCGTATTCGTCGGTAACGACAACCATGTGTACCTTATCTTTTTGCATGAGCTTCATGACATCAATGATTTTGTTTGTGTGCGGCACATACATACACGGCTTCATAACGCCCTCTATGCTGTACTCGTCGCCTCGGATAATCAAAGCGGAAAAATCCTTTTGGCTTATAAAACCGATTATGTTGTCAATCGTGCCGTCGTAGACAGGCATACGGCTGTAATTGTATTCCAAAAACAAATCGAGTATCTGTCTTTCCGCCATGTTTTTGTCGATGGCGACAATGTCTACGCGCGGGGTGATTATCTCGCCGGCCTGTATGTCGTTAAATTCGATGGCGTTTTGTACCAAATCCGCCTCTTCCTCTTTCAGCACGCCCTCGTCCTCGATTTCGTCTATAATTGATATGAGCTCCTGTTCGGTGACGGTCGGGTTTTCCGGGCTGTCGCCTTTTCTGATAATGGATTTTTTTATGACGGACAAAATGACGATAAGCGGCTTTAATACCACTATAAGAATACGCAGAAAGCCCTGTACGCTTTTCAGCAATTCGTCGGCGTTGTCGTTGGCGTAGGTTTTCGGCAAAACTTCGCCGAAAATTATAACGAATACGGTTGTGACCGCCGTGGCGATTCCCACGCCGGACGCCCCCACGAGCGCCGTGAAAAGCACCGTAGTCAATGAGGCGGTGAGAATGTTGACAATGTTGTTTGTAATAAGCAGAGCCGAGAGGGTGTCGTCGTATTTTGACACCAGCTTTAACGCACCCCGGGCTTTTTTGTTGCCGTCCTCGGCTTGATTTTTTAATCGTATTTTATTTGCCGCAGTCAATGCCGTTTCCGACGCGGAAAACAGCGCCGAAAGACAGAGCAAGCATATTAAAAATAAAACGGTAGTAATATCCAATTAAAAGACCTCACAATGTTAATTTCACACAATATTAACTTTTGTTTGTTGTAATTAATATTATTTAATAGTATACTATATCATAGAAAGATATGCAAATTATTTTGTAAGGGATGAGATTATGCTGAAAAAATTAAAGGTATTTTTCACAAAAGAATCAATCAGCAATGCGGTTTCTCTGTGTATTGCAATACGGTTTTATCTTTTGTTATCAAATATTGCCCCGATTAAAAACTTTGTCGGCGCCTGTATAAATACGGTCTCGCCTTTTATATACGCCTTTGTGCTTGCTTTCATATTAGCGCGCCCGGTAAATTGGTTTGAAGAAAAGGTTTTTAACAACAGGAAATCAAAGAGAGCCCTCTCTGTTTTCTCTGTGATGATAGTGGTCATTTTCATTTTGTACAGCCTTATTACCGCCATTTTGCCGCAGATAGGCCAAAGCGTAAATGTCATCATTGATGCTTTGCCTGCTTTTACCAAACAGGTCTCGGTGTTGGCAAACAAATTTTTCACTGAAAATCACTTTGATGTGACCACTACCGAGCAGTTGACAAAGCTGTGGGACCGGTACTCAAAACAGGTTATTGAATTTCTATCCTCTGCCGTGCCGAGCCTGGTTTCGTTCACTTTTAATGTCGGCAACGGATTGGTAAAAATTCTCATGATTGTCATTGCCACCATATATATGCTGATTGAAAAAGACACGCTGTGCTTTCAGGTTAAGAGAATCACATACTCCCTGTTCACCGTGCCGGTGGCTGACAGAATATGTGTTGTAACAAGGCGCAGCGATAAGATATTTTCGGAATTTATGACGAGCAAGGCCTTGGACTCTCTTATAATAGCCGTCATAACATTCATAAGCATGATGTTTATCTATCCGGAATACAGCATGCTTATTGCCGTGATAATCGGTATTACCAACATGATACCTGTTTTCGGCCCGTTTATTGGTGCAATACCGTCTGTTTTCATTATGCTCATGATCAGCCCTATGAAAGCTGTAGAGCTGACAATTTTCATAATCATTTTACAGCAGATAGACGGCAATATTATCGGCCCGAAAATCATGGGCAACTCTCTGGGGCTGTCTGCGCTGTGGATACTGTTTGCAATCACCGTTGGCGGTAAACTTATGGGCGTCGCCGGTATGCTTATCGGCGTACCTACCTTTGCGGTAATATACAGTATAGTCGCCGAAAATGTGGACAGAATCCTCAATGAAAAAAATATTGCAGTGGACAGAAAAAACCACATAATTGATACAACCAATCACAAGGAAAAAGACTGATGCAATCCAAACTGAAACTTCGCAGGGCGGTAATAGCGACGATTTTGCTCATAATCACCGCATACATAACCGTAAACATAAAAAATACAATAGACTCAAAGGACCCGGAAAAGTCCTTGCCGATTATTTCCGTATCCGTCGGCTATAATCCGCCGTATGTGGTAAGAGCCGGCTACACCTGGAAATTCGGCAACAAAACCGTTATGAGCCCGTATGTCGACGTATCCGACGCGGCTCTTATGGTCACCGACGCATACCCGGAGACCAACATAGTAATTTTGCTGACTGCCCCGGAGAAAGCCGTCAGACTGTACGAATCCCCTGTTCAGGCCGAGCCGGAATTCAGACAGATTTCAGAGTGGGTAACCCCTAAGGAAGAGGGCAAATACTACTACAAGGTCGAGGCGGATTTTGAGGACGGCAACATTCTCTACTATTTTGAGATAGAGGTAAAAAAGGAAAATTTGCAGTCTTAAATCACAATACAATAAACTTAATGTGCTTTTGAAAAGAAATTTTTGAAAGCGCATATTTTTTTTGAAAAAAAGCCTTGACAAATATATCGGGACGCGATATAGTTATATCAACAAACGATATATCGTTAGACGATATATAGAAACACGATATATCGTCGTACAGAATGAGGTGACAATATGGCAGACGGTATTGTATTGACAGAGGCGACCTATTACATTTTGCTCGCGCTTTGCAAACAACAGCACGGCTACGGAATAATGCAGACGGTAGAGGCACTGTCCGGCGGCAGAGTGAGACTGCGGGCGGGCACATTGTACGGCGCGCTGACAAACCTGACGGAAAAGGGCTGGATAAGGCTTATGCCCGTCGAGGACGGCTCACGAAAAAAGGAATACCTGATTACGCAAACAGGCGTAGCGGTACTAAAATCGGAAATAAACAGACTTAAAGAATTGGCGGCAAACGGAGAAAAAATATTGGAGGAATGTTCAAAATGAAAGAGAGAATGGTAAAACACAAAGTATTTCTAGTCTATGACTTTGACAAAGAGGAAGAATGGCTCAACGATATGGCTATGCAAGGCTGGGTTTTGGTTGAAATCGGTTTTTGTTTTTGCAAATATGTGTTTGAAAGAAGCGAGCCGGGAGAATACATCATCAGACTTGCATTTGTAGACGGCTCCACAGAGGACTACATCAGTCTGGTAAGAGAGAGCGGCGGCGAATATATCGGCAATTTTCTCAAATGGGCATTTTTCAGAAGAAAATCCGAATACGGCAACTTTGAGCTCAATTCCGATACGGACTCAAGAATACGCATGCTATATTCAGTTGGCAAGATGTTGAGCGCAGTCGGCTATGTCAATCTCGGTATCGGCACCGTCAATATAATCAACGGTATGACTGTCGGCGTTGTAAACTGCGCCTGTGCCTGTCTTTTGTTCTACTGCTGCGGCAGAATACACGGCAAAATCGACGAGTTAAAAAGAATCAGAAAATATTACGAATAAACCTGTAATCCGGCTCAATGAAAAGTTGAGCCGGTTGTTTGTTTCACATAAAAAGGCGGCAGACCGAGCCTGCCGCCGTAAGATTTATTTAATAAAAATGCAGTTACAACAAATTACAGCTGTGTGGTATGGCAATTTTCACGGAGCTGTGTCTGCATATCGTCGAGATGCTCTTTCGTCCACAGAGCCATTGCGCCGCCGGTGTGCACAAACATTACGCTCTCGCCCGCTTTGATGTATTCTTCGTTCTTGACCATATCTACAAGACCGCGGAAAGTTTTACCGGTGTATGTAGGGTCAAGGAAAATGCCCTCGTTCTTTGCCAAAAGAATAATTGAATCTCTTGTAACCGGGTCAGGCTTGTTGTATGCCTCGCCGGAATACGGACATTCATCCGGGCCGTATGCAATCTTGACATCGTCAAGAGTTACCTCTATACCCATATCGTAAGTCTTTGATACTTCGTTGGCGAACTTAACTACATCTGCCTCTTTTGCGCCTTTTGGCCGCGGAGAAACCGGCACGGCTATGACATCAAACGGTGCGTTAAAATATTTTGCGCCGAGAATCGAGCCGGCAAATGTACCCATTGAGCCCACAGTGCATACAAGATGGTCAATTTTGAGGTTCTGCTCTTTAATCTGGTCGACTATTTCCTTTACAGCCATAATGTAACCGACTGCGCCGAGAGTGTTTGAGCCGCCGACCGGGACTATGTAAACCTTGTCGCCCTGTGCCTCGTACTTTGCAACGACTTCCTTTGTGATTTCAACAGGAGATTTTTCCTTTGCAAAGTAGATGTCCGTACCCATCATTGCGTCGAGGTTCAAGTTGCCGGACAGATAGCCTGTGTCCCCGCCCGAAAGAATCAAAATCGGTTTCATGCCCAGCTTTACCGCCGCGCCGACTGTTGTACGGCCGTGGTTTGTCTGTGTACCGCCGTATGTGATAACAGCTGTCGCGCCCTGATCCTGAGCCTCTTTGAGCAGATATTCCAGCTTTCTGGTCTTGTTGCCGCCGAATGCCGGGCCTGTCGTGTCGTCTCTCTTGATGTAGACATCGCCTTTGCCAAGCAATTTTGTGATGTTTTCAAGCTTTTCGATAGGCGTTGGGTAATGGCCTAAACTAACTTTTTTGAGTTCTTCAACTTTCATAAACGTTCCCTTTCCGTATTTCCGCAGAAATACACTTTACTTTATTTAAGTATAGCATTATTATATATTTAATACCATTGTTAATATAGACAATAAAAACGTAAATTTTTTTCAAAAGCGATCACAGAGTATTGTTTGTTAAACACACTTATGCAAAAATAATTATTATAAAGGATTATCCCATGAGATATGTTTTTATCCTTAATCCCGTAGCCGGAAAAGACAGCCGGGCTCTGAAAATGGAAAGCCGGCTGAAACAGTCGGCGGAAAAGCTCGGCATCGACCGGGAAATTATAATTTCAAAAAGTACCGAGAATATAATATCCGCCTGTAAGAGCCGCGGCGAAACGGGAGAAAATCACAGAATATACGCCCTGGGCGGCGACGGCACTCTCAACCGGGTTGTCAACGGCAGCTACGGTTACGGCAATATTGAAATAGGCGTGTTCCCCGTCGGCACCGGCAACGATTTTATCAAGGCAACCGGGATTTCGGCGGAAAACTATATGGATATCGAAAAGCAGATAAACGGAAAAGCCGCGCCCATAGATTTGATAAAATACAACGGCGAAATCTGTGTGAATATATGCAATATGGGCTTTGACGCCAACACGGCTATGGATATGCCGAAATTCAGAAAACTGCCGTTTGTGTCAAATCATCTCGCCTACTATCTGTCTCTGCTCTATAATTTTTTGAAAAAATGGGGCAGGTATATGGAAGTATACGCCGACGGAGAATTGCTCTATAAAGGCGACACAATGATGTGCGCCGTGGGCAACGGTATTTCCTGCGGCGGCGGTTTTTATGTGACCCCGGCCGCAAAAATCGACGACGGTTTTATCGACGTGTCCGCCGTGTCTCCGCCTGAAAAGAAAAAAGTGTTCAAATTTGTGGGCTACTATAAAGAAGGCACGCAGCTTGAACACGAGGACGCCATGCAATACATTCACTATAAAAAGTGCAAAAAAGTGTATGTGAAAGCGCCGAAGCCGTTTGCAATGGTAAACGACGGCGACGGCAAATACATTACCGAGGCCTGCTACGAAATATTGCCGTCCGCAATAAAATTTATATTTCCGCAATAAAAGAATTCCGATTATCACCACGCTGCCTTTCGGCTTGGGGAGGTTATCGGAATTATTTTTATTTATTCTTTTTTGTGTTCTGCAATCTGTCGTGCAGATTTTTTCTTTTTTCCGCCGTTTTTTCAGGGGTCTCGGCGTTCATTTCTATCACTTTTTCGTCCTGTGTGCTGTTTTTTACCGCGTTTGTTTTGAACAGCTTATGCAATATGGATTGTTTTTTGATTTTCATTTTCGTCTGTTTTGAGTAAAGTTTTTTGATTTATCGAGAATGTTATGTCGCCGCATTGCCAAGTGATATAGTATCTGCGGTGTTCGTCGTTGAGCAGTTTGAGAAAACTTTCCGACGGGTGATTGTATTTGTTGTCCTTGCCGCAGGAAATTGTAATATTTTCGGGGTTCAGCCTGTCTAAAAACTCTTTGCAGTTTGAGTCGCCCGAGCCGTGATGCGACGCGTTGAATACCGTGACATTTTTCGGTATATCATTTAATATCCGCTTTTCGACATCGCTTTCCGCGTCTCCTGTTTCCACATACACAAAATCTCCCTGTGTAAAGGACAGACAAATCGAGGTGTTGTTTATTCTTTTGTCGCTTTCGGGACATTCCGCCTCAGTCGAATTAACCGTATCCGCCAATACTTTTATCTTGCCGTTTCCCACATTGTATTCTTCGCCCTTTTGCGCGGTCTCGATGCTCAATTTTCCGTCTTCCGACATTTCAATCAGCATTTCAAAAAATTTGGTAGCCGGGGTGTTTTCCGCCGACAAATTAGGTATCAGCAAAACGCCGACCTCGTACTTATCCAGCAGAGCCTTCACGGCGGAGGTGTGGTCGGTGTGAAAGTGAGTAATCGCCAAAACATCAATCCTTGTAACATTTTTGCTTTCAAGATAAGTCAGTATATCACCGGCGTTACCGTCTTGACCTGCGTCTATTACGGCATATCTGCCGTCGGATTGTATGACGGCGCACTTTGCCTGACCCACATTAAGAATTGTCAGAGTGTCGCCGTTCAAATCGACCGTGCCGTTGTCTTTGAGAAGATATACGGCGAAAAATCCGCACAGCAAAACACAGCATAATCCGATTGCGGCAGTCAAAATTTTAATTGTTCGTGAAGTGTTTTTGCGCTCAGTCATTTTTTGTTATCTTCATTTCCATCCACTGTTCCGGGGTGATTTTTACCTGTCGCGGCTTTGAGCCCTCGTAGGCGCCGACTATGCCCGCCCGTTCCATCTGGTCCATAATACGAGCCGCTCGCGCATAACCGAGCTTTAACTTTCTCTGCAAAAGCGAAGTGGAAGCCTGACCTGCCTCAATGACGGTTTCACACGCCGCGTCAAACATTTCGTCGTTTTCGCTCTCGCCGTCGCCGGACGCACTCATGTCACCGGTTTTCCCCTTTGGGATAAACTTGTTCATATTTTCTATCATTTCATCGCTGTAATCGGCTTTCTGCTCTTTCTTTACATAGGAGATTACTCGCGAAATTTCCGCGTCTTTTACCCAAGTGCCCTGTACTCTGACAGGTTTAGCCGCGCCGATAGGCAAAAACAGCATATCGCCGTTGCCCAACAGCTTTTCCGCGCCGGCTGAATCCAAAATCGTGCGGCTGTCTATTGCACTGGATACGGCAAAGGCAATTCTGGCAGGAATGTTGGCTTTGATAAGACCTGTGATAACATCGACCGACGGTCTCTGTGTGGCGACGACAAGGTGGATACCGGCAGCACGGGCTTTTTGGGCAAGACGGCAAATATAGTCTTCGACCTCTTTACCGCATACCATCATCAAGTCCGCCAGCTCGTCTATCACAACCGCAATATACGGCATTTTTTGTATCTCTTTGCCGAAATAAATGTATAAATCCGGGTATTCCGCCTCCAATTCCTCAAGCTCCGCACTCGACATTTGATTGAGTCTTTGCTGTGTGTATTCTTCAAACAGAGACGGGTTTTCCCGTTTCGCCTTTTCGTAATTTTCGGCAAATACATTATAGCTCTTTATATCTCTAACACGGCTCTGGGCAAATTGGAGATATCTTTTTTCCATTTCGGCGACAGCTCCGCCAAGAGCTCCGGCGGCCTTTTTCGGCTCGGTGACCACCGGCATAAGCAAATGCGGTATGCCGTTGTATTCGGCGAGTTCGACAACCTTTGGGTCAATGAGAATGAGTTTGACCTCGTCCGGCGTGGACTTGTAAATAAAACTCATTATTATTGAGTTTATGCACACTGATTTACCGCTGCCGGTGGAGCCGGCAATCAGCAAGTGTGGCATTTTTGTTAAGTCCGTCACCACAGGCATGCCGTCTATGCCCTCGCCCAGCGCAATGGTCAGAGGGCTGTTTTTGGCGTTACGGAATTCCGACGATTTGAGAATCGACCTGATGAATACCGAGTTGCCTGCGCGGTTAGGGACTTCTATCCCCACAGCCGCCTTGCCCGGTATAGGCGCCTCTATACGAACGCCGGATGTAGCCAAATTCAGAGCAATATCGTCCGCCAAGGAGGTGATTCGGCTGATTTTCACGCCTGTTTTCGGCCTTAACTCGTATCTTGTGACAGCAGGGCCTCTGGAATAATCCGTGATTTCCGTCTCTACGCCGAAGCTTTTCAGCGTGTCAACAAGTATGCGGGCGTTTTCGACTATCGAATCGTCACCGTCGCCGGTCTTGGCTTTCGGCTCGTCAAACAGCTCTATCGGCGGATTTTTGTAGACCTGTTTTCTCTCGGTGTCCGCCGTTTCACTCAGCGGCAAAATAGCGTCTTTTTCAGCCTGTGTCAGTGTGTTTGCCTTTTTTTCCGCCTTTATATCTCTCTGCGGTGCTGTATCGCCGTCCGTTGAAACGGACATATAAGGATTTTTCTTTATTTCCGGTTTCTTTTCGTCCAACACCGACAGCACATCGTCCAAATCCGTGTTTTCCTTTGTCTCGACTGCCGTTTCGGCGGTCACAATATCGGGTGATGCGCTGTGCTTTTTAGCCTGGATTGAGTCAAAAATAGTTTTGAACTCATCGTCGGCGTCAGGATTGTTTTCGGTATTCTCTTTCGGTAAAACTTCAACCGATTTTTCCGGCTCGGTATTTTTCGGGCTGTCCAAATCAAAATCAATTCTCGGTTTGGCCTTCGGCTTTGTCAGCTCAAGAATCTCCGCCTCTCTTTCGGCCTCTAATTTCTTTTTCTCTTTTTCAAGTCTGCGCCGCTCTTTTTCAGCCTTGATTTTTTCGTTTTCAACGCGGAGTTTCTCAGCCTCTTCCTTGGCTTTTTGCTGTGCTCTCTTATATATTTCAAACGGAGTCGTATCCGTCAAAAGCATAAAGAATGTAATTGTGAGAATGAGTATCGTTATTCTTGCCGGCAACAAGCCGAAGTGTTTGCCCATAGGGTATGCGATAAGCCACGATAGCGCTCCGCCGCTGATTTTATTATTCATGCCGTGACTGTGTAATAATTTCATAGCCCGGACGGCGTTTTCCGCCGCGGTTTCGCCGACAAACATAATGTGTATCAAATTAGACGCAAGCAAAACAAACCGAAATGCCCAGAGAAATTTAATTCTGACCGGCTTTTCGTTGAATGTCAGACAGCCTATGTATATTATGACAGGGCCGACTATGTATGCGGTGGTGCCGAATACGCCGAACAGTTGAGAGCGCAGCACCGCCCACAAATTGTCGCCCGGTATTAAAGTCATGGCTGTTATAAGCGCGCCGGCTGCGAACATAACGATGCTCCAAAGGCGGTCAATCTCGGCTTTTCTTTTAGCCTGTTTTGACGGTCTGCCTCTTTTTGCCGTCGACGGTTTTGACTGTTTATTTTTTGCCGCCGGTTTTTTGGCGGCCTGTTTTTTTGCGGTTTTATTTGCCATTTATTTCCCTCTAAATAATATATATGATAACTGAGTTTTGCATAAATTCCCTTGTATAATATAATACCACAAAACACAAGTTTTTGAAACAATATTTTATGCGTTGGCTCAGTGTGCGGCGTGTCGGAGGTTGTCGTTTCTTTTGAGCATAGTTGTGTTATACGGCATAATAAACCTTTCATAAAAAAGTTTGTCTAAAATTTGACAAACTTATACGAAATAAGTATAATATTATCATATGATACACAAAGGCAAGGTTACGCATATGTCAAACAATAAAGCATCGTTACCTGTAATACGCCGTCTTCCGCGCTATTACAGATATTTATCGGAACTCAACGCAAACGGGGTTAAACACATTTCATCAAGTCAGCTGGCTAAAATTTTGGGCTCAACTTCAAGCCAGGTCAGACAGGATTTTAACTGCTTCGGCGGTTTCGGTCAGCAGGGCGTCGGCTATTCAACAGAACTTTTGCTCGAACAGATTGAGCATCTTCTTTTTCCGGAAAATAAACTTCATGCGGTTTTGGTGGGCGTAGACAATATGGGTCTGCCTGTCGCTCAGTTTATCCGGCGGGAACACACCGCAATCGAGCTGATAGGTCTGTTCGACACCGAGGATGAAAAGGTGGGCGAAGAACACTTGGGCATTACGGTAAAGCCTATAGAAGATTTGGAAAGTTTCTGCAAAGAGAACAATGTCGACATAATAGTCGTATGCACCGGCAGAGAAAAAGCAAAGGCTATCTCGGAGCACATTATAAACTCCGGCGTTAAAGGTATATGGAATTATTCTCACTTTAATTTCTCGGTTTTGGACAGCAGTTTGATAGTGGAAAATGTCCATTTAAGAGACAATTTGATGTCTCTTTCATACAGAGTGTTGCATCGGGGCGAATAACAAAAAAGGGTATCCTTGCGGATACCCTGATTTTATGTCATTCTTTTTCGCCTACGAATACAGGCAGATCCCGAATGTAGTAGAGATTGTCAGACGGGAAATCCGTACCCTCTCTGAGAGCCGCCGCATAGCCGACTATCTCACATTCAAGCTTGTCGGTGAGAGTTTTCATTGCGTGGAAAGTGCCGCCTGTTGAAACAACATCATCAAGCAAGAGCACTTTTTTGCCTCTGATTTTCTTTGCGTCGACACCGTCGACTACCATTTTTTGAACTTGAAGAGTCGTTATTGACTTTACCTGTGTTTCGATAGGGTCCAGCATATAAGCTTTTGCTCCCTTTCTGAAAACAACAAATTCCTTGTTGCCGAGTTTAGTGCAAATAGCCTGTGCAAGCGGCAAGACCTTTGCCTCCGGGCACACGATGTAATCGCAGTCTACATCCTTTATTTTTTCGGCAAGAATGTCCGCACAGTAGTTAGTAAGTTCTGTGTTGCCCAGCAAAACAAAGCTGGCAATGTGGAATGACGGCGTGATAGGCGCAATGACAAGGCGCTCTTTTCTGCCGGCGAGATCAATATCGTAATATTCCTGACCTGTGTACTTAATTTCCATATTTTACTCCTTTTAACAGCCCGAAAGGCTTTTATCCGTAAATAAGTATATTCTTTTTTCGGTATTTTTTCAATACAATGCTTTAATTATTGCCATTTTTGGTATATAATTGTTTTATCGCTTATTTGAGAGGTGTGCTATGAACAAAAAAGACCCCGGATATCTGAGATTTGCTTTTGTAGGGCTTTGCCGGCTTTATTTAGGCGTCAACAATGTCAGAAAAGCCTTCAGATTGGCTCCGTTTTCTCAATGGGCGGCAATTAACTGGATGCTCGCCGTCGTCGGCGCCGTACTTATCGCCATCGTCATACCTTGCATTTACATGTCAAACAAACTTTTGAAAGAAAAGAAAGCGGCGGATGCCGAAGAGACGGCAAGACTGATTGAAAAAAAGCGCAGCGAATACACATACGACCGGGAAGAATTCAAATAAACAGAAGCTTCCGATACGCGCCCGAAAGAAAGGACTTGAGGCGCGTGTCGGATTTTTTATTTTACTTTTTTTGCATAAGCTTCGGAGTCAGAACATATATGCCCGGCCGGGTGTCCTCGCCGACGGTCAGTTCGCTTGTATTTGTGACAGTCACATCGCCGAGCGCCTTTACAACATCGTCAATATGGGCAATAACCGGGAATCCGAAATCGTCTGTGCGGTAGTGCATAGGTATCATTATTTTCGCGCCGAGTTTATCAAATACGGTTTTTGCCGTCTCTGCGTCGATTGTGTAAAAGCCGCCTACCGGCATGAGAGCAGCGTCCAATTTGCCTATTTCTTTTATTTGTTCCTCCGACAGAGCATGTCCCAAATCGCCGAAATGTCCCACTCTCACCCCGTCAAAGTCAAATACTCTCACGGTGTTTGCGCCTCTTTTTGCGCCGTTTTCGCCGTCGTGGAAGGTGGAGATTTCGCTGACAATCGGCGGCTGTGCGTCCGTCTGTTTTAAGGTAACGCAGTCTACGGCGTTGTGGTCGTGGTGTGAATGCGAGCAATAGACGGCATTTGCCTCTGTTCTGACATTGCCTATTCCGTTTACTGAGCCGTCTTCAAACGGGTCTGTAACGACCGTATATCCACCCCCGGATATTTCAAAACAGGCGTGACCGAGCCAAGTGATTTTTACATTTTTCATTGCGGTTCTCCTTATATTTTATTTCATTATCCTCAATCCCTTTGGATAATGGTTTTTTATTGTGTTTCCGTCGCATTTGCCCCAGCCTAAACCGTAGCCGTCCACACAGATCAGCCTGTAGCCCTTTTCGGCGTTTTCGGTCGGGATTTCCTCTCCGCACAGATATTTTATAACTCTTTCGTCGGAAAGCGGCATATCTTCAACACATCGAACATTTTCTTTTTTCAGAGCCATTGCCAACGAATGAGACGGCTCAAAGCGGTTTTTCTTTATTTCGCCCAGCTGTAAACCGGCTCTCAAGACCTTAATTTTATCAAGGCTCGGGGCGTCTTTCGGCAAAGAATAAAGGAAATTGCCGTACCGGGTGATGTTTTCAAAATGAATGTCTTTAAGCGTTTCTTTTTCAAATTTTTGCCATTCTGCCAATGCCTTTTTGTCGGCGGACGGTTTTTCGTATTTTATTTTTGCGCTGTCGCCGCCGTGTTTTTGCAACAGGGCGACAAAATGCCCCTCGCCTTTCAGCCTGTGAGGAAACAGATGAACGGTGTTTTCAAGCCGCCGCTCGCCATTTGCCCACCGTGGATTGCCGGGTGTGAAAAAGCCGTATGTCGTCGGTTTTTCCGCCGTGTACTCCGGATGGCGTGAAAGAAAATAAGCAATGACGCATTCGTTCTCCTCCGGCGAAAAAGTACAGGTGGAATAAACTATTTTGCCGTTCGGCGCCAGCATTTTGTGGGCGGATTCCAAAATATGAGACTGCCTTGCGGCGCATATTTCCACTTGTGCCGGGCTCCATTCCGAAACAGCCGCCGAATCCTTTCGGAACATTCCCTCGCCTGAGCAAGGCGCGTCCACTATGATTCTGTCAAAGAAATACGGAAAGCGATTTTCCAAATCCTTTGGATTTTCGTTTGTCACTATGCAGTTTTTAACGCCTGTTCTCTCAATGTTTTGAGAAAGAATCTTTGCCCTGGAGGGCACTATTTCGTTGGAAACAAGCAAGCCTTCGCCCTGTAACAAGCACGCCGCCTGTGTGCTTTTGCCGCCCGGTGCGGCGCACAAATCCAAAACTCTTTGCCCTTTTTGAATGTCGGCTGACGCCCGGGGAGCCATCGCCGACGCCTCCTGTATGTAGTAAACCCCGGCGTGATGATAAGGATGTCTGCCCGGTCGGGTTTCGTTATCGTAATAAAATCCGCTGTCGCACCACCGAACCGGCGACAGATTGAACAAATTTTGCTCAAAAAATTTATCCCTGTCCGCTTTAAGCGTATTAACTCTCAAAGAATAGTAATTTTCATTTTCATATCCTTTTAGGAAATCCTCATATTCATCCCCTAAAAGTCTTTTCATTTTATCCCGAAATTCACTCGGCAAATTCATATATGTGCAACCTCATAGTATTTTATAGTTTAATAATAACATATTTTGTCAATTTTTTGTATTGAAATATCAACGCAAAATATGTAATATATCTATATTATTTTTGATGGAGAAAAATATGAAAACCAATGGTGTTTTATCTGTAGTTTTAGCCAGCTTCCTGTACGGAATTATGCCGATATTCGCAAAAATGGCATTGCGGGAGGGGCTGAGCAACAGCGCGTATGTCTTTAACAGATTTTTTATGGCGGCTGTCTTTTCATTGCTGCTGTGTATAATAACAAAAAGAAATATGAAAGTCAGCCCGGCCCGGTTTTTACAGATGACGGTAATCGGTATTATCGGCTACGGCTTGACCGGTATGTTTTTGACAATATCTTACACGAGAATCCCGGTCGGGCTCGCCACGATGTTTCACTTTACAAACCCGATGATAATCACCGTTGCGATGATTGTGATTTTCAAAGACAAACCTACGAAATTCAAAATAATATCGACGGTTGTCGCTATGTTAGGTCTGTTTTTGATGGCGGATTTTTCCCGTTTGGATTTTCTCGGCGTTGTATACGCTATGCTCTCAGGTGTGACTTATGCGGTATATGTCATAGCGAATAAAAAGAGCGAGTTGCGGAATATTGACAACTTTGTGGTGGTCTTTTACATCAGCGCAATCAACACGGTATTTTTCGGTGTAAAAAATGTCGTCGGCGGTGAGTTTGCCTTTTGCCCGACTCTGAAATCGTGGCTTTTGCTGGCTTTTATCGGGCTGTTCTGCACCGTTGCCGCCCTGGCTCTGCTCACATACGGAATACGAGTTTTAGGCGCGTCAAATGCGGCAATGATTAACCTTTTAGAGCCGATTATCAGCCTGATATCCGGCGTAATTGTTTACGGCGACATAATATCCGCAAAAGCGATGTGCGGCTGCGCGGCGGTTGTCATCGCCGGTGTTCTTACCGCGATGGATTCCGGAAAGGAATAGTTAAAACGAAAAAATAAAGATATATAAAACGGGGCTTTG
>JAQXIW010000021.1 GCA_029007985.1 Oscillospiraceae bacterium | reverse complement strand
CATATCCGTCTCGAGAGCGTCCGGGTGGTCGTAGTTGATTTTTTTGCGCTCTTCAAAAGGTATGTCGTCTCTCTGTCTGTAATAGTTGTCGTGGTATATAACCGTGATATCGTCGCCGAATTGTTTTTTAAGCCTGTTTGTGAATGTGCTTTTGCCCGAGCCGGTGCCGCCGGCAATGCCGATAATAACGCAATCCATATTTAACCTCACGATTCAGTTTTTTTCATTATACAAAATAGCCGTGGATAATTCAATATTTACAGGCGATTGTTTTACATTTTGCAAAAAAAGAGTGCGGATTTCCGCACTCCTGAACTCTTATTCGACAAAGAATACATAGTTTTCTTTTCTCGGTTTCTGCGGGCCCTTTTCGCCGTCGCGGTAGCCCAAAATCAAGTTGCCGATGCCCTCGTATTCGCCCTCGACGCCCAGCTTTTTCAAAAGCTCCTTGCCGTATTCCGTCTCAAATTCCTCTTTTGCGCGGTGAATCCAGCATGCGCCCAGACCCAATTCCTCGGCGGCAATCATCATATTTGCCATAACGATTGAGCCGTCATAGACATGAGTAGGCACTTTTTTGTCCGCCAAAACCACCAAAACGACAGGTGCGCCGTAAAACGGGTCTTTGTCTGCGCCCAATATCTCGGCGTTCAGCTTTGACAGCCGGTCT
Organism: Oscillospiraceae bacterium; assembly: GCA_029007985.1. GTDB lineage: Bacteria > Bacillota > Clostridia > Oscillospirales > Ruminococcaceae > RGIG3102. The sequence goes on along the minus strand of JAQXIW010000021.1, from coordinate 5,469 downwards.
CGGATTTCCTTGTTTGTCACCGCCAAAATGATAGGGGACTGTCTGTTCATGCCGGTCGCCCGGTATGTGCCGGCTTTGCAAATCGCCTCTATGTCTTCTCTTTTTACAGGCTGTGAAGTGTACTTTTTACAGCTCTGTCTGCCTGTGATTGTTTCTGTTACAACGCCCATATTTTTTACCTCCGTTTTTTAATATTATAGCACTTTTTTGACGGATATGCTATAATTTAACCGACAAAAGCAATCAACAAACCAACGGGAGTCAAAATGAAAGTAAGTATTATCATTCCGTTTTGGAATGTCGCCGACTATGTGGACAGATGCATGCGGTCGGTCACGGCTCAAACCCACTCCGATTTGGAAATCATCGCCGTCGACAACGCCTCGACGGACAAAACGGGTGAAAAGCTAAAAAAATGGGCGGACGCCGACAGCAGAATAAAAATAATCACAATGGACGAAAACACCGGGCCGGGCCCGGCTCGAAACGCCGCACTTGACAGGGCCACGGGCGAATATATCTGTTTTGTTGACGGCGACGACTGCATATCGCCGTTTTATACCGAAAAATTGTTGGGTTGGGCGTCGGACAACGACTGCAAGATCGCCCTGTGCGGCTACAGCCTGAACGACGGCAAAACACCCCCGGAGGGCTGCGCCGTCTCGCTTGAATTAAACTACCCGGAAATCATCGGGGCAAGGGATTATTTTCAACGCCTTTACACCGACAAGGAAATTCTGTATGTGGTGGTGTGGAACAAAATATATCACCGCTCGATATTTGAGGGCGTGCGCTTTGCGGATATGCTCAACGAGGACGACGAAATAATCCGTCATGTAATAGACAAAACAGACAAAATAGCCGTCTGTTACGATTCGCTGTACTTTTACACCGTCAGACAGGGCAGCATTATGAAAAGCGCTTTCCGCCCGGAAAAAATGGCGGTTTTCGGCGCATACGAGGACAGAATCGACTATTTTGACTCAAAGGGTTGGTACGATTTGTCTTTTATGACCATGAGAGGATATATGGTCAAATGTCTTGAAATGAAAAGACTTGTGACCGACGATGTCGAAAACGCAAAGGGGTACAGGCTGATTCTCAACACCATGCGGAAAGACATGATGAAAAGGGCGGCAAAATGCCCGGTGCGCTCAAAGAGATTTCTTTTGCGGATGCGGTACTATCTGACAATAGGCAAATTCAAAGAGGAAGACAGGGCAAAGCTTCTTTTCGGCAAACAGACTTGACAGGTATGTTATAATGAAAATGTAATGAAAACAACAGGTTTTATATATACGGAGGATAAAAATGGCAGAATGTACACACGATTGCTCGACCTGCGGTGAAAACTGCGCCGAACGCACAAGCGGCGCCCCGGCAAAAAAACCGCAGAATCAGTACAGCAACATCAAAAAAGTAATTGGCATCGTATCCGGCAAGGGCGGTGTGGGCAAATCTCTGGTCACATCCATGCTGGCGGTTACCGCAAGAAGAAAAGGTTACAGCACAGCGGTTATGGACGCCGACATCACGGGCCCGTCCATCGGCAGAACTTTCGGCATACACACAAAGGCCATGGGCAACAGCAAGGGTATTATCCCGGTGATCAGCCGCACGGGAATCAAGCTTATGAGCACAAACTTTCTTTTGCCGGAGGAAACCGACCCGGTCACTTGGAGAGGCTCAATCATCTCCGGCGCGGTAGAGCAGTTTTGGACGGACGTCCTCTGGGAAGATGTGGACTATATGTTCATTGATATGCCTCCTGGAACGGGCGATGTCGCTTTGACGGTCTATCAGTCTCTGCCGGTCGACGGAATTATCATTGTCGCCTCCCCTCAGGATTTGGTCGCAATGATAGTGGAAAAAGCAGTAAAAATGGCTAATATGATGAATGTGCCGGTCATCGGACTGGTCGAAAATATGAGCTATGTGGAATGTCCGGACTGCGGCAGGAAAATTTATCTTTTCGGCGAGAGCAAAGTCGGCGCAACGGCAAAAAAATACAATTTGCCGCTGTTGGCGGAAATCCCGATTGACTCAAAGCTCACTAAAAACTGTGACGACGGCTTGATAGAAATTTTTGAGGGCGATTATATGGATAAAGCCTTCCGGGCAGTCGAAAAACTGTAATAAAAAACAAAACAGTCTCTCTTTCGAGAGACTGTTTTTTCGTCCCGGATTATTTCAGAACATCCTCAACATCAAATGAAATTGTGCCGTCGTCGAGTACAAAACAAGGTACGCCGATAGAGCGGTTAGGGCGCAGAGGCTCCCAATTTTCCGTGTGCTCCTCGCGGAAATAGATAAATTCACGCAATTCTTTCATAGAGTTTGTGACGTTTACCATCTCTTCGCATTTTACGCCGGCATTGACCATTTTTGCCAAAGCCTTTGTGCAGTCGGGACAGAGAAGTGAGTAGTACATTTTCATAAGCGTAATCTCCTTTATTTATACAGTGAGTATTATATCACCGTTTATTTACTATCTGACAAAATTTGTGCGGGCTCTTTCGGCGGTCGGCGCCTCTATGCCCGAATTTTTGCCGCCTTCGATACACTTTAACAGCCACGCCATATTTTCAGCCATATTTTTCACCGTGACAGCGCCCTCGGCGTCGATTTCCGCGCCGGCCTCATCGTCAAAATGCGGCTCGTTCCAATAGGTCGACGACACCACCGGCATCTGTGATATGGTGAAATATTTGTTCATCACATCCATTGACGCCACGCCGCCCCGACGGCGCGAAATGTTTATCGACGAGCCCGGCTTATGAGCAAAGGCAGAGCTGCCCCGATAGAAAACCCTGTCCAAAAAAGACAGTATTCTCGCCGACGGATGCGCGTAGTAGACAGGCGCGGCAAAGATAAAGCCGTCTGCCGTTTTTGCTTTTTCGATAAATTCGTTTACTCCGTCGTCCTTGCCGAATACACAGCTGCCCGTTTTTCTGCATGCGCCGCAGCCTATGCAGTCGTTGACCGTGCCTTTGCCCAAATTTACAATCTCGGTTTCAATGCCGTTTTTGTTCAATACGCCCCGGGCAATTTCACAGCTTATGTGTGTGCCGCCGTTTGTCTTCGGCGAGCCGTTTACTATCAACACCTTCATTTTCTATACCTTCTTTCTTATAAATATTCTATCATATCCCGGGCGTAAAATAAATATTTATTTCCGGGCAAAACATACAAAATTTATTTGTTTAATTTTTCTGATTTATATGCTAAAATATATTATTAAATATTTTGATATTAAACGGAGGCGACCTCTTTGAAACAGGAAAACATCCGCAATTTTTGCATTATCGCACACATAGACCACGGCAAAAGCACGCTTGCCGACAGACTGCTGGAAAAGACCGGCACTGTGGAAAAGCGTCTGATGGAGGAACAGCTGCTCGACAATATGGACATCGAGAGAGAAAGAGGCATAACCATCAAGGCCAGAGCCGTAACCTTGGAATACACCGCAAAGGACGGCGAAACATACGAATACAATCTCATAGACACGCCGGGCCATGTGGACTTCGGCTATGAGGTATCCCGCTCGCTGGCTGCGTGCGAGGGGGCAATTTTAGTGGTGGACGCCACCCAGGGCGTAGAGGCGCAGACATTGGCAAACGCCTATCTTGCCGTTGACCACGACCTTGAAATATTGCCTGTCCTCAACAAAATTGACCTGCCGTCAGCCGACCCGGAAAAAGTCGCCCACGAAGTCGAGGATGTCATAGGCATACCTTGTCTTGACGCGCCGAGAATTTCCGCCAAAATGGGAATAAACATAGAGGAGGTTTTGGAGCGCATAGCCACCGATATTCCCGCCCCGAAAGGCGACCCGACAAAGCCTTTACAGGCGCTGATTTTTGACTCGGTGTACGATTCCTACAAAGGCGTCATCGTCTATGTCAGAGTAAAAGAGGGCACGCTCAAAGCCGGCGACAGAATTAAGCTGATGCAGACCGGCGCTGAATTTGATGTGGTGGAAGTCGGCAGAATGGGCGCGTCGGAATTGGTGCCGTGCAAGACCCTCTCCGCCGGCGAAGTCGGTTACATCACCGCCTCGATTAAAACCGTCAGAGACACACAGGTGGGCGACACCGTCACTCTCGCAAGCAACCCGGCAGCCGAATCCTTGCCGGGATACAAAAAGGTCACGCCTATGGTCTATTGCGGCATTTACCCGGCTGACGGCGCGCACTATCAGGATTTGAGAGACGCCCTGGATAAACTGTTGCTCAACGACGCGTCGCTGTCCTTTGAGCCGGAGACCTCCGTCGCTCTCGGCTTCGGCTTCAGATGCGGCTTTTTAGGGCTTCTGCATCTGGAAATTATCATCGAGAGACTTGAAAGAGAGTTTGATTTGGATTTGGTTACCACGGCCCCGTCGGTAGAATACAGGCTGACTTTGACCGACGGCTCGGTTATTTTGATAGACAACCCGACGAATTATCCCGACCCGGCAAAAATAGCAAAGAGCGAGGAGCCTATGGTTTTGGCTCACATATACACCCCGGCGGAATATATGGGCAACATCATGCAGCTTTGCCAGGACAGGCGAGGCGTATTCAAAAATCAGGTCTACCTGGATTCAACCCGTGTGGATTTGCAATATGAGCTGCCGCTGGGCGAAATAGTATACGACTTTTTCGATTCGATAAAATCTCGCTCAAAGGGATATGCCTCATACGAGTATGAATTTATAGGCTTTGCCGAATCAAAGCTCGTCCGCCTTGACATTATGCTCAACGGCGAAATAGTCGACGCCCTTTCGCTCATCGTATTTGCCGACAGAGCTTACGACAGGGGCAGAAAACTCGCCGAAAAGCTGAAAGAGCACATTCCGAGACAGATGTTTGAAGTGCCGATTCAGGCGTGTATCGGCGGCAAAATCATCGCCCGCGAAACAGTAAAAGCGTACCGCAAGGATGTTTTGGCAAAGTGCTACGGCGGCGACATCACCCGCAAAAAGAAACTTTTGGAAAAACAGAAAGAGGGCAAAAAGAAAATGCGCCAACTCGGTACGGTGGAAGTGCCGTCCGAGGCGTTTACCGCGGTGCTGAAGCTCGACTGAAACCGCCCGGTTTTGTAAACGCAACACATACAAAACACCCGCCGGCCTGTGACGGTCGGCGGGTTTGTGATTTTTACGATGCGTTGCGGCTGTCGGGCTGAACTTGATTTCTTAAATCAATAAATTCATTCACACAAAAACGGCAGATATAATCCGCCGTTTTTCTGTTTGTATCTGTCCTGTTTTCCGCTGAATTGATTTTATCTGTTCAAAGCCTTTGCGAAAAAGCCCATTGACGAGTCGGACGGTATGTTTTTGTCCGCTCCGATAAGCCGGGCGTGAGTGGTGATTGCGCCCTCCGGCGAACAGCTGCGCTTAAACCGACCGGAGATGAATTTTCTGCAGAACATCTCCGCCTTTTCTTTTAAGTATTCGTCGGCAAACTCCTCGCCGAAAAC
>JAQXIW010000020.1 GCA_029007985.1 Oscillospiraceae bacterium | reverse complement strand
AAACTCGCCGATTATTACGACGAAGAAGTCGAGCTCGCCACACAACAGCTTTTGGCTGCACTCGAGCCGATGATAATTATTTTCCTGGCTGTTCTGGTATGCTTTATTCTCTACGCGCTGTTCAGCCCGATGCTGGCTCTTTACAACGGCTTGGACAATCTTTAACGCGCACATGACGGTTTTTGCGCCGTCACAAAATCGCCGCCCGGCGCGGCGTTTTACACCCGCTTTTAACGGCGTATATTGTAGGGTTTATGCTGTTTTAAGATAAATAAAAATTACTTTTCAAAAAGGAGAATTTTTCCAAATGAAAAAGCTTAACAAAAAAGGTTTCTCTCTTGTAGAGCTTATCGTTGTAGTAGCCATCATGGCTGTACTTGTAGGCGTTCTTGCACCGTCACTTCTCAGATATGTTGAAAAGACAAGAGTTCAGAAGGATATTTCCGCTGTTGCAGAAGTTGAACAGGCAGTTAAAATTGCTTGTGCAGACGAAAAAGTTAATGCCGCAGTAAGTGGTACAGGAGCCACTGGTATGTCAATTGTGATTGGTGATACTGCTTCCGGTTATACCCTTAAAACGGCATCAGATACTCCACGGGGCAATGCTCTTGAAGCAGAGGTGGCAAAGACTATAGCAGCAATTGATCTCACATCAAATGCTCTTAATACAAAAACTGTAACTGTCACGGCAACTATTACAAATGGCACTGTCAGCGTAGCAGTAAGCACAACAGGACTTGTTGCCAATAGTGACGCAGAGACTGCTTGGACAGCTGCCGGATTCACAAATACTCCTTGAGCCGGCTAATCCGTAAAAATGGAAATTTATCTGATACCGTTTTACCTCATCGTTTTCCTATACGGTATCGTTATCGGCTCATTTCTCAATGTATGCATATATCGCATACCGCGGGGTGAGTCGCTAAGCAAAAAAAGGTCACACTGCATGTCGTGCGGTTACCGGCTGGCGTGGTTTGACCTTATCCCACTTTTCAGTTGGCTGGCATTGCGCGGCAAATGCAGAAAATGCGGAGCTCCGATTTCCCCTCAATACCCTATAGTTGAGGGGTTTAACGGAGTGCTGTATGTGCTTATTTTTGCCGTAAACGGCTTTAATGTCCGGTCTGTGCTTTACTGTCTTATGGGCTCGGCGCTTATTGCGCTGTCCGTCATAGATTTTCGCACTTATGAAATACACGACGGCTTCCATGTTTTCATATTGGTTCTGGGCGTTGTGAATTTGGTTTTGGATTTTCAAAACCGGAAATCATATTTGCTCGGCGCCGTCATTGTATTCATACCGCTGTATATTTTGTATGTCGTGTCAAAAGGCACGGCTATCGGCGGCGGCGATGTAAAGCTGATGGGTGCCTGCGGGTTTCTCATCGGGCGGAAACTGATTGTCCTTGCGTTTTTTATGGGATGTATTATCGGCTCTGTAATTCATCTTATCCGTATGAAAATCCGGGGCGAGGGCAGAGTGCTTGCCATGGGGCCGTATCTGTCAGCCGGAATAATGCTCAGTACCTTATTCGGAAATCAGATGATAGAGTGGTATATCGGTTTGTTATAACTATTAACCCTACATTTTTATGTTAATTAAATACCGGTATACTGCTTACATATACAGCCGAGAGCTCGGCTGTATATGTAAGTCGTATACTTGTATCTGGAGGAAAATATATATGGCTAATAAAATATTGAGCATTGAGATAAGCCAGGGCTTAACTCATGTCGTCGAAATGGACTACAAGGCAAAAAACGCCAAAGTCTACAATATGTTTGCCTTTGAAACCCCTGTCGATGTAATCAAAGACGGCATTGTCCGGAAAAACGATACATTTACAGCACTTTTCAAGGCTGAATTGGAATCGAGAAAAATCACCACAAACAAGGCTGTCTTTGTTGTAAACAGCCCGAGAATCGCCGTGAGAGATGTTGTTATCCCTCGGGTAAAAGAAAATCGTATACAGGCGTATATCGAGGCAAACGCCACAGAATATTTCCCTATTGATACAACACTTTTTCACCTTGTATATAAGGTGACGGACAAATTCCAAGAGGAAAAGCGGAAAAAACTGCGCCTTTCCGTCTATGCCGTACCTAACGATATAACAAGCGCCTATTACGACATGGCACAAAGCCTCGGCCTTGAATTGACGGCTCTCGACCATGTGGGCAACTCTGTCTTTGAGGTAATCGGCTCCCGGATGGGCAGCGGTACAAGTGCCATAGCAAAAATACAGGAGACAAATACTCTGATACTTGTCGTAAAAGACGGCAAAATAGACATGCAGAGAATTATCAATTACGGCGTTGAGGACGCCATCGAATTGGTAAGGGACAACCCGATATTCGGCGAAAATCTCACTTATGCGGACGCCATTGAGGTTTTGAGCGGCAAAACCGTTATAAGACGCACACTCGACTCGTCGCCGACATACGTCGAGGAGGAGGATTCGTCCGACGCCGTCAGAAATGCGCGCACACGGGTAACCGATTCTTTGAGATATCTGGTAGCCGGCATCGGCAGAGTATTGGAATACTATCTGTCCAGAAATCCGGAGGAAAAATTTGAGGAAATCGCCCTGACAGGTCTGGGCGCGGATTTCTCCGGCCTGTCAAAATTGCTTTCAAACGAGCTCAACCAGAATGTAAAGGTTTTCCACAGAGCAAATAAAATTGCGGTCAACAGAGTTATTGACGGCGAAGTAAAGTTCTTTAACTCTTACGCCGCCTGTCTCGGCGCAGGTTTGAACCCGATGAATCTCATTCGGCGGACAAAGACCGCAAAAGGAGAAAAAGCGGGGCTGACAATCTCCGGCGAAAGAGCGTATTTAATAGGCAGTGCCGTCTGCGTACTCGGCATTATCGGCGCAATAGCCTTGGGCGCTGTTTCATACCTCAGACTTAACGCCGTTAAAACTGATATTGATAAGACAAACGCCCATATTCAAGAGATGAGAGAAAAGGGCGTTGAGGAAGTCTACAACGAATACACCGCAGTATGCACAGAAAACGAACAAATAAATGTCATTTATGACAGCACCCGTTCGAGAAGCTCGGATTTAGTTTATTTCATTAACGAGCTTGAAGAAAAAATGCCGTCGGATTTCCTTGCGCTGAGCTTTAACGCGACAAGGTCTGGCATTTCGATAAGCTGTGAATGTGAATCGAAAGAAAGTGCGGCAAGAATCATTATGCGGTTGAGAAAATTTGATTCCGTCGAAATAGTGAGCACAAACGGCTTGCAGGATTCCGACACACTTCGCAACCACGACAAAGGCAACGGCAAAGTGTCGTTCTCTGTTGAATGTATTTATAAACCAATCGCCACAAGTACGGAAAGTGAGGGAGAATAATGAAATTTTCAAAGCGTGATTTAGGTCTTATTCTTGGCCTTATAGGTGTACTTGCAATGGTATTTTCATATCAGTGGGTATACAGAAGCAATGCGGATAAGAGAGAAAAGGCTGAGAGCGAGCTCAAAACTCTGCAGGTAACAGAGAGCAATCTCAAAAACCTGGAGGACAATATGCCGTTTTACAAAGACGAAATTGTCAGAATCAGGGGCTTAAACCGTGAGGTAGAAAGCCATTTTCCGCGGAAAATATTGCCGGAAGACGAGATTATGTATACGGTTGACCTTGAAGACCACAACAAAATCTATTTCCAGAATGTCAACTACGGCTCTCCGTCACTTATTTCGACAGGATATGAGGAAACAACCGGTATAAACGCCTATGAAATAGTATGCACCGCAAGCTATGAATCCACATATCAAGGCTTGAAAGATACCATTCTCTACAACAACCGGCTTAACAACAGAATTGTTATCGACGCCGTGTCTGCAACGTTTGATTCCTCTACGGGCAATCTTGAGGGCACAATGGGAGTCAATATGTACTATATGGAGGGCACAGGTGAAACATACGCTCCGCCTTATGTACCTTCATTGAAAACCGGTGTCAGAAACATTTTCGGCACATTTGAAAACACAAAGTAAAACCGAAACAATCCGGTGATTTAACCGCCGGGTTGTTTGGCATATCTAAATAAACTATGAAAAGGAGGCAGACAGATGAAAAAAGACAATAAAACCGGCGGCTTTACGTTGATTGAAGTAATCATCGCCGTTACGATTCTTGCGATTATCACTACACCTCTGCTTCGTATGTTTACATCTGCCGCCAAGACCAACGCAAAAGCCAAAAAGGTTATGCAGGCAACAACCATTGCGCAAAACATTGTGGAAGATTTCAAGGCATATTCCATGGAGGATTTGTCGAGAAAAATAAACAACTACAACAAAGATGAAACAGGCGCGGATTTTGACATTAAAATCACAAATGCGCAGGACGGCACATTTGAGGCACTTATCTCTGAGGAAATCGACAGCAAGCCGACAAAATTGGCTAAACATTCGAGCATGACCGCAAAAACTCAGACTATCGGCACAGATGTCATTTTGCTGTCGTCAAAATTTGTCGGTAATGCGGACACCGACCCGTATTGCTTTGTTTTGAAGGGGGTTTCTCTTGAAAACAGCCCAACAAAATACGATGCAATTGTCAGATTGAACTGCGGATACAAATCCGATGTCGCAAACATTTCGTCAATGAATGAGGCGTACAACGCATATTATGTAGAGCCGTCGGACGAGAGGACAACCGTCGCGGAAAAATTCTCATTGAGAGTACCGGGCAATATTGTCGGCACAACCGAGCTGGAAAGCAGTTTGTCAAAAACCATCACGGTAAAGATTGAGAATAACGACGACGACAATCAGGTTGTCACGCTTAGTACCGATTACACTACATCCTCTACTTATGTCACGGACAATACATATTCGGTTTCCTCAAAGATTATTTTCAACAACTTTGTCTCCAAACAGGAGCTGAAATCGGTATATATTTACTATTATCCTATTTACGGCTCGGACGCCAGAGACAATTTCAAAATCATCAATACAACAGGCGAAAAAATCAATGTGTATCTTATCGCCATGAACAAAAACGGCGCTGTTGCCACCCCGGGACAACAGGCTGCATACAGGGCGAGACTTAATGTGTACGAAAACGATTTGTGCATAACCGAGAGTTTTGCATATACCAAAATCCTCTCGAATATTGAACAGGCCAAATGGAACGGAACTGCCGCCATTAACGGTTTGGGCAATATTAACCCTGAAAATTTCAAATACGACGCTACTGTTTGGATTTATGAAAACGGAGCAATTTCAAACGACGGCCCGGATAACTACAAAATAGATTCGGGCAAATATGTAATGAAGCTTACAGCTTCAAAGCTTGATTTAGGATAATTCGGCAGAAAGGAGGACCTCATGAGAAATAAACGAGGAGATGCTTTGCTCTCTGTTATCATTGCAATGTCTGTTGTAGGCATTTTAGGTGTTTTGATATGCTCTGTTGCATATTCAAATTTCAATATGAAATATATAAACAAGACGGCAAAGGATAATTTCTATACTGCCGAATCCGTTTTGGACGATGTTTGCGCCAAATTGGAGGAAAAAGCGTCAAAGCGGTATGTAGACGCCTACGAAACCGTAGTTGAAAACTATGGTCTGTATGCGCAGGATGGTAAGCAAGACGAAATGAGCAAAGATCTGATTATTAACTTTATAGTTAATCTTTCGGAAGAACTTTGCCCAAACAACTTACTTGCATCATATTCATTTGAGGAAATGGGTGTTATTGACGCCGTCGACCATAGTTTTTTCAATCAGTCTAATTACCCGGCGGGCTCGGTAATCACTATTGATTCTGTCATACGGAATAATAATCCCGAATTCAAACTTGAAATGTTCGGGCCTCAAAACAACGATGACCTCGGTAAAAAGGACGCCGGCGTAATTTTGAGAAACGTTTCCGTAACTTATGAATATAACGGCTATGTAAACAACATAGTGACCGACATAAGAGTTACGGCTCCGGTGGTTAATTTTACACAGATCTCGGCGGCTCCGGATATTTCTAACTTTGCCTATGTGGCACAAAGCGGGGTAAACATATTTTCTAATTCAAAACTGATATTGCAAGGTCAGGCGTACTCAGGCCCGCTGACGATTACAGGCGGCAGCAGCGCAGGATACATGACCTCTTTTGACGCCACATCGGATAAGACGCAGCTGCTTATTGTTAACGGCGATATAGCACTCAATAACTTTGCCTCTTTCAAAACAGGGCCTCGAGTACAGCTGTGGGCAGAAAATATCACCACGGAAAAAATAAACACCGGCGAATATCCTGAGCTCGTAAATGACGTTATCGAGTTGGCGGGCAACAGCTATATAGCCGACGATATTTCGCTTAACGGCATTTATAACCATTTGAAATTGTCCGGCAAATATTTCGGATACGGTACGGGCGACGCACGGACAAGCTCTGCCATTGTCATAAACGGTCTGCACAGCACAATAGATATGTCTGATTTACAGGCATTGGTTCTTGGAGGCACAGGATATATTTCGACACCGAAAGACGGAGGAAATGATCAACCTGATGTTATCACAGGCGAATCTATTGCCGTAAAAGGCAATCAGATTGCCTATATGCTGCCTTTGGAATGTCTCGGTGGCTTTTCAAACCCTATGTCCGACCGGGAATATGAACAGTTGAAATCGGATCCGGATTGGAAAACAAAGGCGGTCAACACAAGAATTAAAAGCATAGGCGGATCACTGGCATATTATTTCAATTACACAGCGGACAATATAACGGAAGTGTTCAAAACAGGTATACACAACGACAAACAAGTGTATGTGTTTATTAAATTCAACAATACTTCCGACGCTGCAAGCTATTTTATGACGGTTTACGGCAATAGATCGGAAACGTCTGCAAAAATCAAACAATATCTTGACAGTTATCTCGAAACGATTAAATTTGCCCCAACCGCCGATACAAGACTTATCACAAACGGCAATTTCCTAACCCAAACAGACGGCGAAAAGCGGCAGTACAACAAGGTTAATGCCACACCGGGCGGATATTCAAGCGAGTTAACCAACTATGCGCACGAATACGGCAAATACAAGACTGATTTTGATATAAACAGAATTATCAGAACAGACAGAGTAAGCGGCGTCAATTTAGAAAAAACAGTAAACGGCGTCACTCTTGTCATTAAGGACGGCAGCTATGAAGTGACTCATGACGGTCGGGGTGTTATTATCTCTACCGGCGATGTTACGGTAAAAAACGGTGCGGATTGGCAAGGTCTCATTATCTGCAGCGGTAAACTCAATGTGATAAATAACCTCGGCTCCGTACTGTCAAGCGACGCTAAAATAGTGGATAAAGCACTTTCGATTGAAACAGGACTTACAGGAAAACCTTACGGATATAATTTCTTCAAAGAGAGTGAGAATTACGGTATAGGTGAAGCGGGCAACTCCAATAATATAACCGATATAAGACAGTGTATCGGTTTTGAAAACTATATTTCACAATAACACTAACAGATAAGGACGGGTATTTATGAATAAAAAGGGATACACATTGATAGAGCTCATTGTAGTTGTTGCGCTGATGGGGCTCGCTATATCTGTGGTAGGAATCAGCTTATCATATATTCAGAGTACCCGTGTGAAGGATTGCGCCGAGAAAATGAATTACGCCATAGAAACCACCCGTGTGAATGCCATGTCAAGAACAGGCGACAACAAAGTGGAATTCTATAAATCGTCCGACGGAGTATATATGATACGGACCGCCGGCGGTATTACCGGCAGCGCCGAAAAAATCGGCGGCTCGTCGATAAGCGTGAAATATGTTATCTCAGGGGCGGAACAAGAACTCGGCGATTCAGGTACAGGAAACGACTTGGTGTTTGAATTTGATAAAGCATCCGGGGCTTTTAAGGGATTAACGCCTCAAAAAATAATTCTGTCCGGCAGCGGAAAAGAAATGACAATTTCTCTGTACAAGAGAACCGGTAAAACGATATTAGAATAGGTACACGGATTATGAAGACATTATTTGGCAAAAAACTGAATAACAAGGGATTGACTTTGATTGAGATGGTAGTGTCTTTTGCCATATTGAGCATAGTTATCCTTATGGTCGGCGGTTTTATGGTAACCGGTTCAAAACTGTATGCACAGGTCAATGCAGAAACAAATCTGCAGGAAGAGAGCCAAATGGCTCTAAACCAGACGCAGAACATGATTATCGATGCCGGTTTAGGTGTAAACTACGGTATTGTTGTTGACGGAAACTATGAATTTTACGACAAAGATCCGTCGTCGGGAACAATAACAAACAAAATTCTTTATGTTTTCAATTACAACCCGGCCACCGGCGGCTTATCTGCGATTATGTTAGGCTTTAATTCGCGGGACAACACTCTTTACTACAAAGAGGAAAACATAGCGTACACTCCGGGAGGAACGGATATTGCGATTAAAGATTTTTCGATTGCCAACCCTAATCAACTGACTGTTGCGGACGGTTGGGATATTCTTGCCGTCAATGTGTCGGATTTCAAAGCAGACCTTGAAGATTACCATTCCGGTAAAGACAACAGAGTGAATTTAAGCATCACTCTGTTCAAAAGTAATGACAAAACTTCCACATACACGGCACACGGCACTGTCACATTGCGCAATACGGTTGAAATAAATGCGGATTCTGTTTCCAAGATATACGAAAGAGTGACATACGCCGTCCAGACGGACATAACAGGCGTGGAAATCAGAATGGATACCACTACGGTTGTAAAAAATCAGGCATATCAACTCTACACAACGGTTAAAGCGTCTACGGGGTATCCAAGCCAAGAAATATATAAATATAGAGTTACGGATGAAAATGGTGTAGACATAGGCGGCTGGGAAATCAATGCTGACACAAAGACTCTGCTTATTAAGGGCGATATTGGAGCAACTTCATTGCGTGTATACGCCTATGCGGCCACAGGCAGACCAAAAACCGACGAATATAATGATGTGAATAAAGACCATTATCCGAGTCGGGAAGATGGAAGCAAAGGCATATATGTCGAAGGAGATAATTTGTACGTATATGACTATATAAGCATTAGCGTAAAAACCGTTAATGATTTCTATATTCAGCCGGACAAGGACCGTGCTTATGACATTACCGGCAATTTGTCAAATGACTGGGATGTTCAAAGCCATATCGGCGTTACAGAATATCCGGTGTTCAACGTAAACCCGGGCAACTCATTTTATATGAAGGGCGTAGTTGAGGGCACATCTCTCGAGCGGGAAAACGGCGACACAGATATTGAATGGTCTGTGGAAGGTTTTGAAACAGGTGTTTCGGCGACAATAAGCCCGTTAGGTTTTGTGCAAGTATCAAAATTTTCAAAATCCGGTACATTTTTTGTTGTTGCAAATCCAAAAATACGGCCTGCAAATAAAGCATACTACAAAATTTTGGTTGGCAACGGCGGTGTCGTAGGTCAAAGTCTGAGACTGTCTTGCGACAGCACAATGAATAGGGGCGGAAAACAAACGTTGCGGCTCTATCTGAACGATATCGCCATAACACCTACCGAATTCAGTGATTTCAACTGGTCTAAATCAATCAGGATAAACGGATCTACAACGAGCGTCTCCGATTCAAATGTAATATTGACAGGAAACGAACTCAGCATCAGCGAAGATCTTGGTTACGAGTTCTCGTATACGGTGACAATCAGAGCAGAGTTGAAAAATGACAAAGATGTCTGGGCAGAGGAAACTATCACGATACCGAAAGTATCGCTGAGCTTGTCACCTGCCGTATACTATGCCAACAGGAATAGTATTGTGAACTATGGGGAATTAAAATGTATAGTGACAGGTGTTGAAAAATATACCCTCAACTGGACTATTGCATCACGGACTAACCCTAATCTCTACTCGACTGCTACAAACAACAATAGTTATGTTTCCGAATCTGCAGACAGAGAAGACACGGCGTTAATATACATAAGCGAAAAAGAGCCGGCACAGCTGGAATACATCAGAGCAAAAACTACTCTTGACGGCCATACGAATTACTATGCCGTTGCCAGAATCAATATCAGAGACAAGATTGGATTTGAATGGAGATCCGCTCCGTCATCAAAAGTTAATAGAGGCGACAAAGTATACCTCGATGTATACTCACCGGCAGCCGAATTCAAAATCTCGGATGTCAGATGGGTAATCGAGGCTGAAGACAGTAATGGTAAAGATTTGCCGACCGACGGATTAATGGTAGACAAATCGGGCTGGCTTAATGTTGACAAAAATTATCAGCTT
>JAQXIW010000019.1 GCA_029007985.1 Oscillospiraceae bacterium | reverse complement strand
TCGAGGGCGTATTGCAAAAACACGCACCTTTTGCCCGTCGGCTCCATAAGGGTCAAATCTATCTCCGGTTTATAGATTTTGGCGACAATGCCCGGAAAGCCCGCGCCCGTGCCCACATCTACGACTTTACCCCGAACGAGTTCGTTATTTGCAAACAGCAAGCTGTCCAAAAAGTGTTTATTTTCAATGCCCTCCGGGTCGGTTATGGCGGTCAAATTGACCTTTTCATTGTATTCCACAAGAATTTCGGCGTATTTGTCCAGCAATTCCATCTGATTTTCGCTCAAATCAATGCCGTATGCCCGACATTTTGCCGCTAATCTCGATTTATCTATCATGAATTCTCCTTGTTTTTCAGTTCTCTGTATTTGAGCTCCATGAGAAGAGCGGAGACATCCGACGGGCTGACGCCGGATATTCTCGACGCCTGACCCACATTAGCCGGGCGAATTTTTGTCAGCTTTTCTCTCGCCTCGGTGCGCAGGCTCTCCATCGACATAAAGTCGATGCCCTCCGGTATAACGGTGCTTTCGAGCCTCTTTGTTCTCTCTATCTGTTCCATCTGGCGTTTGACATAGCCGTCGTATTTGATGTAAATTTCAACCTTTTCGGCGACAAACGGCGTGATATTCTCGCCCTCGCCTATTACTTTTATCAAATCGTCGTAGGAAATTTGCGGTCTGCGCAAAAATTCGACGGCTTTAACGCCGGAAGTGATAGGGTCAAGCCCTTTTTCCGCCAAAAGCGCGTTGAGTTTGTTCGGGCCGAGAGAAATTGACTCGATTCTTTCGATTTCTCTGTTCTTCGCCTCGATTACCGAGTTATAGTACGCCCATCTTTCGTCGTCAACCAAGCCGATTTCTCTGCCCAGCGGCGTCAGTCTCTCGTCGGCGTTGTCCTGTCTGAGATAGAGTCGGTACTCCGAGCGGCTGGTCATCATTCTGTACGGGTCTAAAACGCCCTTTGTGATGAGGTCGTCAATGAGTGTGCCGATGTAAGACGACTGTCTCGACAGGGTAAATTCCTTTTTGCCCAAAATTTTCAGCGCGGCGTTGATACCGGCTATAAGACCCTGGGCGGCGGCTTCCTCATAACCGGAGGTACCGTTGAACTGGCCGGCGCCGTAAAGACCCGGGTAATCCTTAAATTCCAGCGTTGCTCTCAGCGTCTGCGGGTCGATACAGTCGTATTCAATGGCGTACGCCGGGCGCATGACCTCTACATTTTCCAGACCCTTTATCGTCTTGTAGAAAGCGACCTGTACCTCCTCCGGCAGGGACGAGGACAGCCCCTGTAAATACATTTCCTCGGTGTCGAGGCCGCACGGCTCGATAAAGAACTGGTGTCTCGGCTTGTCGGAAAATCTCATAACCTTGTCTTCAAGTGACGGACAGTATCTCGGGCCGATGCCTTCGATTGTGCCCAGCCCATACAGCGGCGAGCGGTCGATATTCGCCCTTATAACCTCGTGAGTTTCGTTGTTTGTGTAGTCAATATGGCAAGGCAGTATGTTTTTGACCTTGCCTTTTGTCATAAACGACATCGGGACAGGCTTTTTGTCGCCCGGCTGCTCCTGTAAAACGGAAAAATCAATGCTTCTTTTGTTTACTCTTGCCGGTGTGCCTGTTTTGAATCTGCGCAGACCTATACCCGCCGCACGCAGCGAGTCGGAGAGCGCTCTGGCTGAATGGTGTCCGTCAGGGCCGGAATAATACGACGCTTCGCCCACAAAAATTTTACCGGTAAGATATGTACCCGTGCATATTACTACGGCTTTACAGTTGTACTGTGTGCCCAGTTGGGTGATAACGCCCGTCACCTGTTTATTGTCGTCAAACAGTATGTCTGTTATTTCCGCCTGTTTTACATCCAGATTTTCCGTCGTTTCCAACAGTTTTTTCATATATTTGTGGTATTCCTGTCTGTCGCTCTGTACTCTCAGAGAGTGAACGGCAGGGCCTTTACCCAAATTTAACATTCGATACTGCAAAGCCGTGGCGTCTGCGGCGATGCCCATACAGCCGCCGAGGGCGTCAATCTCTCTGATGAGATGACCTTTTGCGGTGCCGCCGAGGGCAGGGTTACACGGCATATTGCCGATACCGTCCAAAGTCAGCGTGAAAATAGCTGTCTTTGCCCCAAGTCTTGCCGAGGCTACGGCCGCTTCAATTCCCGCGTGACCGGCACCGACAACAATTACATCATAAGTTCCTAAAACCATAAATGTCTCCCCTTTTATCCTTTGAGTTATTGTGCAATCCCTTTCACCGATTGTGTCTAACCTGTTTTTGATGTTCTATGTGGAACATTCGACCGCGTCAAAAAATATACTGAGCGCGAATGTCCCTAAATAATTATGCTTGCTGATATATAATGAATATATATATTATTTGCCGACGCAGAATTTTGAGAAAACCTCCTCGACGACCTCGTCGGAGACATTCTCACCGGTCAGCTCGTACACAGCATATAGTGCCTCGTCAATGCAAACGCCCACAATATCAAGCGTCTGGCCCATTTTGAATTGGTAATTGGCGTCCTTGACGGAATTGTATGCCGTGCGCACCGCATCGTACTGTCTTTCATTGACGATGATGCCGGTGTTGACATCCAGATTTTCGATACCGAGTACCGAGAGAACATCGTTTTCAAATTCTTTCGACATATAGAAATCTTTTGCGGTGATGAAAAGCACCTTTTTGAAATACTTTTCTATGCGCGACCGGTCAAATTGCTGCTCTAAATCCTGTTTGTTGACTATGGCGATGGCGCTCATTCCCCGGCATTTTTCACAGAGACTCAAATCCTCGTCTGTCACCGGCTCTGAGCCGTCGAACACACAGAAAACCAAATCCGCCCCGGACAGTCTGTCCAGCGAACGCCGTATACCGATGGCCTCGACCTCGTCCTCGGTGTGTCTGATACCGGCAGTGTCCTGTAAAATCAGGTTTACGCCGCCCAAAATGACCTCTTGCTCCACCACATCTCTCGTCGTGCCGGCTATCGGGGTGACAATCGCCTTTTCAAAGCCGGAAAGCGCGTTTAACAGCGTACTTTTGCCCACATTCGGGCGGCCGACAATGGCTGTGCGTATACCCTGCTTGATTTTGGCGCCGGTGTCGTAAGAATCCATAAGCTTTTTCAGCTCGGCCTCGGCATCGGCTAAAATTTCCGCCACTTCGCCGTCGGTTACTGCCTCAACGGCCTCTTCCGGAAAGTCGGTGTAAGCGGAAATGTGGCCCGCCAACACCAAAAGTTTATCTCTGACCGCCGCCGCCCTCTTGTAGAGATGACCCTCTAAGGCGGAACGAGCCGCGCTGACAGCCTGAGCCGAGGTGGCGTTTATCATTTCCATAACGCCCTCCGCCTGAGTCAGCGTCATTTTGCCGTTGAGAAAAGCCCTTTTTGTGAATTCGCCTGCCCCGGCCGGCTTTGCCCCGGCCTCATAACAGGCTTTCAGCAGCAAATCCGCAACGGCGGAGCCGCCGTGAACGGAAATTTCCACCACATTTTCACCTGTGTAGCTTTTCGGCGCGCGGAAAAACAGGGCTACGGCTTGGTCAATTTCATTGCCCTTGCGGTAGAAATTGCCGAAAAGAGCCGTGTAGCCTTTCATTTCCGTCACTTTTTTGCTTTCGTTAATCGGTTTGAAAATGCGCTCGCATATCAAAAATGCGTCGTCGCCCGATATTCTGACTGTGCAAAGCGAAGCCTTGCCCGGTGCCGTTGCAATAGCGGCGATAGTGTTACCTGACATAATTACCTCATTATATATACTCTATCTAAATATTTTACCATATATAAAAAACATAGGCAATAGATATGTATTGTTTATAAGGGTAAAATTTTGCAAAATTTCGTGTGTTGCTTGCGGGGTTTTCACGCTTTTCGCCTGTGAAACTTCGGTTTTTTGAATGAGAATAAAATATACAGCCTGAATTACAGACGCGAAAAAAGGAACGGTTCACCGAGGTGAATATATAATATTGTTGTGAGATAACTCAAACAAAAAGGCGGAAAATATCCGCCTGACATCAGTAATGTTTATTTGTTCTCGCCCTTTGGCATAAACCAAAAGCTCTTTGTGCCGTATAGGTAAGTATATGAGCCCTTTGGCATCTGGGTGAGAGAATTGAATATATTTATAAAATCACCCGAGCCGGACACAAAATTGATTATGCCGAAATACCGCAGAAATACGGCAATTTTTCCGTTTATAACAAAAGACATCACAAACGGAATAACGCCTAAAATCAAAGTCGGCATAAAAGACATTACTATAAATTGCCATTTTGACATATTTTCCTTCGTGGTGACAAAGAGCAGCCCCATTTTGAGATTGTCGTACATATAGACCTCGCCCGGCATAAAAATGCCGTGTATATACTCGTGTACAAACATGGATAAAAGGCTCATAATAACGGCGGCTAAGCTATATGCTCCGCAATCGTAAAACATATATTTCGGCGTATATCTGGCAAGCATAATCGCAAAAAGCGGTATGAACAGCAAAACAGCAATGCCGTTGGCAATTATTGACAGTTTGAGCATGCTCTCCGGCTCTTTGAAAGCCACAGCACCCTCTTCATGCTCTCTTTGCGGCAATTCATCTTCGCTTTTGTACTTGCCCTTTAATATAAACTTAGTCATGGCAATCTCCTTTTAATGTGTAAAGTTTTGATATTCCGTCGGTTTTGTGTGCCAAACCGTATCGCTCTATGATTTTTTTGAGAAAGCGGTCGCTTTCTTCTCTTATGCTCCGGGGCATTTCGGCGTATCTCTCAATGACCAGCCGGCCGGATTTTTCCAGACGGCGTATTTCATCGCCGATGTCGATTTGCGCCGAGCCGATTATATTCCGCGGTCGGTCGGATTTGTAGCCGCCGTTGAGGTTTTCCCCCGGGGGCGCGGCGGCGCAGGAGTAGATATATCCCTTTTTGCCCCGGAAAATATCCCGTGCCATGCCGCACCACAGCTCGCGGAAAATCAAAGTCTCGCCGTCAATTCGGTACTTCAAAAGCCGCCGTGGCGCGCCGGCGCACAGCACCGCCAAGGCGTATCGGTCGGTAAAAATATGCCGCTGTATTTTGTCCTTTGTCCTTGCGGCGATAACGCCTTTCAATCCACTCTTATCCGAGCCGAAATATATCGCCATTCTTTCACCCCCCCATGCAGTCCAAAATCCTTCACCTTTCACCTTTTCAAAATATTACAGACAGTAATATTGCCCCAAAATCCTTCACCTTTTGCCCGATTTTACTTGATTTTCGCCCTGAAATGTCGGTTGTTTCTCCAAAACTCTTCACTTTTCGGTTTTTTGGAAAGTTTTGGTTTTTGGCTTGTTTTATTGGGTGATATGTCAAAAACCACAGAGACGCCGCGGCGGTCAAAGCGCTAACCGGCGGTATAACATAAGACACAAGTCTTTTCTGTGCAAAGACACCGTCACCTGTGAATACAAACCGGTTGCCGGGCGCAAATTATAAGGGCGGTTTGCGCCGCCCTTAATGATTTACAGTTTTTTGCTCTTGATTTTCCGGGCAATCCCGATTACCGCCACCGGCACATAAAGACAGCAAAGCAACAGAGCCGCCGCCCCTTTCATTATTTTGTCGGTGTTTTTCTTCTTTTCGTCCTTCATATCAATCCACTTTAATCTGCGCCAAGCCCATTGACAACACCCGGCCGTCTCTCAAAAGAGCAGGGCGTATTGTCTTTGTCTCGTCGCCGTCGAGAAATTCAAAATACTTTTCGGTGCCGACCTTGTAGTCCACCAAAAGTATATTCAGCTTTGAAAGATAGGTTTCCACATCGGCGAGCTGTTCCGCCATGTATTCGCCGTCGCCGGAATATTTTGCCTCCATAAGATATGCGAAAAGCTTTACTTCGTCCTCGCTCAGAGATACCGCGTTCGCCCGGGCGGTTGCTTCCGTCCGCTTCTTTCTCATCGCCAGCACATCGTCGACTTCCTTTATGATGCCTTCGAGCCTGTCGGCAATGTCGGCTGCGTCTACGGAAATTTCAACCGTAGTGTTTCTCTTGACTTTTTTGCGGTGGAACAGCATAAAGCCCGCCAGAATAAGTATAAGACAGCCCACCAGCGAAATTTCCAGCCCGGTCAGCACATCGGCAAAGGCAACTTTTTTTGTGAAAACAGAGTAAAGCGTCGGCAAAACTATACAGCCCACGCCAACCAGTACGGCGATAAGCCCCGGCAGCGCGCTCTTTTTCTTGGCGTTGAGTCTGTCGACCTCCTCGCTCTTTTCCCAGAGCTTTGCCTTGTTTACGCTCTCAATCAGCGGCAATGTGGCTGTGACTATGTGTAAAATTTCGCCCAGCTCCTCCCGGTTTGTGCCCGGCTCGGCGGCGAGATACTGATATTTCATCGTATCCAGCATTTCCGTAATCACCGAGCCCGTCTCGTACAGAGATTTTGACTCTCTGATTCTCGCGGTCAGAGCCTCTTTTCTGCCTTTGTATATTTCCAGCATTGTCATGGGGGTACCCTCCGAAACACATTATTTACTTTTTATTTATAATATAGCAAAGATATGTATTTTTCAAGAAAATTGTGACAAATCGAAAAAACAAACTGTGTCCGTTTACATTTTTGAACTGTTCCGAAGAAATAATCCGTCCCTCGTATACGGCAAGGACGAAAAAAACCGCCCTCTCTGTGCCGTTTGATTTACCTCTCTGTATTTCACATCAAAATATCCGACAGGGCGGCGTATTGTGCCAGGGTCAGCTTTTCCGGGCGGATTCTGACATCGACGCCTATTTGCGACAGGGCGGCTTCAATGTCCGGTTTCGGTATGCCCAGCGTTGCGTTCACCGAGTTGACAAAGGTCTTTCTGCGCTGGCCGAAAGCCCCTCTGATGAGCCTGAACATATTCTCCTCGTTTTTCGGCGTCGGTTTGCCGTCTTTGCGTATATCCAAACGAATGACGGCGGAATCCACATTCGGCGACGGATAGAACGAGCCGCGCGACACATTAAAACAGATTTTCGGCTTGGAATAATACTGTACCGCCATAGAAATCGCGCCGATCTCTCGGCTTTTTTCGTCGGCGCACAGTCTTAACGCCGCCTCTTTTTGCACCATGACGGTTATGTTTTCCACCGGCAGATTGTCCGACAAAAGCTTTGTGATTATCGGGCTGGTTATGTAGTAGGGCAGATTTGCGCAGACGACTACTCTTTCGCCGACAAATTCCTCCCGTATCAGCTTTGCCAGGTCCACGTTGAGCACGTCGTCCCAGACAATTTTTACATTGTCAAATTCCGCCAGAGTCTCGGCGACCAGCGGTTTAAGGCTGTCGTCAATTTCCACCGCCACCACTTTTTTTGCCCTTTTCGCCAGCTCGGTCGTCAAAACGCCCACACCGATGCCGATTTCCAAAGCGCAGGTATTTTCGTCCACCCCGGCGTACTCGGCAATTTTCGGGCAGACCGACGGATTTATGATAAAATTCTGGCCGAATTTCTTTTCAAACACAAAACCGTGCTTTGCGCACAGGCTTTTCATAAAGGAAAGGTTAGTCAGATTGTCCATTTTCTCCTCCTCTGTTTTCTATATAATATCAAAAAGCCGGGATATTTTCAATTTTTTACAAAATAATATTGAATTATACACATTTTTACTTTATTATTCTAAATAAAAGGGCAAAAAGAGGAAAAATCATGAGAAGAAACAAGATAAACTACTATCTCGACATCGCCGAGACCGTGTCAAAAAGAGGCACCTGTCTGCGCAGAAACTACGGCGCAATCATCGTCAACAACGACGAAATAATCTCCACCGGCTATGTGGGCGCGCCGAGGGGCAGAAAAAATTGCTCGGATTTGGGCGTCTGCATGCGCACGGAACTGAACATACCGAGAGGGGAAAGATACGAGATTTGCAGAAGCGTACACGCCGAGGCGAATGCTATTATTTCCGCCCCGAGAAACGAAATGCTGGGCGCAACGCTGTATCTTTGCGGCAAAGAGGTCGACGGCAGCTATGTAAAAAACGGCAGCTGCTGCTCAATGTGCAAGAGAATGGTGATTAACGCCGGCATCAAAACCGTAATTATCCGCGACACCATCGACGAATACAGAGTTATAGATGTGGACAGCGAATGGGTGTTAAACGACGAAAGTCTGGAGGGGCTGTTTAATTATTGATTGCCAAGCGAAAGCCGGTTTCCGCCCGGGCAAATGCGGCTGTGTGAATATCCGAATGTAAAGACGGCGAAAGCCGTCTTTTTTGTTCGAAAGAATCATTTAGCGCAATACTTTCCGAATTTATCGGAAATTTTACATATTGTAAATATGGATAAAACGCTCTGTGTAATGAGTACAGAGTGCAAATAAGCAAAAGGGCGGTCAGCCGGCAAAACCCAAAAGAAAAAAGTGTAAATCAAAGCAAATCAGACCTGTTTATGACCGAAATTATCCCCGCAAAAAATGTTGAAAAGTTGAAAACTTTAGTTGAAAAGTTAACATAAATTGCTGTGAATGGTAAAAAATTAACACAGGTGTAGTTGACGGCTCCGCCCGAAATTTACAATATATATGTTTATTCATTTTCAAATTCTCAAAATATTGTTTATACAGGGTAATTTTTTGATAATATTTAAGGATTTAACCGAGTTTTCAACATTTAATTCAACATTTTTCCACTTTTATGTTAAAAACCCCTTTGAAAACCGAAAAATGTTGAAAACTATGTTAATTCAGTTGAAAACCTAATATGATAAGTCGAGACTGTAACAAATTCACCTTTTCAACCGCAAAAATGTGTAATTTATTTCAAAAAGCGGTAAAATCCCCTTGTTTTTCGGGAAAAATGTGAAATTATGGCAGTTTTCAACACGGTGTTGAAAACTTTGTGGAAAACTCAACTCTCAGTTGTTTTGTCGAAAATATTTGTAACCTGGTGTAAAAATTTACCATTGCATTATGTATTTTTATCTCATTGCGTCGGCGGCAAAACAAAAAAGACAGGCGCAAAACCTGTCTTTTGGAGCTTGTGACGTGACTCGAACACGCGACCTGCTCATTACGAATGAGCTGCACTACCGGCTGTGCTACACAAGCATATAACATATATTACTACATAATGCGAAAATTTGCAAGCGGTTTTGTCAAAACATGTGGCGGAG
>JAQXIW010000018.1 GCA_029007985.1 Oscillospiraceae bacterium | reverse complement strand
GCTTAATTTATTAAGATAATTCTTGTAAAAAGCGGCAAAATGTTGTATGATAAAGATTATAAAATATAAAGCGGAGATTCCGTGTTTTGAAAGGTAGGTGCCTATGGCAAAAAAGAACACCGGCCTCGGCAGAGGTCTTGATTCGATTTTCTTGACGGGCGATCAACAAATCTCGGATGCCTCGGCATCCAGTATCAAATTATCAGACATCGACGTAGACCCTCATCAACCACGCAAGACTTTTGAGACACAGAGTCTTGAACAGCTCAGCCGGTCCATTGCGGAACACGGCGTGCTGCAGCCTATTGTACTTATGCCTAACGGGTCGGGCAGATATTCCATAATAGCCGGCGAGAGAAGATTCCGCCGGGCGAGAATGGCGGGTCTCACCGAGATACCGGCCATCGTTAAGGATGTATCCACACAGAGCGCAAAGGAAATCGCACTTATCGAAAATCTCCAGAGAGAAGACCTCGACCCTGTCGAAGTCGCCCTCGGCTACAAATCGCTTATGGAGAGTTTCAATCTCACACAGGACGAAATATCAAAAAAGCTGTCCATACCTCGTTCCAGCATCGCCAACAGTTTGAGAATACTCAATCTGCCGG
Source organism: Oscillospiraceae bacterium (assembly GCA_029007985.1). GTDB lineage: Bacteria > Bacillota > Clostridia > Oscillospirales > Ruminococcaceae > RGIG3102. Next base: position 22,571 of record JAQXIW010000018.1, on the reverse strand, counting down.
ATGAAATCTTGCAGCTGGTCAAAGAGGGTAAAATCAGCTTAGGCCACGCAAAAGTCATTCTTTCGCTGGAAGAGAGCGCAAAGCAAATCGAGCTGGCACAGCTGACGGCGGACAAACAGCTTTCCGTCCGCCAGTGTGAACTTTTGGCAAAGCAGATGCAGAAAGACCCGACGCCGCCGAAGCGGAGGAACATTCCGACAATCGTAAAAGAGGTCGAAATCGCCCTGTCGGAAATGCACGGCACGCCTGTAAAAATCACCTATAAAGACGGCAAAGGCAGTCTTAATATTACATTTAACAGCCAGGAGCAGCTGCTTGAACTGGCAAATTTACTTGAAAAGAAATAAGGAGCAAAATCATGCTTGACATCAGAAGAATCAGAGAAAATCCGGAAGAAATCATCAGAATCCTCAACACAAGACATTCAAAGGACTACACCGACGAAGTCAGGGAAATCGTCAAACTCGACGAACAGAGAAGAGAGACAGCCTCAAAGAGAGACGGCCTCAAAGCAAAGCAGAACACAGAGCAGAAACAGATTCCGGCTCTTATGAAAGAGGGCAAAAAGGAAGAAGCCGAACAGCTCAAAGCCGATTTGAAGGCTATCGGCGACGAAATCAGAGCTCTTGACGCCAAGCTGGGCGAGGTCGAGACAGCTCTCGAGGACGCAATGCTTGACTTGCCTAACACACCTGACGCTTCCGTTCCTGTCGGCGCAGACGAAAACGACAATGTCGAAATGAGACGCTGGGGCACACCGAGAGACTTTGCCGCAGAAGGCTTCGAGCCGAAGGCACACTGGGATTTGGGCAAAGAGCTGGATATTCTCGACCCTGAAAGAGCCGCAAAGGTAACAGGCGCCCGTTTCCATTTCTACAAGGGCGAAGGCGCACACCTTGAAAGAGCCATCATCAACTTCTATCTTGATTTGCACACAATGAAACAGGGCTACACAGAAATGCTGCCTCCTTTCATCGTAAACGGCGACTCAATGAGAGGCACATCTCAGCTGCCTAAGTTCAAAGAGGATATGTACAAGGTTTCAAGAGGCGACGGCGACTCTGCCGACTTGGATAAATCCGGCTGGTATCTCGTACCGACAGCCGAAGTACCTGTAACTAACTATTACAGAAACGAAATCATCGACGGCGACAAGCTCCCGCAGAAATTCTGCGCTTACACAGCTTGTTTCAGAGCCGAGGCAGGCTCTGCCGGCAGAGACACAAGAGGTCTTATCCGCCAGCACGAATTCAACAAGGTAGAAATGGTTAAATTTGCCCGCCCGGATCAGTCATGGGCTGAGCTTGAATCCCTCACAAACGACGCCGAAGAATGTCTCCAGCTCCTCGGTCTGCCGCACAGAGTCATCACACTCTGCACAGGCGACATGGGCTTTGGCTCGGGCAAGACATACGATGTCGAGGTTTGGATGCCTTCTTACAACTCATACAAGGAAATTTCTTCATGCTCTAACATGACAGACTTCCAGGCCAGAAGAATGCAGACAAGATACCGCAACAAAGAGACAGGTAAGGTTGAGCTTCTCCACACACTCAACGGCTCGGGTCTCGCGGTAGGCAGAACAACAGCCGCCATTTTGGAAAATTACCAGAACGCAGACGGCTCAATCACAATCCCGGAAGCTCTCGTTCCTTACATGGGCGGCAAGACTGTCATCAAAAAGGAAGAACTTTGATTTTTCGGCAAATTGACGGCTGAAAAAGAAAACGGATTTTTGAAAAGACGATTTGATATTTTCAAAAGATAATTTCATCTTTCACAAAAGAAATTGACTTTTTCAAAAGCCGATATAATTGCGAACTGCCCCCGGGCGCTCGCAGCAGTCTAAACAGAAATAAGGCGCGACCTGATAGGCCGCGCCTTTTGTTGTGCTTTATTTTTGTGCAGCGGGAACAGCGCATAAATAAAACGCTTTATTCTGTCAAATTATTTATAGCAATAACCGAAATATCCATTCAAACAATCAAACAATTTTCAAATACCGCCATACAAAATCCCCCTGCCGATTGTATACGACAGGGGGCAAATGTGCGGCGCACACTCGGTTTAGTCTATGTTATTTTGTGCTTTTCTTTTTGCCGTAATGAGCTGTACCGATTATGCCGGCTCCGCCGATAAAGAGGAGAGCGCACCACAGCGCCGTGCGGCTTTCGTAGCCCGTCGCCGGGCCGTTTACCTGCGTTACCGTGCCGCCCGTCATAGGTATTATCCGTCTGTCGATATAGTCACAGACGGAACAAACACGCTCTTTTGCGCCGTCAGCCGTCCGTGTGGCTGCGGTTATCACTTTCCAATCGCCGTAGCGATGCGGCTCTTCGTTTTGTTTATCTTTACAGCCGGTGCACTCATCCCAGTGACCGTCGGCGTTGTATTTCAGCCGGTAGTCGTGGGCGGTGTAGGTATTGGTAAATGTCATTTTCTCCGCCGGGGCGTCAAAATCCACACTGCGCTCGCCGTCTTCCGTCAGATATGTCGGATAAATCGCCAGATAGTACACAACCTCGCCGTCAGCGCGGGAAGCAACCTCTGACTGTTTCAGGAAAACGCCGTAAACGGTATCGTCGTATGTCCAGCCGTTTTCGCCGCCGTCATACTGCTTGATAAACGCGCCCTCTTGCAGCATTCTGCGAAGCCAACTCTCCGTGGCGGTGACAGCCAAATTGCCGGAATAGCTGCCGACGCCGTCGGTGGTTATAACCGCTGTGAAAGACGTGTCGCCAAAGGTCAGCTCGTTGCCGCTGCCGTCAAACAACCCCAGCGCAAATTCGGTCTCGCCCGGCTCGGCGGCGTCGCCCTTGTCAACGGTGATTGTGAACGGCGCGTTCACGGCGACATCCGGCGTGCCGAGTTCGCAGAGAATCCGGAGCATAACCGGCACTCCATCTTTGAAGCTAATATCACAATACTCCGGCGTCTTGCCGTTTATCGTGACAGCCGGTGCTGTACCCAGGCCTTTGTTGTCCAGTTGGATTAGGAAATTATAGCTTATGCCGGCTCTGAACACATCGGTGTCTTCTATTAAGGGCCAATCGGCATTATCGATTCTTTCTGACCACCTAAGCGATTTGATATCGTCTTTGCCGAAGGTGACGCCCGGGATTGTGGACGCAAAGGAGAGCGTGATGTCCTTCGGCGTATTGCCCGCCACGAAGCCGTCCACCGTGATGTCGAGGTTGTAGACCGGCACCTTCGGAGTGCCGAGTTCGCAGTATATCTGGAGCTGAATCGGCACACCATCTCTGGTTGCAATCGTACAATTTTCCGGCGTCTTGCCGTTCATGGTGACAGCCGGCGCCAGCTCCAGACCTTTGTTGTCCAGACACAGCAAGAGTATATACTGCGTGCCGGCCTGAAACACTTCGGTTTCATCCATGCGGAGCCACTGGTATTGCTTTACAGCTTCATTAAAAACGTATTTTTCCCAGTAAATATACTGAATATCGTCTGCGCTGAAGGTGACGCCCGGGATCGTGGACGCAAAGGAGAATGTGCAGTCGGCCGGCGTTTTGCCCACCTCGAAGCCGTCGACAGTGACGGCGAGGCTGCCGTCTACCTCATAGAGAGCCTCAAAGGTCATATCGCCATTCGCCACGGCAGTAGAAGGAGGTGCATAGACCGTCCCGGAGCCGGTTTCTTTCCAGCCCACAAATTTGTAGGGTGCACAGTTTATGACGGTGCCGAGCATGACCTCATCCGGCACCGGCGGGTTACACGTATAGGGGCTTGTGTCCGAATTACCGCTCTCACTTTGATATGATCCGTACTTAAAATTATACTCGAATGTGCATCTATCCTCCGCAAATACCGTGGCCGGTACGAGCATCAGCACCATGCAAAGGGCAAGCAGAATGCTTAAAATTCGTTTTTTCATTGATGTTCCTCCCAAAAGATATTTTTGAATCCGGTTTATTCTGTAAAAGTTCCCGACCTTGCTTTCGGGCTGTATTTCGCAAGAAAGAGTTCCAGGGTTTCCTTCAGCACATCGATCTGGGATTTCAGATAGAACTCGTCCTCAAACAGTGCGTAATGCACGCAGGCTCTGATCAGAATGAAAATCAGCGGCGTGATTTTTTCGGCGGGAAGACCCAGCTTCCCTTCTAAACTCTTTGCATATTCGGTATATCGTTCATCCACACCCTTAAAGAACTTCTGACCGTACTGCCTGTATTTGGGGTGGGTATAAACCTGATACATAAGTCTGTATTTCTTTCCATGTTCTTTCGCGGTCCAATAGGGGATCTCGTCAATAAACCGCCACAGGTCCTCCACATCGGTGGGGGCTTTCGCCATAAAATCGTCCTCAACCTTGGTCATACAGTATTCGACAGACTGAATTATCAGGTCGTCAAGATTGTCAAAATACAGATAAAGCGTCGCAACGCTACAATCACAGGCCTTTGCGATAGCTTTTATTCCGACGGAGGATAATCCGTTTTCCGCATAGCAGTCAAAACAGGTATTCATAATCTCGATTTTTTTAAGCTTGCGGGCTTCTTCGTTTTGTGTGCGCATGTTATCTCCTCCTTTCGTGCGGTATAAAGAATGTTGTGCCGTGCAGTGAATATCGTGCTATATAGTAAATGTTGTGCCGTACAGTGAATATCGTACTATATAATGAACGGTCGTTAAGATTATACCGCATTTTCCCCGATTATTCAATAACCAACCGAGAAAACTCGCCGACGGGGCTTGAGTTTTTTATAGGGACTGAATTTGAATTATCCGGAATACAAAAATAAATTATTGCGTTTTGTGCATTTCACGCCCCGTCTTTTTCGACGGCGGGTATCTGGCTGTAAGGATTGTCGGCGTAGACCTTTTCCTGTACATACCACTTGCCCGAGCCGCTTTCGATGTAGATTTTCGCCTGCCGCTTGCCTATCCGCACCAAAAATGTCCTGTCGTATTCTCCGCGGTACTTATTTATGACGGTGTCAAATTGTCTGATGACCTTGTCGATTTTGTACTGTCTGCCGTCGCCGAAATAAATGTATAGCGGCTGGGTTTCCCCGGTCAGCTCGTGGTAGGCTATGACGGTTATATATGTTTTTCTGGTACAGATAACTTTACGCATTTTATCACCCGAATCGCTTTATTTGTACCTATTATATATCACAATAAGTACAATAAATGTCACTTTGTACAAATATAAGTTGTGAAAATGAACAGAAAAAATACAGTGTGAATTAATATTAGATTATGGTACTAAAAGAAATACAAAGCCTGTATTATAATAATTACTATATGATTATTATGATTATTTGATAGTACATAATAGGACTTTATGAACAAAAATTCATAAATATGATGCGGATAGTCACATCAATAATATTTATGATACACTCATATGGAAAAGTGATACATCTTGACATTCAGGAATTGATGTTGTACAATATAGATGAAAAACAAAAAAACAATTCACGTTTTTTGTTCGATATATACAAATGTCTTGTGTGCGTTTGTATTTGTTAATATTTGAGACACATTGGCTAAAGGAGGCTATTATGAAAAAAAGAGCAACTGTTGCAATTATTGCAATATTGTTATTTAGTATCTTATCATTGGCGTGTTTTGCAGATGCGAGATGGATAACATCTGACGAAAAGGTTGAAACAGTTACCGCAGAAGAGTATTTTGCGGCAAAATCGGAAGCAACCGGAATACCATTAGGTGTTTTGATTGAAGAAGAAAATGTTTCAACAAGATCGACAAATTCTATTGTATATAAAAAATATACTAAAACTTTTTCGTATTCGCTGAATTCGCGGTATAAAGCTGATTTGGGTGCGTATTTTACACTTGAAGGCTCAGGAAACTATTATGATATAACAGAATGTGGACGGGTGTTCACAAGATTAGCACGGGGACCGGCTACATGTGAGTGGTTGCAAGATGCTGCATACAGTACCGGCTTAAGCGCTTCTTCATGTACACTTATAGGTGGAGGAAGATTTAGAGAAAATTATTCTGTAGGTGGGCAGATTCCTCAGGGATTTTCAGTATCATCAACGATGTATGTAATGTCTCAAGATTTGAATATGAGAACTACAGTAACAGCGGATCAATTAAAAAGTGCGCCAAGTACATGAAAGGAAACACGGAATATGATGTTCACATTCGCACAAATATTATCTCTCACTCTGACAAATCTTATTCAGTATGCCGTGTTGGGCGTTTTCCTGGTAATTGTCGGAAAATTTCTTATCCGCACATGGTTTACGGAAAAAGAGAACTATGAAAAGAGAAAACAAAACCCGGACGCATAACCCCCGAAATCACCGCGCGAATAATACCGACGGCGAAAAGCGGGTATTCCGACCGGCAAGATAATCTTATAAACCGACGAAAACGCCCCTGCTTATTCGATAGGGGCGTTTTTTAGACCTTGCAAAAATCAAGGTCTTTTTTATATTCCGTGATACTGTATAATATATACATATAATATACGCGTTAGAACTCAAAAAACCGCAAACCGTTTTGAATTTCACTGTTAAAATGAACCGACCGGTCGGTTTGTGACAATATAGGGTGAAAGGCAAGTGCACGACCTTCAAAATACACTTTTCGGGAGCAATATGGACAGATTACGGCTGGAACAAACAATTAAAGAATACGGCGACGGGGTTTACTCCTTTTGCGTCTACCTGACAAAAAACCGCACCGAAGCGGATGATTTGTATCAGGACGCTCTGCTCAAAGCCATAGAGCTGGACGAGATTGACTTTTACCGCAATCCAAAGAACTATCTTATCGGCATAGCGATAAATCTGTGGCGAAACAAATTGAGAAAGCTTTGCATATTAGGCAAAAAAGTTGTTAATTTCACCGCTCGGCAAGAGGAGATAACCTCTCTGTCCGCCGGTGGAAACCCACAGGCAGAGGCGGAAAAAAACGAAGTCAAAGCCCGGGTGCGAGCGGCGGTAAATTCTTTGCCGGACAGGTACAGGATACCGGTTTTAATGTACTACAATCGGGATATGTCCGTCGGCCGAATATCCGAAATATTAAACATTCCGCAGGGGACGGTCAAAAGCCGCCCGCACAAAGCCAGAATGCTATTGGGTAAACAACTGGAGGATTTGGTATGAACAATATAGACGGTATTATTAAATCTGCATTGGCTGCCGAGTACAAATCACCGCAGCACATAAACAACAGAGTGCTGTGGTACGCAGACGGGAAAGGAAGAGCTAAAATGAAAAAGAATATGAAATTCAAACAGGTTTTTGCCGCTTTGGCGATAATTATGTGTCTTGCCGTGCCGACTTATGCGGCGATAAAGCTGCTGACTCCGGCACAGGTGGCAAAAGAGCTGGGAAACGACGCCATCGCGGCGGCTTTTGAAACAGAGGACGCCGTTTTGATAGACGAAACACAGGAATTTGACGACTACAATGTAACGCTTTTGGGCTTGGTAAGCGGCAAGACGCTGAGCGAAAAAATGCGGGAATCCGAAATGGCGGAGGCGGAATCCGTCCCGGCGGACAAAACCTACTGCGTCATCGCCATCGAAAATGCCGACGGCAGCCCGATAACCGACATAACCGACACGCCGCAATTTTGCGTTTCGCCTTTTGTCAAAGGCTACAGCCCGGTTTTTGTGAATATTATGTCGCTGAACGGCGGATATTTGGACAAGGTCATCAACGGCGTGAGATACAGATTGCTCAGCTGTGAAAATATCGAGATTTTTGCCGACACCACGGTTTACATCGGCGTCACAAAGGGAATGTTCCCGGACAGAGCGGCGTTTACATTTGACGAGACGACCGGCGAAATCACAAGGGCGGACGGCTATCGGGATATGAACGCCCTGTTTGAATTGCCGTTTGACTCATCAAAAGCCGACGGCGAAAAGGCGGCGGAAATCATAGCAAGAATTTTCCCGGAATAAAAGTATATATGTCTTTCAAAGTATAATAATTTATAAATTGTAGGGGACGATGCCTTTCATCGTCCCGAATGTTATTTATCGATAAAACTTTATGATAACTATTTTGGCAACAAACTAGTAGTTATCTTGTTCTCTCTCTGTCTTGGCTTACGCCAATCCACCTCTCTCGTCAGAGAGAGGCTTGCGGCAATTTTTCTACACCCAAAAAGACGATAATCATACAAACCCAAATATATTAACGGGACGATGTGGGCATCGTCCCCTACATTTTAATACCAAGCTCACCGACCGAGGCGACAGGCTTCTTTAATAGATAAAAAGATTGAGAAAGGCCCCTTTTGGATAAAGGGGGCTGTCTGCGAAGCAGACTGGGGGATTGATTTATTATTTTGAAAATATATATTTTGGAGTTACGCTCAAACGATGTATTTCTATCCCCACCGGCTCGACATTCGTCGACCCACCTCCCCTTTGTCTAAAAGGGGAGGCTTGCACTATTTTTTCTTCTTTCAAAATTCCTCTGCCGACAAATATTCTCATCTTTCCGGGAGAAAATTCGATTTTCCGCTTAATATCAACATTTTATCGTTATATTATTAAACTTATCCATAATATGAAAACTTACTGATAAAAAAATATTTATAATGACGAATTTTTGTTTTATGTGGTAAATTAGGCGTTTATTTCTTTACTTTACACCCCAATAGTGATAAAATGATAAGCGTAAAATAGGCACAAAATGTGCCTTAATATAATAGGAGGATATAATCCAATGGCAAGAAAAAGAATTTCTATGGATGGTAACCAGGCTGCCGCTCATGCTTCATACGCATTTTCGGAATTTGCCGGTATCTATCCTATCACACCTTCTAGCCCTATGGCTGACTACACAGACCAGTGGGCTGTTGCCGGTAAGAAAAACTTGTTCGGCACAGAAGTAAAGGTTGTTGAAATGCAGTCTGAAGCAGGCGCTGCCGGTACCGTTCACGGTGCTCTCCAGGCCGGTGCTCTCACTACAACATTCACAGCTTCTCAGGGCCTTCTTCTGATGATTCCTAACATGTACAAAATCGCCGGTGAGTTGCTCCCATGCGTATTCGACGTATCTGCACGTACAGTTGCTGCTCACGCTCTGAATATCTTCGGTGACCACTCCGACGTTTATGCATGCCGTCAGACAGGTTTTGCAATGCTTGCAGAATCCAACCCACAGGAAGTTATGGACCTTACAGCCGTTGCTCACCTTGCTACAATCGAAGGCAGAGTACCTGTTCTGAACTTCTTTGACGGTTTCAGAACATCACACGAAATCCAGAAAATCGAAACATGGTCAAACGAAGACCTTGCCGATATGGTTAACTGGGACGCTGTTTCCGAATTCAGAAAGAGAGCTCTCAACCCTGAGAGACCTGTTCTCCGCGGTACAGCTCAGAACGGCGACATTTTCTTCCAGGCTAAAGAAGCCGCTAACCCATACTATGAAAGATTCCCTGCAATCGTAGAGAAGTACATGGACAAAGTCAACGCCAAGATCGGCACAGACTACAAGCTCTTCAACTACTACGGTGCTCCGGACGCTGAAAAAGTAATCATCGCAATGGGCTCATTCTGCGACACAATCGAAGAAGTTATCGACTACATGCTCGCAGCCGGCGAAAAAGTAGGTCTTGTCAAAGTCAGACTTTACAGACCGTTCTCTGCAAAACACCTTGTTGCAGCTATCCCTGAAACAGTAAAGAAGATTGCTGTTCTCGACAGAACAAAGGAACCGGGCGCACTCGGTGAACCTCTCTACCTCGACGTTATCGCCGCTCTTGCCGTTGAAGGCAAACTTGCCGGCAAGACAGTCGTAGGCGGCAGATACGGCCTCGGCTCAAAAGACACAACACCTGCCTGCGTATTCGCAGTATTCGCTAACCTCGACCTCGACACACCAAAGGCTAACTTCACAGTCGGTATCGAAGACGACGTTACAGGCTCATCACTTCCACTCCCTACAGAAGTACCTGCAACTGCTAACGCATCAACAGTTGAATGTAAATTCTGGGGTCTCGGCGGTGACGGTACTGTCGGTGCTAACAAGAACTCTATCAAGATCATCGGCGACCACACAGACAAGTATGTACAGGCTTACTTCCAGTATGACTCAAAGAAGACAGGCGGCGTAACTATTTCCCACCTCAGATTCGGCGACACACCGATCAAGTCAACATACTACATCAACAAGGCTGACTTCGTAGCTTGCCACAACCCTTCATACATCATCAAGGGCTACCCAATGGTAAGAGACGTTAAGGCCGGCGGTACATTCCTTATCAACTGCCAGTGGACAGACGAGGAACTCAACGAACACCTCCCGGCAGTAGCTAAGAGATACATCGCTAAGAACAACATCAAAGTTTACACAATCAATGCTATCGACCTTGCCAAAGAAATCGGCATGGGCAAGAGAACAAACACAATTCTTCAGTCTGCTTTCTTTGCACTTGCTAACATCCTCCCTGTTGACGAAGCAGTTAACTACATGAAGGAAAAGGCATTGGCTTCATACCGGAAGAAGGGTATGGATGTTGTTGAACTCAACTACAAGGCTATCGACATCGGTAAGGACAAGCTCCACCTTGTTGAAATCCCTGCAGATTGGGCAACAGCAGAAGACAAGCCGGCAGCAGAAGATACAAACAAGTACGCTTCAGAGGCACAGAGACACTTCAACAAGGCTATCGTTGAGCCGGTTGACGCTATGAACGGCGACTCTCTCCCTGTTTCAACATTCGTAGGCTACGAAGACGGTACATTCCCGCTCGGTCTCTCCGCATTCGAAAAGAGAGGCGTTGCAGTTGATGTTCCTACATGGGACCCTGCAAAATGTATCCAGTGTAACCAGTGTGCTTATGTATGTTCACACGCTGCTATCAGACCGTTCGCTCTGACAAAGGAAGAAGTCGAAAAGGCTCCTGCAGCTCTCAAACACACAGAAAAGATGATCGGCAAAGGATGCGAAGACCTCGTATTCGTTATGGCTGTATCTCCGCTTGACTGTATGGGTTGCGGCGTTTGCGTAAGTGTATGTCCTGCAAAAGAAAAGGCTATTTCAATGGTCGGTCAGGAATCTCAGCTCGACCAGGCAGAAGTATGGAACTACCTCGTAAACGAAGTATCCGTAAAAGAACTTCCGTTCAAAGTCGACTCTGTTAAGGGCTCACAGTTCAAACAGCCGTTGCTTGAATTCTCAGGCGCTTGCGCAGGTTGTGTAGAAACAGCTTATGCCCGTCTTATCACACAGCTCTTCGGCGACAGAATGTACATTGCAAACGCTACAGGTTGTTCATCAATTTGGGGCGGCTCTGCACCTGCTACACCTTACACAACAAACAAAGACGGTCACGGTCCGGCTTGGGCAAACTCACTGTTTGAGGACAACGCCGAATTCGGTCTCGGTATCTACATGGGTCAGAAGACAATCCGTGAATCACTCAAAGCTACACTTGAAATGCTGATGGAAAAGACATCTAAGCCGTCAAAGGCTGAGGCTATCAAGGGCTGGCTCGATACATACAACGACGGCGACGCCAACAAGGCTGCTACAGAAGCTCTCATTGCAGAACTCGAAGCAGATCCTGAATGTCCGGTATGCCAGAAAGTCCTCAAGGACAAAGAGTTCCTTGCTAAGAAGTCCGTATGGATCTTCGGCGGCGACGGTTGGGCTTATGACATCGGCTTCGGCGGTCTCGACCACGTTCTCGCTTCCGGCGAAGACATCAATGTAATGGTATTCGACACAGAGGTTTACTCAAATACAGGCGGTCAGGCATCTAAGTCCTCTAACGTAGGTCAGGTTGCTCAGTTCGCTGCCGCAGGTAAAGGTACACTCACAGCTAACGGCACAACAAGAGTAGGTAAGAAAGACCTTCCGGCTATCGCTATGTCTTACGGTTACGTATATGTTGCACATGTTGGTATGGGCGCAGATATGAACCAGACAATCAAGGCTATGAAAGAAGCCGAAGCATACAACGGTCCGTCACTCATCATCGGCTATGCTCCGTGTGAAATGCACTCCATCAAGGGCGGCATGACAAATTCACAGGCTGAAATCAAGAGAGCCGTTGATACAGGTTACTGGAACCTCTTCAGATTCAACCCTGCACTCAAGGCCGAAGGCAAGAACCCATTCACACTTGATTCTAAGGCTCCAAAGGGCGGCTATCAGGAATTCTTGATGAACGAAGCCCGTTACTCAAGACTTATGGCTTCCAACTCCGAAAGAGCTAAGGTTCTCTTCGCAGAAAACGAAAAGCAGGCTAACGACAGATACGAACACCTGCTCAAACTCGTTGACCTCTACAAATAATTAAACGGCGTGTTTTAACGCACGGCACAGCGCACGGCGCCGAAAAGACAAAGTTTAGTTAATCGGAGTAATCGGTTTGACAAACTGTCGGTTTAATCGGGTTGTTTTGACAATTTGATTAAAGCTAAATAAAACACTAAGGACACGGGTAACCGTGTCCTTTTTGCGTGGGGAAAAGAAAAGTGAAGTCCCGACCGAGCTGAGAGATAGTATAGTGAATAAAAAAGCTGAGAAAGGCCACTTTTGGATAAAGGGGAGGCTTGCTCTAATATTTCTGCTTTCAAAAATATTGTAGGGGGACTAATCCGGCATCGTCCCTTACATATAAATACCAAAACCGCCTCCGAATCCGTCGGGCTTCTTTCTGTCAAAACTTTATACACCCCCGATGAAACAAACTCATTCAGCCTCGATTTGTCATTCACCAAAAAAATCCCCCGGCAAAACCGGGGGAAATCTCATTATGTCAAAATCAGAAATCTACTTCTGTGCCGTAGTATGTGCAGGTGAGCAGTTTTTCCATTTCGTCAGGAGTGATTTGACGAGGGTTAGAGCCTGTGCATGCGTCGCCGACTGCAAGCTCTGCGATTTTTGCAACCTTGCTCTTGAATTCTTCTTCGTCGATACCGAAATCCTTCAAAGTCTTCGGAATGTTCAAGATGACATTAAATTCATCAATCTTTTCACAGAGACTATTGACCAGCGACTTTTCGCTTGTGCCTTCCAGACCCATGCGGAGGGCAATTTCGGCATAACGGGAAGCCGCAACAGGATTCTTTGCGTTATACTTGATAACGTACGGCAGATATATTGCGTTTGCACAGCCGTGAGGAATGTGACCTGTTGAGAAAGCGGCGCCTGTTTTGTGCGCCATAGAGTGAACTATACCCAGCAGAGCATTAGAGAATGCCATACCTGCAAGACACTGTGCATAGTGCATCTGTTCTCTTGCCACTTTGTTTTCGTGATATGAAGCCGGCAGATAATCCAAAACCATCTCAATGGCCTGCAATGCCAGAGGGTCTGTGAACGGGCCGTTCAAAGTTGAAACATAGGCTTCAATAGCGTGCGTGAGAGCGTCCATACCCGTGTAGGCAACCTGTTTTACAGGAAGCCTGGCGACAAGGTCAGGGTCTACGATGGCGACATCCGGCGTGATATTAAAATCGGCCAGCGGATATTTTACGCCTGTCCGATAGTTTGTGATAACCGAGAATGCGGTTACTTCGGTAGCCGTACCCGATGTGGTAGGAATAGCCGCGAATTTTGCTTTCTGTCTCAATTCAGGGAAGTTGAAAGGAATACAAAGGTCCTCAAAAGTGGTATCCGGGTACTCGTAGAATGCCCACATAGCCTTTGCTGCGTCAATCGGTGAACCGCCGCCCATGGATACAATCCAGTCCGGCTGGAATTTGCGCATAGCCTCGGCACCGCGCATAACGGTCTCAACAGACGGGTCAGGCTCAACGCCTTCAAAAAGTTCTACTTCCATTCCCGCCTCTTTGAGATAGTTGACAGCTTTGTCGAGGAATCCCTGACGCTTCATGGAACCGCCGCCTACAACGAGGATAGCTTTTTTGCCCTTCAAATTCCTAAGCTCCTCAAGGCAGCCTTTGCCGTGATAAATGTCTCTCGGTAATGTAAAACGACTCATAACAGTCCTCCTATATATTTGATATTGTGAAATTATTCACAACTTCATTCTAATTCCGAAGTCGAAAAAAGTCAATATAAACGATAAAAAAATATCAATAAATAAATATCGGTATATTTGTGAGATATCACAAATCCGCGAAATTTTATTATAAAATCTGTAAAAACAGAGATTTTTTGAAATATAATTTATATAATATCCCGCCGGGAAAATGAGAAAGAGAGAATGGGGACAGCCGCATGAATTGCTTGTGTCACGCCGCAGGATACTGCCCCGGCGTCAAACCGCCCAAGCCGAAAGGCGATTTTAGATAGACAGGATAATTAGGCAAGGCTTACCTTGTGAGGGGGTGCGGGTGTCCGGTGGACACCTTTGACGAAGTCAAAAGCACCGACCGAGCCGACAGGCGAGACCTGTCGCTGAAAGCGACTGAGGGGTAGTCTAAGAAATATACCGTTACAATTATGATGTATTTTCTTCTCTCCCTCCGTCAAAAGTCTTCGACTTTTGCCACCTCCCTCATCAGATGGAGGCACTCGCTAATATTACTGCTTTCAAACCACCGCCCCGGGCGACGGGCCATAAACCGCAACTAGCTAATCCGCTCCGACACATTCGTGAACACACAGAAATATAAAACAGCAAAACCTTAAATTTTTTAATTGTATACCCCAAATACCCCCTGTCCGACACAATTTATTGACATATCGGCAGTAAACTGTTAATATCAAATAAAAGGTGGGATTGTTATGGAAGAACTTGAATACAAGGTAATAGGTTTTGACGGGGACAGGGTCATTTTGGGCGACCGGGGCGGTTTTGCAAAGGCTTATCCGCTGTCTTGCTTTAATTTTAACCCTAAAATCGGCGACATCGTGGAAAAATACGAGGGCGCGGATTATGTTTTGTTGAGCAGAAAATCCGACAATGTGAGCGGAGAGTACAATTCGTATTCCTACAACAGGGGCACACGCTACGAAACCACCGACGACTCGCTGAATCTCGAATACCTATTTGAAAACGAAAAAAGCCGATACGATAAACAATCCTACACCTATCGGCAGCCGAACGGCAGAAAAGTGAGAAACAAATGGGTGTCTTTCGGTCTGTGTCGGGGGCTCGGCTATCTCGGAGTACACAAATTTTACGAGGGGAAAATCGGCGCCGGTCTTTTGTATATGTTCACCGGCGGCCTTTTCGGCTTCGGCTGGCTAATCGACTGTATAAAATACCTTACAAAACCGACCACTTACTACTATGTGGAATGACCGACTGTTTATTAAATAAAAGGCTGTACACTTTTACCGGCAAAGAATACAAAATCGCTTTTCAAATAATTTAATAAAAAAGAGGGGCGAAAGCCCCTTTTTATTATAAAAAACCTATTTATCCTGTCTGCCAAGCGCAACCGGTTATCAAATCCGCAATTTTTTCTCGCCTCGTCCGGCTTTTTTGAAAGAGTGTCCGGATTTGTGTTTTAATTATACATCATTATCTCGCTTGCGATGCCGTTTTCGACCAAAAAGCCCCTCGGCGTCAGCGATACGGTTTTGCCGTCAAAATTTATCAGCCCGGCGTTTTTCATCAGCTCTAACTTTTTGTATGCGGTTTTCGGCAAGTCGACGCCCCATTTTTCCGCCAGCACGCCCAAATCCAAGCCCTCTTTCAGCCTCAGCGACAGCATTATACAGTCGTCGGCGTCAACTTCTCCGCTGAAAATCGGCTCCGTCCCCGAAATAAACTTTTTCAAATCCCTTTCGTAATAAAATCTTTTGCCGTCCAGACAGGAATGTGCCCGCGGCCCGATGCCCAGATAATTTTCCAGTTGCCAATATATTGAATTGTGCCTTGATTCATACCCGGTTTTGCAAAAATTCGAGATTTCGTACTGAATAAAGCCCTTTTCTTTCAGTCTTTCGCATGCCGCCAGATAGTAATCCGCCATTTCGTCCTCGCCGGCTAAATTTTCCGGGCGGTTTTCGTAAAAGGGCGTGCCTTTTTCCACCTTCAGCATATAGGCGGAAATGTGAACGCAGCCGCAGTCTGCTAAAAAATCTATCGTGTCAAACAGCTCTTTATTTGAATAATTGTTTATACCTATCATCAAATCGCCGGATATGTTCACAAATCCGGCTTTTTTTGCGTTTTCAAACGCCTCCTGCGCCTTTTTAGCCGAGTGTATTCTGCCTAAATTTTCCAGAGAAGAATCATAAACCGACTGAACGCCCACCGACAGCCTGTTTACCCCGGCGTCATAATAGCCCCGCAGCTTTTCAAAGGTCAGGGTGTCCGGGTTTGCTTCGAGAGTGATTTCCGCCCCGGCTTCGATTTTCAGTTCGGACAGTATTCTGCTCACCTGCCGCGGCGAGAGCAGGCTCGGCGTGCCGCCGCCGAAATACACCGTCCTGCACACTAAATCCCCGTAAGAGCGTATTTCTCTCAAAACGGCGTCGACATACTCATCCGGTACAAAGTCAGCCCCGCCCAAAGAGTAAAAATCACAGTAATTGCATTTTTTCCTGCAAAACGGTATGTGAATGTAAAGCCCCGCTGTCATAAAATCACCCCTTTATAATATGTATATATAATATCACAGTACGGCGGAAATGTAAAAACTTTGTGAATATGAAAAAAAATGTTGACAATTGAAAATTATTGATTATAATATAATTAGCAATCAACAAGATAGACTGCTAAAAAATCTGAAAAGGAGCATCGAGATGGACATAAATCAAAGACACAAGATGATAATTGACGCCATTGTGCAAATGTACATAGACAACGGCGAGCCGATTGCCTCACAGGCGCTTCAGGATGCTCTGGACATTCAGGTATCCTCCGCCACCTTGCGCAACGAGATGGCGAGACTTACAAAGCTGGGCTACTTAAACCAGCCGCATGTTTCGGCGGGCAGAATCCCGACAAACAAGGCTTACAGATATTATGTGGACAACATGGACAGAAAAAGAGAAATCAGCCCGGCTGTAAAAGAAAAAATAAAAGAGGCTTTTGATTCGCTCGACGCCGACAGCGCCAGATTTTTGCCGGAGGCCACAAAAGTGCTTTCGGATTTTCTCGGGTACCCGGCGGTCGTCGTACCGCCTAAGGACGACGAGCTTCAATTCGCCCACTTCCAGCTGCTCAAAACCGGCAGATACACGGTGGTGCTGGTGGGTACGACCACCAGAGGCGAGGTGCAGACCAGAGTTATCAGACTGAAAGGCGACATTGAAAACACCGAGCTTTTACAGCTGAATCAAATACTCAATATGAGACTGTGCTTTACCTGTATCGACGATTTGAATTTGAGATATTTCACCCGGCTGGAAAAACAGCTGGCGGCGGAAAACCCGGCGTATTCACAGGTGCTCAAAGGCTGTATCAATATGATAAAGAGCGCAAATCACAAGCCGGTATATGTGTCCGGCGAGGAAAAACTCTTCCGCACCGACCATTTCAAAAACAACATATCCGATGTGCTGTCGCTTTTGCGGGACACGGAAATGCTGAAAAAGGTGGTCGAGCCAAAATACGACGGCGTGTCGGTGGTTTTCGGCGACGAGCTGCCGGTCAAAAATCTTGAAAACACCTGTTTCATCTCGACAAAATACTATCGGGGCAGCGCGGTGAGCGGCGCAATATCCGTAATATGTCCGCAGACCGTACAGTACGACGACCTGTTCTTGAAAATCGCCTATTTCGCACAGCTGCTCACACAGACAATAACAGGCACCGAAAGGAAGTAAAATGGAAAACGAAGAAAAGATAATTCCGCAGACGGAGGAAACCCCGGCATGCGATGAAAATACACGGCGGGCGGAGCCAAAGACTCGGGAAACCCCGGTCGACCTCGACGCGCAAAACGCGGCTCTCAAAGCCGAAAACGAAGCGCTGAAAAAAGAAAAAGAAGAACAAGCCGACAAATATTTGAGAATTGTCGCCGAATACGACAATTACCGCAAGAGAACGGCAAAGGAAAAGGGCGAGAGCTATTCAAACGGCGTTTCAAAGGCAGTTTTGGAAATTCTGACGATAATCGACACATTGGAAATCGCGCTTTCCGCCCCTTGTTCCGACGAAAACTACAAAAAGGGCATTGAAATGACTTTGAAAAAAGCAGAATCCGCATTGGCAAACCTCAATGTCACCGCCGTAGACGCAATGGGAGAGACATTCGACCCGACATTGCACAATCGGATAATGCAGGAGGAAATCCCGGGCACCGAGCCGGGTATAGTGGTAAAGCAGTTCCAAAAAGGGTACAAACTCGGCGAAAAGGTTATCCGTCACCGGACGGTGTCGGTATCCTGTTAAACGGCATTAAAGCGAAAGCTTTAATATATATAAAGTAAATAATCTGATATGAATATAAGGAGAGTTTAATTATGAGCAAAATTATAGGTATTGACCTTGGTACAACTAACTCATGCGTAGCCGTTATGGAAGGCGGCGAGGCAGTCGTAATCGCCAACCGCGAAGGCAACAGAACAACACCTTCCGTAGTGGGCTTTACAAAATCCGGTGAAAGACTTGTAGGCCAGGTGGCAAAGCGCCAGGCTATCACAAACCCGGACGGCACAGTTTCTTCAATCAAGAGAGAAATGGGCACAAACTACAAAGTAACAATCGACGGCAAGTCCTACACACCTCAGGAAATTTCCGCCATGATTCTTTCAAAGCTTAAAACAGACGCGGAAGAATACCTCGGCGAAAAAGTAACCGAAGCCGTCATCACAGTCCCGGCTTATTTTAACGACGCACAGCGCCAGGCTACAAAAGACGCGGGCGCAATCGCAGGCCTCAATGTAAGAAGAATTATCAACGAGCCGACAGCCGCCGCGCTTTCCTACGGCATCGACAAGGAACAGGACCAGAAAATTATGGTTTACGACCTCGGCGGCGGCACATTCGATGTATCCATCATTGAAATGGGCGACGGCGTTCAGGAAGTTTTGGCGACAGCCGGCAACAACCGTCTGGGCGGCGACGATTTCGATAACAGAATCATCAACTGGCTTGCCGAAGAATTCAAGAAAGAAAACGGCATAGACCTCAGAAACGACAAGATGGCTGCACAGAGACTCAAGGAAGCCGCGGAAAAGGCAAAAATCGAGCTCTCAGGCATCACATCCACAAACATCAATTTGCCTTACATCACAGTTGACGCAACAGGCCCTAAACACCTCGATGTCACACTCACAAGAGCTAAATTCGACGAGCTCACACACGACCTGGTCGAAGCTACAGCCGGCCCGGTAAAACAGGCTCTCGCAGACGCAGGCCTGCAGCCGTCAGACCTCAACAAAGTCCTGCTCGTCGGCGGCTCGTCAAGAATCCCGGCAGTTCAGGAAATTGTAAAGAAGCTCACAGGCAAAGAGCCGTTCAAGGGTATCAACCCGGACGAATGTGTAGCTCTCGGCGCTGCGATTCAGGGCGGTGTATTCACAGGCGAAACACAGGGTATGCTTCTGCTCGATGTAACTCCGCTTTCACTTGGCATTGAGACAATGGGCGGCGTTTCCACAAAGATTATCGAGAGAAACACAACAATCCCGACAAAGAAGAGCCAGATTTTCTCAACGGCGGCAGACAACCAGCCGTCCGTACAGGTAAATGTTCTCCAGGGCGAAAGAGAATTTGCCCGCGACAACAAGTCATTGGGTATTTTCACACTCGACGGCATTGCACCGGCTCCGAGAGGCGTACCGCAGATTGAAGTAACCTTCGACATCGACGCCAACGGTATCGTATCGGTATCCGCAAAAGATCTGGGCACAGGCAAACAGCAGCAGATTACAATCACTGCTTCTTCAAATATGTCTAAGGACGACATCGAAAAGGCCGTGCGCGAAGCTGAACAGTACGCCGAACAGGACAAGGCCCGCAGAGAAGAAGTCGACACAAGAAACCGGGCGGATTCTCTCGTATTCCAGACTGAAAAGGTTATGAAGGATATGGAGGCTCACATCTCGGCGGATGAAAAAGCCGACATCGAATCAAAGAAAGAGGCACTCAAAGCCGTTGTACAGACAGCGACGGTCGACGAGCTCAAATCCAAGATGAACGAGCTGGAGGAGGCTCTGCACAAGGCGTCCGAAAAGATGTACGCTCGGGCACAGCAGGCACAGCGGCAGGCAGGCGCACAGGGCGGCGCAGACTACAACGCAAACGGCAGCACAAACGGCGGCGCAAACAACGACGGCGTTTACGACGCGGACTTCAAAGACGTTGACTGATAAACACTAAATCCGATAGGCAGATGGCAACATCTGCCTATGCGGCGTAAACTTATATTTTTGAGGTATTAAAGTGGCAGAAAAAAGAGATTACTACGATGTGCTCGGCGTCAATAAAAATGCAACCGATGCCGAAATAAAGGCCGCTTACCGCAAACTTGCCAGAAAATATCACCCGGATATGAACCCGGGCGACGCAGAGGCAGAGCGGAAATTCAAAGAGGTCAACGAGGCAAACGAAGTCCTGTCCGACCCGGACAAGCGCGCCAAGTACGACCGGTACGGCCACCGGGGCGTAGACCCGAATTTCGGCGGCGGCGGTTTCGGCGGCGGATTTGACGGCGTCGACTTAAACGATATATTCTCGTCCTTCTTCGGCGGCGGCGGTTTCGGCGGCTCTACACAGTCGAGAAGAAACCCTAACGCCCCTCGCAGAGGCGGCGATGTGCGCGTGGGCGTCACCATTTCCTTTATGGAGGCGGCTCACGGCTGTAAAAAACAGGTCACATTCACACATAAAGAGGCTTGCCCGGACTGCGGCGGCTCCGGCTGTAAGGCGGGCTCGTCACCGCAGACCTGCCCGGATTGCGGCGGCTCCGGTTATGTAACACAACAACAGAGAACGCCTTTCGGCGTCATTCAAAACACTCGGGTTTGCCGCAGATGTAACGGCAAGGGCAAAATCATCAGCGACCCGTGCTCAAAATGCCGCGGCTCCGGTTTGGTTTCGGTTTCCGTCAAAAAGGAAGTCACCATTCCTGCCGGCATTGACGACGATATGAGCCTTGCTTTGAGAAATCGGGGCGACGCGGGCGAAAACAACGGCCCTGCCGGCGATGTAATCGTCACCGTAACCGTAAAGCCGGACCCGATTCTGACTCGCAGAGACTCGGATGTTTTCGTCACCGTGCCTATCACCTATTCACAGGCGGTACTCGGCGCGGAGATAGTCGTACCTACCGTGGACGGCAAGGTTCAGTACGAAATACCGGAGGGTACTCAGTCGGGCACACGCTTCCGCTTGAGAAACAAGGGTATACAGTACCTCAACGGCAGAGGCAGAGGCGATGAGTATGTGACCGTCAATGTGGAAATCCCTAAAAAGATTACCCGTGAACAGCGCAAAGCACTCGAGGCCTTTGAGGCGACTCTCGGCGACTCCAATTACGAACAGAGAAAAAGCTTTCTCAAAAAAATTAAAGACTTTTTCTGATATTTGACATCGACTAATCCCCCGCTTCTTCTCCCGGAGAAGCGGGGGTTAATTGTTAAAGAATATATGTCGAACTTAGAAAGAAAAAGCGTAAAATCAATCGCTTGTATAAAAGCAGACAGGCGTCTTTAATGAATAAAAAGTATGAGAAAGGCCCCTTTACTAACAAAAGGGGAGGCTTTCGCTGATTATTCTGCTTTCAAAAGAATCGTAGGGGACGATGCCTACATCGTCCCGTATATTATTTAACGAGAAAACTATATGACAATTATTTTGAAAACAAATATGCTGTTATCTTGTTCTCTCTCTCCGTCACGGCGTACCGCCGTGCCACCTCTCTCATCAGAGAGAGGCTTGCGGCAATTTTTCTACACACAAAAGACGAAAATCCTACAATACATATTACCGGGACGATGTGGGCATCGTCACCTACATATTTAGTTAGATTAAGCAAGGCTCCACTTGTCAGGGGAGCTGTCGCTGAAAGCGACTGAGGGGTAGTCTTTGAAAAAATGAATACTCTGTAACAGAAATACAGCCTATTTATCGTAGGGGACTAGCCTTTCATCGTCTCGTCAATTTAATTTATTGACACTATTTATATGACACCTAAATTTTGTTATCCCGTTCTCTCTCTCCGTCACGGCGTACCGCCGTGCCACCTCTCTCGTCAGAGAGAGGCTTGCGGCAATTTTTCTACACATAAAAGACGAAAATCCTACAATACATATTACCGGGACGATGTGGGCATCGTCACCTACATATTTAGTTAGATTAAGCAAGGCTCCACTTGTCAGGGGGTGCGGGTGTCCGGTGGACACCTTTGCGCAGCAAAAGCACCGACCGAGCCGACATCCGACTTTGATAAACAGAAACTTTAAGCAAGGCTCCACTTGTCAGGGGAGCTGGCACCGAAGGTGACTGAGGGGTAGTCTTTGAAAAAATGAATACTCTGTAACAGAAATACAGCCTATTTATCGTAGGGGACTAGCCTTTCATCGTCCCGTCAATTTAATTTATTGACACTATTTATATGACACCTAAATTTTGTTATCCCGTTCTCTCTCTCCGTCACGGCGTACCGCCGTGCCACCTCTCTCGTCAGAGAGAGGCTTGCAGCAATGTTTTCGCTTTCTAAAGACGACAATCCAACAAATATTTACTAACGGTACGATGTCGAGCTGGCACCCTACATTCTT